>NZ_SGWF01000001.1:0-132473 GCF_013337105.1 Paenibacillus sp. JMULE4
AAAAAAGCCTCGCCACCAAAGCGACGAAGACTAATTTAACACAAGCGGCTTCCTGAAGTCAAGTACAGTGTGCCGGAAATTTATGTTTGAATCACGTCTTGTATATACAGATTGCGTTCGATCATCAAATTGATGATTTTTCCGTTCACATTCACCCAGGGGCGAGTCGGGTGCGACCGGTCGGAAAAGACAATTTCTCCAACCTGGTTATCGCTCAACTTGACCAATGTCCCGTTATGGAAGGAAGTTACTTTATTGATAAAGGTTTGAACAAGTGCAGGATCCAATTTACCAAAGGATTCATTCAAAAGCTGTTCCAATACCAAATATGGAGAGGCTCCACTCTTATGATAACGATTGGTTTTCATTGCGTGAAAGACATCGGTGATGGCCACAATTTTTGAATATAAATGAATCTTATCACCGCGAACACCCAAGGGATATCCGGATCCATCTTCACGTTCATGATGCTGCAGTGCGCAAAGCTTCACTCCATCGTTAATGGCAGGTACGCTTTTTAACAGATTATAGCCGATAATCGTGTGCTTTTTCATATCTTCTCTTTCAGCAGCATTCAGCGCGCTCGGTTTGAACAAAATCCCCGCGTCCACCTTCGCATTCCCGATATCATGCAATAATCCGCCCAGCGCTACCGGCATCAAATCTTTAGAAGACAAACCGTGCCACTTGGCCAAATTGTAGGAAGTAAGGCTGACCATAATACTGTTATGATAAATAAAATCACTCAATTGAAAATGTCTTGGACTGAATGTGAGCACATTGTAATCATCAATATGCTGGATCAGCTTTTCCAATGTCGTGCGTATCTCCAGTATCGGCAAGTTTTGACCGCCGGCGTTCGCAATATTATAAACACGCCGCATCAGCTGCAGCATTTTTTCATAATGTTCGTAAAAAGACAAGACCGTCCCTTGTTGTTTTTCATCCAAAGCGGTTTCGTCCGATGAGCTAACGGCTTGTCCATTCTTGGATTCGATTTGAACAGCAGGAATTAAAAACGCTCGAAGTACTTCCAAATCGTGCTCCGAGATGATTTTTCCTTTGCGAAGAAGAACGTTGTTATATTTGGTTAGCACATCTTCAGAGAGTTTCTCGCCGGATTTTAACTGGGAAACGGGGACAGTAGCCATGGAATTCCCTCACTTTACCTTCAGCTCCGCTGAAAAATTATCTTTGTATATATTTTAAACGAAAAAGAATGGGGATGTAAGCCCCATTCTTTAACCCTTGAAGCATAAGACGGTCATTCTTCTGCCGTAATGTCCGGCGTCTCGCCGTCTTCTTCTGTTTCAGGCTGATCATCATTCTTCTCTACCCGCGCTACGGTGGACACTTCATCCTCATCACGGATATTGATCAGTTTAACCCCTTGTGTATTACGTCCCATCATGGAAATACCCGACATGCTTGTACGGATAATCGTTCCGAGCGCAGTGATGACCATAAGATCCTCGTCTTCCCGAACAACCTTCAAGCCGACGACCGGGCCGTTCTTTGACGTCACATTGAGTGTTTTTATGCCTTTACCGCCGCGGGACTGCATCCGGTACTCTTCAACCGGAGTCCGTTTACCGTAGCCTTTGGACGTAACGATAAGCACGCTGTTATCCTCTTGAACGACGTCCATATCAATAACGACATCATGATCATCCAGATGAATACCTTTCACTCCGGTAGCCCCCCGACCCATCGGGCGAACATCCTGTTCCGGGAAATGAATGGACATCCCTTGCTTCGTACCCATAATAATCGATTGATTTCCATCCGTCAGCCTCACTCCGATCAGGTCATCGTCTTCACGGAGCGTGATGGCGATCAACCCGCCCTTCCGAATATTGGAGTAGTCTTCCAGAGGCGTTTTCTTCACCAAACCGTTCTTGGTTGCAAAGAACAAATATTTATCGGATTCGAAGCTTTCCACAGGAATGACGGCATTTACCGTTTCTCCCTGCTCGATCTGAATCAGATTGATGATCGGCGTTCCTCTGGCCGTACGGCTGAGATCCGGAATTTCATAAGCTTTTAGACGATATACCTTTCCTTTGTTCGTGAAGAACATCAGATAATGGTGTGTATTCGTTACGAACAAATGTTCTACGAAGTCATTATCTTTCGTATCCATACCGATAACGCCCTTGCCTCCGCGTCTCTGACTGCGGTAGGTAGTCACCGGCAAACGCTTGATATAGCCAGTATGCGATATCGTAATCACGACTTCGGATTGAGGAATCAGATCTTCATCCTCGATGCTTTCTTCACCGATCGTAATCTCCGAGCGGCGTTCATCACCGAATTTTTCCTTAATTTCATTCAGCTCTTCGCTGATGATATTCAATACCAACTGTTCGTCAGCCAGGATGGCTTTGTACTCGGCAATTTTCTTGAGCAATTCAGCATACTCTTCTTCGATTTTCTCGCGCTCCAAGCCGGTTAAACGCTGCAGACGCATATCGAGAATCGCCTGTGCCTGTTCCAAGCTAAGGCCGAAGCGGTTGATCAGGCCCTCACGGGCATCTTCCGTCGTGCGGGATGAACGGATCAGCGTAATCACTTCATCCAGATGATCCAGCGCAATGCGCAAGCCCTCCAAGATATGCGCACGGGCTTCCGCTTTGCGAAGGTCAAATTCTGTCCGGCGGCGAATGACTTCTTTTTGGTGCTGCAGATAATGGTAAAGCATATCACGAAGATTAAGCACCTTCGGTTCACCGTTTACCAGTGCAAGCATAATGATACCGAAATTGGACTGCATGGCCGTTTGCTTGTACAAATTGTTCAGTACGACATTCGGATTAACGTCACGGCGCAGCTCAATAACGATACGCATTCCGTTGCGGTCCGATTCGTCCCGCAAATCGGTAATGCCGTCGATTTTTTTCTCGCGGACCAGCTCGGCGATTTTTTCGATTAAACGAGCTTTGACGACTTGATAGGGCAGTTCATGAACGATGATTCGCGCTTTGCCGCCGGTTTCCTCGATGGTCGCTCTGGCTCGCATCGTTACGGAACCGCGGCCGGTGGTGTATGCATGTTTAATTCCTTCACGCCCCATAATAAAACCGCCGGTAGGAAAATCGGGTCCTTTGATCGATTGCATCAGATCGAGCGGTGTCACGTCCGGATTTTCAATGAGCTGCTGAACGCCGTTGATGACTTCCGTAAGGTTGTGGGGCGGAATATTGGTTGCCATCCCTACGGCGATACCGGACAATCCGTTGACGAGCAGGTTGGGAAAGCGTGCCGGCAATACGGCGGGTTCCTGCTCCTCACCGTCATAGTTCGGCACAAAATCGATCGTTTCTTTGTTGATGTCGCGAAGCATTTCCATCGCGATTTTGGACAGCCGCGCCTCCGTATAACGCATAGCCGCGGCAGCGTCGCCGTCAATCGAGCCGAAATTTCCGTGGCCATCGACAAGCATATAGCGCAACGAAAAATCCTGCGCCATGCGCACCATGGTTTCATATACGGCAGAGTCACCGTGCGGATGGTATTTACCGATGACCTCGCCAACGATTCTGGCCGATTTCTTATAGGGTTTGTCAGGTGACATGCCCAGCTCCGACATGGCATACAGAATACGCCGATGCACCGGCTTAAGACCGTCTCTGACATCCGGCAGAGCGCGGCTGACAATAATGCTCATCGCGTAATCCATAAAGGAAGTGCGCATTTCCGAGCCGATATCTATTTCTCTAACCTGTGAACGGGATTCTTCCGACAAGATTTTTTACCTCCTACGGTTCATGGCGATGAATTAAATATCCAAGTTTTTGACGTATTTCGCATGCTGCTGAATAAATTCACGCCGCGGCTCAACGTTGTCGCCCATCAGCGTATCGAAGACCAGGTCCGCTTCGATCGCGTCTTGAATGCTTACCTGCAGCAAGGTACGGCTCTCCGGGTCCATCGTCGTCTCCCACAGCTGGCCCGGATTCATTTCTCCAAGCCCCTTGTACCGCTGTACATTCACTTTAGCGCCTTCCCCAAATTCAGCCATAATGGCTTCCCGCTGTTTGTCATTGTAGGCATAACGTACCGTTTTGTTCCGCTCAAGCTTGTAAAGCGGCGGCTGTGCGATGTAGACATATCCAACCTCGATCAGTCTCCGCATGTAGCGGTAGAAGAAGGTGAGAAGCAGCGTCCGAATGTGCGCTCCATCGACGTCGGCATCCGTCATAATAATGATTTTATGGTACCGCGCTTTTGAAATGTCGAAATCATCGCCGATCCCTGTGCCAAGCGCCGTAATGATCGCGCGAATTTCCGCATTGGATAAAATTTTGTCCAGCCGCGCTTTTTCCACGTTGAGAATCTTGCCGCGTAGCGGCAGGATCGCCTGAAAATGCCGGTCGCGTCCTTGCTTGGCCGAGCCGCCGGCGGAGTCCCCTTCGACGATGTACACTTCGCTGATGGAAGCATCCTTAGAAGAACAATCGGCCAGCTTGCCAGGCAAAGAGCTCACTTCAAGGGCGCTTTTGCGGCGCGTCAGCTCTCTCGCTTTTCTTGCCGCTTCGCGGGCTCTTTGCGCCTGTACGCCTTTTTCTACGATTTTTTTTGCAATGGACGGATTCTCATCCAGGAACTCCTGGAGCTTCTCCGCAAAAAGCGATTCCACGATACCGCGAACCTCGCTGTTCCCGAGCTTCGTCTTCGTCTGGCCCTCAAATTGCGGATCCGGAATCTTGACCGAAATAATGGCTGTCAAGCCTTCGCGCACGTCATCGCCGGACAGATTGGCATCGTTATCCTTAATCGCATTGTTTTTACGGGCATAATCGTTTAAAACTCGTGTAAGCGCACTTTTGAATCCGGATTCGTGTGTACCGCCCTCATGCGTATTGATATTATTCGCAAACGAATAAATGTTCTCCGTATAGCTGTCGTTATACTGAAGGGCGACTTCGACATGAATATTGTCTTTATCTCCTTCGACGTAGATCGGAGGCTGGTGCAAAGCTTCCCGCGTACGGTTCAAATATTCAACAAAGGAGACGATCCCTCCTTCGTATTTGAACGTGTGGGACTCATTCGAACGCTCATCCGTCAGCGTAATTTCGATCCCTTTATTCAAGAATGCAAGCTCCCGGATACGGGATTGAAGCGTATCGAAATCGTATTCGGTTGTTTCCGTGAATATTTCTTCATCGGGCCAGAACGTCACCTGCGTTCCGGTTTCCTCCGTCTCCCCGACAATCCTTACGTCATACTGGGGAATACCGCAGCTGAATTCTTGTTCATGGATTTTACCGTCGCGTTTCACCCGGACAATCAATTTCTTGGACAAAGCGTTCACGACAGATACGCCTACACCGTGCAAACCGCCGGATACTTTGTAACCCTCACCGCCGAATTTGCCGCCTGCATGAAGCACGGTAAGCACGACCTCCAAGGTCGGACGCTTGAGCTTCGGATGCTCCCCGACCGGGATGCCGCGCCCGTTATCAATAACCGTTACGCTGTTGTCCCGATGAACAATCACATCAATTTTCGTGCAATATCCGGCTAGTGCTTCGTCGATACTATTATCGACGACTTCCCATACCAAGTGATGAAGGCCTCGGCTACTCGTGGATCCGATGTACATCCCCGGTCGTTTGCGAACCGCCTCTAGACCTTCAAGCACCTGAATTTGACTTTCATCATAGCTTGTACCTGGATTTACAGACATGCAGACACCCACTTTTCCGTAGTAAAAAGAGTAAATCTCTCCTGAACATGCGCTGTCAAGGAGGAAATCTCATTTATTATGTTCAACTAGCTGATGAAATCGCGGAGCGACATGGTCTCTAGTTCGTTAACAAATGATGCGCCCGTTTTTTCAAAGTCATGGACGATATCGGAGAGTAATAGACTTTTGTATGTGTCACAACAAGGGATTTGCTTTCCTCGTCGCCAATCACTTCCACGCGCTTTTCCTTATTGGCATAGGTGACAAATTGCTTGGATATTTTGGAAGATTTCTCGATCGACAGGTCAAAAATGGCGACAAGCTCCGATGCGCGAATAATTTTTTCGCCGCCCAAATGAATGAACATGCTGACCCACTCCTTCCCGGCAAAACGATGGCAATCCATTTATGTTAAGCTTCCGTCTCGAACATGGATGACAGAAGCGTTTTCCAGTTTTGACAAATCTATGCTTTCAATGCCGGTTGTCGTAATGAAGGTTTGCACCTTCCGTTGGAACGTCTCAATAAGCTGGGTTTGACGATATCGGTCAAGCTCTGACAACACATCGTCGAGCAAAAGCAGGGGATATTCCCCGACTTCTTCGCAGATGAGCTCGATTTCGGCCAGTTTAAGCGAAAGGGCCGTTGTTCGCTGCTGCCCCTGGGAACCGAACGTTTGTACCTCTTTATCATTAATGTAAAAGCGGAGATCGTCGCGGTGCGGTCCTACCAGCGTGACGCCGCGGCGGATTTCCTGATCCTTCACCTGTGATAACTTTATCATAAATCGGTCAAATAAGACAGCTTCTTCTTCTTCAAGAGCGTTGGCAAAGGCACTGTCATACTCAATTCGAAGCCGTTCCATGCCATTGGTGATGCCGGCATGTATCTTTTCCGCCCATATTTGCAGCTTCTTTATAAAGCTTTGACGTTTTTTCATTATTTTAATACCAAATTGAGCAAGCTGCTCATTCCAAACTTCAAGAAGGGGAGCGTCGCCGGAGGATGAGAACAGCTGCTTCAAGTAATTGTTCCGCTGCTGCAGTACTTTGTTGTACTGGGAGAGATCGTATAAATACGCAGGATGCACCTGTCCGATTTCCATATCGAGAAAACGTCGGCGGACGCTTGGAGACCCTTTGACGATCTCTAAATCCTCAGGCGCAAACATGACAACGTTCAAAGCTCCTATAAAGTGGCTAAGTCTTTTTTGCTCCAGCCCATTGATTTTGGCACGTTTGCCTTGCTGCGATATGATCAGATCCAATTGCAGCGTACCATACCGTTTTTCAATCTCCGCATGTAAACTGGCCTTTTTTTCGTTCCAGCGAATCAGCTCTTTATCCTGGTTGGTCCGATGGCTCTTGGTAAGCGCGAGCACGAAAATCGATTCCAGCAAATTCGTTTTTCCCTGTGCATTCGGTCCAACGATGATGTTCACCATCCGGTCGGTTTGGAATTCGACCTGCTCGTAATTGCGATAATGCTGCACTAACAGCCTTTTTAATTGCAAGACGGTTCCTCCTGAGTGCTTTGCGTAGCAAAGCCTGCTTCATAAGCAATCGCGGGGCTTTGCCGAACAAAGCCTTCTGCCAAAGTCGGCGGTTATGTCGGCCCATCGACCTGAAACTCGCCGCAGCCCGCCACCTTAATGATATCGCCCGGAACCAGCTTGCGGCCCCGTCGATGTTCCGGTTCTCCATTGACAAAGATTTCGGTTTCCTGAAGAAAACTTTTGGCCTGACCTCCGGTAGAAATGCAATCGGCCAGCTTCAAAAATTGACCAAGGGTTATATAGTCCGTGCTTATGCCCACTTTTTTCATACGGATTATCCTTCTTTCTAGCCCGTAGTCCGGTAGGGCAGGATCAGCTGCAGCAGGCTGGAGTTCTCATTCGGCCTGATGATAATCGGCTGCATAGCGCCGGTAAAGCCGATATGAATCTGTTCGCTGTCCATGACCTTTAAGGCATCGAGCATATATTTGGAGTTAAAGGAAATGCGCAGCAGTTCCCCCTTCATGCTTGAAGTCATCAACTCTTCGGTCACTTTTCCAAGCTCAGAAGAGGTAGAAGAAATCTCGATTGATTGGTCCTCAAGCATCATCAGCTTGACGATGTTGCTTTTGTCCTCTCTGGATAGGAGGTAGGCGCGGTCAATCGCATCGATCAATTCATTCGTATTGACGACAATTTCCGTTTGATAGAATTGCGGAATGAGCTTCGACGTATCCGGATATGTCCCTTCTAGAATCCGGGTATAAAACAAGATGGAATTGATTTGGAACAGCACTTGATTTTCGGCAAAAACGACATCGATCAGCGTGTTCTGGTCCGGTAATATTTTGGCAAGCTCGTTTAACGTTTTTCCGGAAATGGTTACATTGTTAAGCGTCATGCCTTCTTCCGTATCGATATTCGTTTCGCGGCTCGCTAACCGGTGACGGTCACATGCGGTGAATTTCAGTTTTCCGTCTGTAATGGTCCATAAAATTCCAGTGAGCACGGGAGTAGCTTCATTCGTTGAAACGGCAAACGAAGTTTGCTTGATCATCGTTTTCAGCAGGTCGCTAGGAATTTGGATCCGTTTATTCTCCTCGATGCCGGGCATAATCGGATATTCCTCCGGATCGAGACCCACAAGCTGAATTTCCGATGAACCCGAACGAATCGTCGTTTGAAAATGGTCTTTAACCTCAATTTCTACCTGCTGCGCCGGCAGTTTACGTATAATCTCCACAAAAAATTTGGAAGGAAGGACAACGCTGCCGGATTGTTTAAGATCAATGACCTGTATTTCATTATCCTCGGCAGGAATAAAGCTTTGGATCGAAATATCGGTATCGCTGGCTGTCAGTATCATTCCGCTGGAATCGACGTCTATTTTGATCCCGTTTAAGATGGGAATGGTCGTTCTGCTTGAGATGGCTTTAGAAACGTGACCGATGGATTCATTCAAATATTGCTTCAGTACCGTTAATTTCATGTATGTCACTCCTACTGGTTCTAATCGGGAAACGATGGGCATATACTTCTATATTACATTTTTTTTTTAATTAGTAATAGTAGTAGGGAGCCGGGATATGTGGATATGTGAGTGAATAAGGCAAAAAGAAGGCCTATCCACATGTGTATAAGATTGTGCATAGGCCTTCTTTTATGCAGCTGTGGATAAGACGTTCATCGCATCGTTTCCCGTTTACATCGTTACGTTTCTGATTTTTTCTGTAATGTTCTGAATGATTTTGAATAATTCCTGATCTACTTTCAGTGCTTCGCTTATTTTCTCATGCGCATGAATAACCGTCGTATGATCTCGTCCACCGAATGCCTCCCCGATCTTCGGCAGTGAGAAATCCGTCATCTCCCGAGCCAGGTACATGGCAATTTGTCTTGGAAAAGCTACGGTTTTGGTCCGTTTACGCGCTTTGAAATCCTCGATTTTCATGCCGTAGAATTCGCCGACCTTTTGTTGGATATCCTGTATCGTAATCACTCTTGGACGGCTGCTTGGAATAATGTCCTTCAGCGCTTCGGCGGCCAAATGCGATGTAATGTCCTCGTTAATTAAAGAAGAGTAAGCCACCACACGGATTAATGCGCCTTCCAGCTCCCGAATGTTCGAATCGATCTGATTGGCGATGTAAACCATGGCTTCATTGGGAATGTCGAGATTTTCAGCTTTCGCCTTTTTGCGCAATATCGCAATCCGCGTCTCCAGGTCCGGAGGCTGAATATCGGTGATCAGACCCCATTCAAAGCGTGAGCGGAGACGCTCTTCAAGCGTCGGAATCTCCTTGGGCGGCCGATCGCTGGAAATGATGATCTGCTTGCGTTCTTCATGCAAAGCGTTGAACGTGTGGAAAAATTCCTCTTGCGTTTGTTCTTTTCCGGCTAGGAACTGAATATCATCTATAAGCAGTACATCGATATTGCGGTATTTGTTGCGGAAGCTTTCGCCGCGGTTGTCACGGATGGCATTGATGAATTCGTTCGTGAATTTCTCGGACGAGATATAGAGCACGCGTGCACTGGGGTTATGCTCAAGAACATAGTGGCCGATGGCATGCATAAGGTGCGTTTTGCCTAATCCCACGCCTCCATACAGAAACAGCGGATTATACGCTTTGGCCGGCGCTTCCGCAACCGCGAGCGATGCCGCGTGGGCAAACCGGTTTCCTGCACCGATGACGAACGTATCGAACGTATATTTCGGGTTCATCATATGACTGAACGTTTCCTCCGGAGCAGAGGCTTGATGTGCTTTGGCCGGAGCAGCAGCCGATGCTGCTGATATGCTGGGCGGTTCAGGCTGTTCTTCGGATTCAATGATGAATTTGAGCTCGACTTGTTTGCCGGTATAATCGTAAACCGCTTCTTTAATATGTTTGGTATAGCGGTTTTCCAGCCAGTCGCGCGCGAAATTGTTCGGGGTACAAATCGTTACCGTGGTATCGTTAAATACGACAGCTCTTGTGGAGGTAAGCCACGTTTCGTAGCTCGGTTTGCTCACCCTTTTTTGCAATATGGATAATACTTGCTGCCACTGGTCGTTAGGATGGCTTTCCACAATCTATTCACTCCCTTAAAAAAATAACCGGTGTGGCGTAAGCCGCGACCCTGTAGAAAAAAAGCGGTGAGTTGTCGAAACTATCCACAATATGCAGAAAGTCGATAACCCAATTATACATAAGCCGTGTAAATTGTTCACAAAGATATCCACAGGCTGTTGATAAAGTTGTTGAAAAGTAATCGTATCCACAACAGAAAACATATTCATGATATCAAAAAAGACCCTGATAAGCAACGAAATGTTAAGATTTATCCACATACCCTACAACTTGTATGTATGACTTATCAACAGCACTATATATTGTTTATAATGTGTTCATAATTCGACAAAATCGGAGAAACTCCGATTATTTTTATTCACAAGTGGATAACCGGTTGGATTTTTATTTATTCTATATGTTAGTCATTGACGGCGGATGGACCGAAACTTTCCTGGCAGATGTTGTTTGAAGGCAGTGAGGGGATCCGAGTTGACTTTTATTGTGAAAATGTGCTTTAATGTTTAAAGGTATTTTTGGGATTGGAACAAATCCTTCGAGGAGGTGCACGATAGATGAAACCGACATATAAACCGAACGTCCGTAAACACAAGAAAGTACATGGCTTCCGTAAGAGAATGAGCACGAAGAATGGTCGCAAAGTACTTGCAGCTCGCCGTCAAAAAGGAAGAAAAGTATTGAGCGCATAAGGGCGTAAGACCACTGATAGGTGGTCTTTTTTGTTATTATGGACCAGGAATCGTCTGATTTGGATAAGGATCATGTGAGTTTGCCGCTATTGGGGCTGATAATGGAGCGTGCGTTCGTGGAGAAAAAGAACCGACTGACGAAAAGAGAATATTTCGATAAAGTTTATCGCCACGGCAAGTCGACTGCGAACCACCAATTTGTACTTTATTATAAAGCCCGCCCGGAGCAGGAAACCTTTCGTCTTGGGGTGTCGGTCAGCAAAAAGCTCGGAAACGCCGTCGTCCGAAACCGTATCCGGCGTATGTTGAAAGAGATTGTAAGGCTTAACGCAGCCCGAATTCCGGGGGGATACGATCTGATCATCATCGCTCGTAAGCCGGCTGCCGAGATGGATTACCATGATATGGAGAAAAGTGTGCTTCATGTGCTCAAACGCGCGTCTCTTCTGGTTCGTAAAGAGAGATGATACGCAGCGATTAGTTTCTTTGTGCCTGAAGATATGATATAGTTTAGAATGGAAAAGATGAAGCTGGGAGGATATGATTTTGACGCGTCGATTATTGAAATACATTCCGCTTTTATTCGTATTTTTACTGCTTGCGGGATGCAGCCCGGCGAATGCGCCGATTGACCGGGAAAACAGCTTTTGGGACAAGTGGTTTGTCGGTCCTCTCTCGGATGGGCTGGATTGGTTTGCACACATGCTTTGGGGCTCTTACGGGTTGTCCATTCTTGTTGTAACGATTATTATCCGGTTCATCATATTACCGCTTACGCTAAAACAATATCGCAGTTCGAAACGGATGCAGGAATTGCAGCCCGAGTTGAAGAAGATTAAAGACAAATACAAAGACGACGCCAAAAAACAGCAGGAAGAAACGATGAAGCTGTTTCAAAAGGAAGGCGTGAATCCGCTTGCCGGATGTTTTCCGATCCTCATACAGATGCCGATCCTGATTGCTTTGTATGCCGCGATCATGCGCAATGGACATATCGGTGACCATACTTTCCTTTGGATGCAGCTTGGAACGAAGGATCCTTATTATATATTGCCTCTGCTCGCAGCGGTCACGACATATTTGCAGCAAAAAATGATGTCTTCGCAGACGCCTCCGCAGATGCAAAGCCTGATGATTATATTCCCGGTGCTTATCTTTGTCATGGCGATGAATTTTGCGTCGGCCCTCCCGTTATACTGGGTTTACAGTAACATTTTCACGATCGTTCAAACTTATTTCATATATAAGCCGGGTAAAGCACAACCAGCTGTAGCAACGGCAGAAGCTAAACCGAAATCGAAAAAGAAAAAATAATTTCATTACTCTTCAGTTAAGGGTGATCGGATGACGAAGAAAATCGTGGTAACAGGTAAAACGATCGATGAAGCAGTAAATAACGGGCTTCAGCAGCTGGGGACAACCGAGAACCGAGTCCATGTGAATGTGCTGGAGCAGCCTGCCAAAGGTTTGTTCGGACTCTTCGGGGCTAAGGAGGCGAAGGTAGAACTGACTTTGCTTCCGGATGCGATCGAAGAAGCGGTCTTGTTCCTTGAGGATGTGTTTCGTTCCATGAAGCTTGATGTTCGGATTGAGCAAAAACAGGACAAGGAAGTTACGGAGCTGCACCTGCACGGCTCGGAGCTCGGCATGCTGATCGGGCGGCGAGGGCAGACGCTTGATGCGCTGCAATATCTGGTCAACATTGTAGCCAACCGGTACTCTGACCGGCATTTGCGCATTGTGCTGGATGCCGAGCAATTCCGTGAGCGAAGGAAAAAAACACTGCAGGAGCTTGCCGATCGTTTGGCCGATCGCGTCATCCGTACCAGGAAAGAAGTCGTTCTCGAACCGATGTCTCCTCAGGAACGTAAAATCATTCATTCGCAGCTTCAACATCATCCGAAAGTCCGCACGTTCAGCCGGGGAGATGAGCCCAATCGCCGTGTCGTGATTGTTTTACGCTGATTACCACATGCAATGATGTCATGTTCGTATGACTTCATTGCTTTTTCTTTAGTATTGAAGCTTACAAATAATTGAGGTGCAACCATGATTCAGGATACCATAGCGGCGATTGCCACTCCGATGGGGGAAGGGGGGATCGCGGTCATTCGCGTCAGCGGAGACGAAGCCGTTCGGATCAGTGAACGTATTTTTAAAGGAAAAAAGAAGCTTAGCGAAGTACCTTCGCATACGGTACATTACGGTCATATTGTGGACCCGGACACCGGGGCAAGAACGGAGGAAGCGCTGGTAACGGTGATGCGGGCTCCGAGATCCTTCACCAAAGAGGATGTAGTGGAGATCAGCTGCCATGGGGGATTCGTCTCCGTGCGGAAAGTGCTGGACCTGCTTCTGGGGAACGGGGCTCGGCTGGCAGAGCCGGGGGAATTCACAAAACGTGCTTTTCTCAATGGGAGAATTGATTTGTCCCAGGCCGAGGCGGTTATCGATTTAATCCGGGCGAAATCCGATCGTGCCTTCCGAATCGCTTTGAAGCAGTCCGAAGGAACCTTATCGAAGAGAATCAAAGAGCTTCGTCATCGTTTGGTTGAGCTGATGGCTCATATCGAAGTGAATATCGACTATCCCGAGCATGACGTAGAAGAAATGACGAACGCCTATATTAAAAACAAGTGTTCGGAGGCGATGACGGATATCGACGGGCTGCTGAGTACAGCGGAACAGGGAAAAATTTTGCGCGAGGGCCTTGTTACGGCGATCGTCGGGCGCCCCAATGTAGGAAAATCGTCGCTGCTTAATGCTCTGGCACAAGAAGAGAGGGCTATTGTTACCGATATTGCGGGTACGACAAGAGATGTTGTGGAAGAATATGTGCATGTAGGTGGTATTCCGCTAAAACTGCTCGATACGGCCGGGATCCGCGAAACATCGGATATTGTTGAGAAAATTGGCGTGGAGAAATCCCGTCAGGCGCTGGCCGATGCCGATCTCATTCTGCTGGTGTTCAATGGGGCGGAGCGATTGCAGCCGGATGAGCTGCAGTTGATCGAACAGCTGAAGGGACGTCAGGTGATCGCAATTATCAACAAGCTTGACCTGCCTCAGCAGCTGGAACAGCATATACTGGTCGATGCGTTCGGCGAAGAGCGGGTCGTCCGGATGTCGCTGTTGTCGGATCAAGGCATCGCCGATTTGGAGAAAGCCATCGCAGGGTTATTCTTCAGCGGTCAGGTTGAATCCAGCGATTTGACTTATGTAAGCAACGCGCGGCATATTCATTTGCTGAAACAGGCCCGGACAGCTCTTTCGGAAGCTTATTCAGCCGCGGAATCGTTCGTGCCGATCGATATGATTCAGATTGATATTCGAAACGCCTGGGAGCACCTGGGGGAAATTATAGGAGATTCCGTGAGCGATTCTTTGATAGATCAGATTTTTTCACAGTTTTGCTTAGGTAAATAAGATCACTTGTTAGGAGGTCGGATCGATGAGTTATGTAGCGGGAGAATATGATGTTATTGTTATCGGTGCAGGCCATGCAGGCGTCGAGGCGGCCTTGGCGGCAGCGCGTATGGGATGTGAAACGCTGGTGCTGACGATTAATCTGGATATGATTGCGTTTATGCCCTGCAATCCCTCGATCGGCGGACCGGCCAAGGGCCATGTTGTGCGCGAGATTGATGCCCTTGGAGGCGAAATGGGCCGCAACATTGATAAGACCTATATTCAAGTGCGGATGCTGAATACCGGGAAGGGTCCGGCAGTTCATGCTTTGCGCGCGCAAGCCGATAAATTTCTGTATCAGCATACCATGAAAGAAACGTTGGAGAAACAAGAACGGTTAACGCTTCGCCAGGGGATGGTGGAGGAGCTGATTGTCGAGGACGGGGTATGCAAGGGAGTCATCACCAAGACTGGAGCCCGGTATCTGGGCAAGGCAGTTGTATTGACGACAGGAACGTACCTTCGCGGCAAAATCATCATGGGCGAGCTGATGTATGAGAGCGGTCCGAACAATCAGCAGCCGGCCGTTAAGCTGTCGGAGAGTCTGCGCAAACACGGACTGGAGCTGGTCCGGTTTAAAACCGGTACGCCGCCGCGGGTGCATAAGGACACCATTGATTTTTCAAAAACCGAAATTCAGCCGGGGGATGAAAAACCTAAATTTTTCTCTTATGAAACGACGGAAGAGGTTCCAAATCAACTGCCGTGCTGGTTAACGTATACATCTGCAGAGACACATCAAATTATTAACGATAATTTGCATCGCGCTCCAATGTTTTCTGGAGCGATTGAAGGCACGGGTCCAAGATATTGTCCGTCGATTGAAGACAAAATTGTGCGTTTCAGCGACAAACCGAAGCATCAAATCTTCCTGGAGCCGGAAGGAAGGAACACCAAAGAATATTACGTGCAGGGTCTGTCGACAAGTATGCCCGAGGATGTTCAGCTTAGAATTCTACGTTCAATCCCTGGCCTGGAAAAGGTAGAGATGATGCGGACGGGCTACGCGATTGAATATGATGCGGTGATTCCGACGCAGTTATATCCGTCTCTTGAGACAAAGGTAGTGAAGGGGCTTTTCACCGCTGGACAAATCAACGGTACGTCCGGTTATGAAGAAGCGGCGGGGCAGGGAATTATGGCTGGAATTAATGCCGCCCGTAAGGTTCAAGGTAAAGAACCTGTGATCCTTGATCGTTCCCAAGCTTATATCGGCGTTTTGATCGATGATCTGGTAACGAAGGGAACCAATGAACCTTACCGATTGTTGACTTCCCGCGCGGAGTACCGGCTTCTTCTTCGTCATGACAATGCCGATCTGCGTCTGACTCCCATTGGGTATGAGATCGGACTCATATCCCAAACGCGCTATGAACGGTTCCAAGACAAGGTGAAGAAGGTTGAGGAAGAGATCGAACGCCTCAAAACGACGAAAGTGAAGCCGACACCGGAGGTACAGCAGATGCTCACCTCATTAGGGAGTGCCGTTTTGAATAACTCTGTCGACATGCTTTCGCTGCTTCGTCGTCCGGAGGTTACTTATGAGCATCTTCATGCGCTCTCGCCGGCTCCTTATGAACTGACGGAAGATATGAAAGAGCAGGTCGAAATCCAGGTCAAATACAGCGGTTATATCGAAAAGCAATTGGCTCATGTAGAACGGCTGCGTAAAATGGAGAAAAAACGGATTCCGGAAGATATCATTTATGAAGAAGTCCATGGCCTTGCAACAGAAGCGAAGCAGAAGCTGGCCAAAATCCGGCCGATATCGATCGGGCAAGCTTCTCGAATTTCCGGCGTGACGCCTGCGGATATTTCTATCTTACTGGTTTATTTGGAGCAATATAACAAAGTACTCGCAGCCAGAGGATAACTATGGATAATATATTGAATAATTTTACAGATTTGCTAAATAATAGAGGAATCCAGTTATCGGAGTCTCAGCTTCATCAATTTGAGCTTTATTACAGGGAGCTGGTGGATTGGAACGAGCGAATGAACCTGACCGGTATAATCGAGAGGGAACAGGTATATATTAAACATTTTTACGATTCTCTCTCTGTTGCTTTTTTTGTTCCTATGTCGGATCATTTGAAGATAGCCGATATCGGTTCAGGAGCAGGATTTCCCAGTATTCCCTTGAAAATTGCTTTTCCCCATCTACGGGTCACCATAGTGGATTCTTTAAACAAGCGGATTCACTTTTTAAATCATGTAACGTCTTTTTTAGGGTTATCCGACGTTCAATGTGTGCATGCTCGGGCCGAAGACGCGGCCCGTCTCCCCGTACATCGTGACCAGTATGATTTAGTTACGGCAAGAGCGGTGGCACGTATGGCCGTGCTTAATGAATTTTGTTTGCCTTTTGTTTCGGTCGGAGGATTATTTGTGGCAATGAAAGGGCAGGGGGTCCAAGACGAAATAGAGGAAGCCTCTTTCAGCTTAAGAGAACTGAGGGGTCAATGGCTGAACACTCATCGCTTTGAGCTTCCTGTTGAAGAGTCAACCAGACATATCGTGCTTATTACAAAAACGGGTCCGACGCCGAAAAAATACCCCAGAAAAGCAGGTACACCGTTAAAATCTCCTTTGATTTAATTTTGTTTCACGTGGAACATTTTAATGGATGTCTTTTCAGGGATAGGCTAAAGTTCTTTGTCGGTACTAGCAGGAGTTTAGACTTTTCTGGAGAATTAATTAATAAAGGGATATTATATATCGGTTAAAAAGATCGGGTGGTTATCGTAATGAAGGAACAAATCTCGAAGTTGTTTGGTTTTGCTGATAAGGCGTCAACAAGCGAAGTGAAAAATGTTCCTGTCCATGAGATCGTTCCAAGTCCATACCAGCCTCGAACAATATTCGATGATGAGCGGATTGAAGAACTGTGTCAGACGATTAAAACACACGGCGTAATTCAGCCGATTGTAGTTCGGATGCGGAACAATATGTTTGAATTGATTGCGGGAGAACGTCGTTTGCGAGCCGTGAGAAAATTGGGTTTAGAAACGATCCCTGCCATCATACGTGATTTTAATGATTCGCAAGCGGCTTCTATAGCTTTAATTGAAAATCTTCAGCGTGAAGGTTTAACAGCTATTGAGGAGGCCATTGCTTATCAGCAATTAATTGATTTGCACAGTTTGACACAGGAAAGCTTGGCTCAAAGGCTGGGGAAAAGTCAGTCCACCATTGCCAATAAAATCAGACTTTTGCAATTGAGTGAACCGGTGAAGCAAGCGTTAATTGAACGTAAAGTGACGGAGCGGCATGCCAGAGCTTTGCTTTCTTTGGATCAAGAAGAACTTCAGGTTAAAGTGCTGGAAGACATCATTTCTAAAGAATTAAATGTGAAACAGACAGAAGCGAGAATTGCTTTTTTGAAGGAATCGGCTAAAGTAAAAAGCAAAGCCAAGAGGGTTTCGTACTCTAAAGATGTGAGATTGGCGCTAAATACAATCAGGCAATCCGTTGATATGGTTTCATCTTCCGGTTTAACGATTAATACTACGGAACAAGATCATGAAGATCATTACGAAATTGTCATTCGGATACCAAAACGCTAAAATAAATTATACATTTATTGTTCATCGTGCTGTTCTTAATTATAGTTCACTCCGTTGAATTCATAATCAAAGGATTGGCCTCATTAGGAGGCTTGTTTTTCTCTTTAGGCATTTTGCTGAACATATCATTGGGGAGTTTCTAAGCTTCTCTAATGATTCTTTTTTTTGAAATTGCGTCAAGTCGTGTCGATCTATTTACATTTATTTTGGAACCGTCTTAAAAGAAATGAAAAATTCGAATTTTTTCTAGTGTATTTATTCATTATTGTTTCGTGAAATGGAATTCGAAAAAGTTTTGAATCATTTAAGTTTTTAATTTTATGAGGTGAACTCATTGGCTAAAATTATCGCCATAACCAACCAAAAGGGCGGGGTTGGCAAAACTACAACGTCTGTCAACTTAGGAGCTTCTCTGGCATCTTTGGGAAAAAAGGTATTGTTGGTTGATATTGACCCTCAGGGCAATACGACAAGCGGTATTGGGATCAACAAAGCGGATGCCGTATATTGCATTTATGATGTTCTGATTAATGATGTACATCCCAAAGATGCCATGTGTGATACGGCAATTGAAAATTTGAAAATTATTCCTGCTACTATACAGCTTGCCGGCGCGGAAATAGAGCTTGTTCCGACCATATCAAGAGAAGTTCGTTTAAAAAAATCGCTTCAGCTAGTGAAACACATGTTTGATTACATATTGATCGATTGTCCGCCATCTTTAGGTATTTTAACTGTAAATTCATTAACGGCTGCTGATTCGGTCATTATTCCAATTCAATGCGAGTACTATGCTTTGGAGGGACTAAGTCAGCTTTTGAACACTGTGCGCCTTGTGCAGAAGCATCTTAACACGACATTGCAAATTGAAGGCGTTCTTTTAACGATGTTTGACGCCAGAACCAATTTGGGGATGCAGGTTATTGAAGAAGTGAAAAAATACTTTCAGCAGAAAGTATATCAGACGATTATTCCCCGTAATGTGAGATTAAGTGAAGCTCCGAGCCATGGTCAGTCCATTATTACTTATGATCCGAAATCAAAGGGTGCAGAGGTATATATGGAGTTGGCAAAGGAAGTGATTGCACTGTGAGTAAGCGATTAGGTACGGGACTGGGAAAAGGGCTGGATGCGTTACTGCCCTCACTTAACATCAATGAAGATGATAAGGTTGTTGAAATTCCACTTGCTCAATTAAGACCGAATCCATATCAGCCGAGAAAAAACTTTAATGATGAATCGATTCAAGAGTTGGCTGCATCGATCAAAGAGCATGGAGTCATTCAACCCATTATTGTAAGAAGCGTTTTAAAGGGATTTGAAATCATTGCGGGCGAACGACGGTATCGTGCTTCACAAGCCAGCGGGTTGGCGACGATCCCGGCCGTTGTCAGAAAATTTACCGATCAGCAAGTTATGGAAATTGCTTTAATAGAAAATGTACAGCGTGAAGATTTGAATGCGATGGAAGTCGCCGTTGCATATCAAGCTTTGATCGATCAGTTTAATATGACGCAAGAAGAGCTGTCAGTGAAGGTCGGAAAGAGCCGTTCACACATTGCCAATTTTCTCCGGTTATTGCAGCTGCCAGAAGAAGTCAAACAATATGTTTCACGTGGAACATTATCGATGGGTCATGCAAAGGCTATTGTAGGATTAAAAGATAAAAAGATCGTCAAAGCCTTGGCGGATACAACTATTAAAGAACAGTGGAGTGTACGCCAATTAGAAGAAGAAGTTAAAAAGCTGGAAGAAAATACGGAGAAAAAAACCAAATTAAAACCGAAACGCAAGGATCCTTATATTAATCAGCTGGAAGAAAGCTTGAGGGAAACTTATCGCACTACAGTGAAAATCAAACATAATAACAATAAAGGTAAGATTGAAATTTTATATTATTCAAAAGATGATTTGGATCGCCTGTTGGAAATGCTGCAAGGGAAAAGTTCATGAAGCTATTTCGTATAGCATACCTGAGTTATATACCTGATTTTCTCAGGTGATTCGGGTATGCTATCTTTATGAAAATGAAAAGGTGGGGTGATTGAAATTGTCGATAATATATTTGGATCATGCAGCTTCCTCTTGGCCAAAACCCCCGGAGGTATTAAAAGCAATGTACGACAATATGGAACACTTTGCTGCGAACCCGGGCCGGGGCAGTCATGAAATGGCTGTAAAAGCAAGCCGCACTCTGTTTGAAGGACGCAAGCAATTAGCCAAACTTTTTCATATTAAAAATCCGAACGATATTGCCTATGCACTAAATACAACCATGGCTCTCAACTTGGCCTTAAAGGGATTTCTTCATGAGGGAGATCATGTCATTTGTACTGCTGTAGAGCATAACTCCGTCAGAAGACCATTGGAATATTTGAAAAAAACGAAAAACATAAACATTTCTTACATTAAAACAGATCAGAAAGGGCATCTGGCAATTGATAATCTGGTTTCGGAAATAAATGGTAATACAAAGTTGGTTGTTTGCAGTCACAGCTCTAACCTGCTTGGAAGCATACTGCCTGTATCAGAAATAGGAGAACTGTGCAGAGACAGAGGAATCAAGCTATTAGTGGATGCCGCGCAAACAGCAGGGATATTAGAAATTGATGTGGAAAAAATGGGGATTGATATGTTGGCTTTTCCCGGCCACAAAGGACTTCTTGGACCGCAAGGAACGGGCGGGTTGTATATCCATCCCGATATTGATTTGGATCCGCTGCTGCATGGGGGGACGGGGAGCCAATCGGAAGCCATTGATCAGCCTACCGTACGGCCGGATCGATATGAGGCAGGGACACAAAATACGGTGGGGATAGCGGGACTCATTGAGGGCGTGAAATACATACAAAAGGAAACGGTTGAAAGCATTCATAAGAAGGAATGGCAGCTGACTCAAAGAATGATGTCAGGGCTATTGGAAATTGATGGCGTTACTGTATTAGGTCCTGAAGTGGGGCAAAATAAAACCGGTATCGTTTCGTTTACCATAGGAAATGCGGATTCCTCTGAGATTGCTTTTATTTTGGATCAATCGTTTCAAATTGCCGTTCGGGCAGGATATCATTGTACGCCTATGGCCCATGAGATGGCCGGGACCATGGAACGTGGAGCGGTTCGGGCGAGTGTAGGCTGTTTTACAACGAATGAAGAAGTCGATCAATTCGTTTATGCGATCAAGGAAATCGTGAAATATACCAACTAAGAGTGTGGATGTGGGGGCCATCACATGGGGGAACTTGGAGCAAGTATTCCGTTAGAAGCTGTATTAGCATTTGTGGGAATCATCATATTGTTTTTTAGTATTATCGTTGTTTCCTTATGGGCGAAGCTGAATAAACTCCGCAAAAGATACGAACGTATGCTGAACGGAGCGGAGGCTGTCAATGTTGAACAAATATTAATCGACCTGCAGCAAAAGTTAAATGACCAAGAGGCTAGAAACGGTGAAATTGATGAAAAAATCAAACAAATCAGACAACATATGCGTCATATGAAATCACATATCGGATTTTGCCGTTACAATGCTTTCGCGGAACGAGGAAGTGATCTAAGTTTCTCCATAGCGATCCTGGATGATCAGAGGGATGGGGTAGTGCTTACGGGAATACACAGCCGGGAACAAACTTATATGTATGCTAAGCCGATAGAGCAAGGACAGTCCAAGTATACGTTGTCCCCGGAAGAAATCGAAGCCATTAATCGATGCGGACTAAAGGTGTAGGTTTCCACCGCAGTTTACTGGTTAGAGCGGTGTAGAATGATTTGGCTATGATGTCGGACATATTCATGACCAAGCTTAGTCGCGTATTCTGAAGCACGAAATATTCCATAAAACCGCCGACGTTAACAATACCGGTAATATGCATATTTCCTACCGGAGGAAGCTCTTTATTGACGCCGGCACCGGGCTTGACCGGACCTTGCCCGATCTGGATGCAGCCCACGCTTGTTAATTGACCAAGACAAGCATCGACGGCAATAATATACGGATTATTAAAGTGTTGGTTTATGGTGGTGAGCGTTTCGCTTAGGTTCATTGCATGAACCGGATGATCCAACGTTCCAAATAAATGAAGGCCTTCTATCGCATACTTTTTTAATTGAGTTCCCACGAGTGGACCTAATGAATCGCCGGTGGAACGATCCGTGCCGACACAAACCAGAACGATAGGCTGATGGGGAGGCACTTGTTGGAGAAAAGCAAAAAGGCGTTCGGAGAGCAATTCGATACTGTTTGATTCTGAATGCATTACCTTAAGAATTTCATTGTTTGTTGTCTTTTGCGCATCTCTATGAAAAGGAATTTTCATATTTACGCCTCCCATTAAGAGTTCATACACAAAAATCAGGGCTAAAACTGTTACTAGTATACGGTTAATAGGAATGAATTATACGTAGGTCTGAAAAAAACGGAAAAGGCGGGAGAGCGTTGCTGTTGATGGCTTTTGATTCAACTCAACAAGCGTTAAGAGCGGAGATGCTGCTCGATTATGCCGGCATTGAGAATGATATGTGTCCGACTCCGAAAGAAATAACGGCCGGATGTGCCCTATCTTTGGAATTTCCGGATGAATGTTTACATCAAGTAGCGGACATTATCCGCCAAGAAAATGTAGAGATCAGGGGCATTTATTTTAAAAACGGTGATAAATATGTTACGATAGATCTGTAGGGTGGGAAGGAAATGAACCAATCTAATCCTGAAGTTCAAACGGAGGAAATAACATTAGAAAATTTACCGCAAATATGGAAAAAACTTCGAACGGAATTGACGGACTATATTTCCAATCCTGAAGTATGGACTGGATTACTGTTTACCTTATTGAAGGTATTTCTGATTTATATAGCCGCTCGGGTCATTATTAAAATCGCTAATAAGGCTTTAGAGCATATGTTGAGAGAAAGATCGCGGGGTCCGATCCAATTTGACCAGAGAAGAACCAAAACGATCGGTAAATTAGCTGCGAATATCATTACTTATGTGGTCAATTTCATCATGATTCTGATGATATTGAGTCAATTTAATGTAAACTTGGGTCCTGTGCTGGCTGGTGCAGGCGTTGTCGGACTTGCCATCGGTTTCGGAGCCCAGAGCTTGGTGAAGGATGTCATTACCGGCTTTTTATTATATTTGAGGATCAATTTGCCGTCGGAGATGTCATACAAACAGGAACCTACAAAGGAACAGTCGAAGAAATCGGCTTGAGAGTAACCCGGATCAAAAGTTGGACGGGAGAGGTTCATATTATTCCTAATGGAACAATTAATCAGGTAACAAACTTTTCGATTAATAATTCACTTGCAGTAATCGATGTAAATGTTGCCTATGAAACGGATATCGATACCGCTTTGAAGGTATTAAAGGAAGTTGCAAATGCCTTTTATGAACATAGCGTGGATATGGTGAAGGCTCCTGACGTGCTTGGTGTTCATATGATAGGGACTTCAGATATTACATTGAGACTGACTGCCGAATGTAAACCCAACACTCATTTTGCGGTGATGCGCCAATTGAATGCGGAAATCAAAAAGGCATTCGAGTCACACGGGATTGATATCCCTTATCCGAGACTCGTCACTTATCATCGGACGGAAAAGGCGGAATCTTAATGGAAAAGAAACAATATCAGCTTGGTGATGTAGTACAGATGAAGAAACCTCACCCATGCGGCACGAACGAAATGGAAATTATCCGGATGGGCATGGATATTCGGATCAAGTGCGTCGGGTGTAAACATAGTGTGCTCGTACCCAGGGCGAAGTTTGAGAGCAAATTAAAAAAGGTGCTGAGGTCTGCCGCTGTATCAGAAGAGGCTGGAGCGGACGGTACGGAAGCAGGACAATAGGTAAAGAAACCAGCAAACAAAGGCTTTGATAATCTGCTTAATTAGGTATTGCATTTATAAGAGGGGCTGTGATATTATATTACTTGTCCCTTTTGGAATGCGGAAAGGTACCCAAGTGGCCCAAGGGGGCTGACTCGAAATCAGCTAGGCGGCGCAAGCCGTGCGTGGGTTCGAATCCCACTCTTTCCGCCATACATACAATAACCAAACGACCGATGACGGTCGTTTTTTTGTTGCGGAAAGGGGAGAGAACCCGAGGGGTTCGTCGGAGCATAAGCATCGGCAGGAATACATCGCAGTCGGCCGTAAAGCGGAATATGAAAAAGAATATTGCGGCCTATCAACGGCCTCAAAAACGTTTGTATACATGTTGAGAACGTGAAGCAGCGAGTTAATTAGGGCTTGCTGAATAATCAAAAAATCCTTATCGTACAAGGATTTTGAGGCACTTTTGTCGAATTCATCTGCAAGGAAAATACGGGAAATCGGTAAAAAACCTTGCAGATGGAGTGAGCGAAAATGTTCGTGTTGAATCGAGATATGGCAGACCTGCTGGAAAACTTCTATTTGCCCTTTGGCGGGAAATTAAATCCAACCAATCGTTGGGTCCAGCTTGCGTCGATCATTCCTTGGGACAAAGTAGAAGAAAAATACGTGAGCTCGTTCCAGTCACCGATCATCGGCCAAAAGGCGTACCCTGCACGTATCGCTCTCGGCTCGCTCATTATCAAGGAGCGCCTTGGTTTAAGCGACCGCGAGACGACCTTGCAAATCCAAGAGAATCCGTATTTGCAGTTCTTCTTGGGCTACACCGCGTATGTCGATGAAGTGCCGTTTCATCACTCCCTGCTCACGCATTTTCGGGAACGGCTCGGCCTGGAAATCCTGGCTGAAGTGAACGATTGGATCGCCCAAGCCGCGCTGCAAGCAGAACGAGAGGCCGAGGCGAAACCGAAATCGTCCAAACGAGATCGTGATGACGACGACAACGATGCGGGTGGCTCGCAGCTCACCATGGAAGTAGGGGAAGCCCTCACCATTCCTGAGGAAACTCCCGCAACAGCTAAGAAATCCCGTAACATAGCTAAAAGGTTCCATGTCTTGCCACCAGCATCAGCACCGACTGCGAACGTGAGGAATAAGGGGACCCTCATGCTGGATGCGACATGCGCACCTGCAGACATCAAGTATCCGACGGATTTGGGGTTGCTGAATCACGCGCGTGAGATCCTCGAAGACATCATTGACATACTGCACCATCCCCATATTGGAGTGATGGAGAAGCCGCGCACATACCGCGAGAAAGCCAGAAAATCATATCTGGGCGTATCCAAACAACGCAAGGCATCGGGCAAGGTGATCCGCAAAGCGATCAAAAAGCAACTGGGCTACGTGGGACGGGATCTGCGGATCATTGAAGCACTCGTGGAGCATACGCCTCTCACGGAGCTGAGCAAAAGACACTATCGTCAGCTTCTGATCATCTCGGAACTCTACCGTCAGCAGCGCGAAATGATGGAGAAGAAAATACACGTCATCGCTGATCGTATCGTGAGTATCCAACAGCCGCATGTCCGTCCGATGGTTCGAGGCAAAGCTGGAACGAACGTGGAGTTCGGCGCCAAAATCGCCGCCAGTCTGGTGGATGGATACGCTTGGATCGAAACGGTTGAGTGGGACAGCTTCAACGAGGCAACAACGCTGCAAGCATCGGCGGAAGCGTACAAACAGCGATTTGGGTATTACCCCGCCGTCATTTTGGCTGACAAAATCTATCGCAATCGAGACAATCTGAACTATTGCAAAGAGCTTGGGATTCGCCTTAGTGGCCCAAAGCTCGGTAGGCCCTCGAAGGAGCAAAGTGAAGTCGCCGATCGTCGGCAAGAGCGGCAGGACGCCGCACAGCGCAATGCAATCGAAGGAAAGTTTGGAGAAGGCAAGCGCAAATTGGGACTGGGTCGCATTCATGCACGTGGTGCCGAAACCAGTTTAACCGTCATCGCCCTTCAATTTCTGGTCATGAATTTGGAGCGACGACTACGGGTTCTCTTTTTGCCTTTTTTCAAACTGCTTGGGTTTAGAGGCTTACGTTGGGTGTAGACTGGGATGGATCTTGTTCAGCAAGCCCTAATTAAGTTATCAACAGGACAATATCAGTTCGTCTAACCCAAAAGTTAATCACATGTTGAAAAGTTTTGCTTTGCCGGATATGCCGGGGTTATCCACATATCCCATAACCTGCTGCTGCAAATGAGTGGTATATAGCTCAAGGGCTTCATTTTAATAGTGTAGAAAAAAATTGCAGCCATAACCAAAAGACCCGGCCATGTTTCCAACATGGATTGGGTCTATGCCTGGAAGGCCTATTGACTGCGGGATTGGCGGTAAATCGAGAAGCGGTCAATGACGTAACCCATGACGGTCCACGACAAAGTCGTGAGAAAATAGAGAAGCAGGGGGTTTACGTCCGTATAAGTGAAGATAGGGTAAAACCAGGCCGGCACGCTGAGAGAGTAAAACAGTAAATAAATCGGGTCGTATTCGTGTCCGATATAATGGATCAGGCAGAGCGCGGCACCGATAATGGTAAGAATAAGGGTATATTTATATCGCATATCGTAATCTCCTTTTGAGTTGTCATTTACATGAAGTTATTGGTTCCCCGACGCGCCTTCCGATTCCGCGGCGGTCGGGGAGAGGGGGTCAGCCCCGAAACACTTTTTTCCACTTTCGGTTATGATTGGTGGTTTCGGGGAAGCGTTCCCCTTTTTTTAATGTGATCATTTTGGGATTGTTAATGCCCATATGGAAGGCATTTTCGCCAACTTCCATATACTCGCCGTCGTTCGGCGCCCTGTCGCCAGGACGGAATTGCGACCATTCACCCATGGCGGGTCACCTCCTGTTGTTGGTGTATTGTTAGATTTTCCACAAAACGACTTTAGCATTAGGGTTAATAATTACCATCCTGCCCTGTTAAAAAAGCATGATCGTGTGATGGTTTCTCTTGCTTTGGCATTCTATTTTTGCTATAGTATTATGGTGCGAGTTTAGGAAAACATTCTCGCTCCTTGCTTCTGACGGTACAAGCCGAATCAGAGGCCTTTTAGTCCAAAAGGAGGTGGCAACATGCGCAAATACGAAGTGATGTACATTATCCGTCCTGATCTGGAACAAGAAGCGGTTCAGGCTACGGTGGAGAAGTTCCAAAACATCATCAACAACGGTGGCGAAATTACGAAGCACGATCTGATGGGTAAGCGCCGTCTTGCGTATGAGATCAACAAGCATCGTGACGGTCATTATGTGTTGGTTCAATTCAACGCTAATAGTGAAGTCGTCAGCGAGCTTGACCGTGTATTGAAGATTTCCGACGAAGTCATTCGATACCTGATCGTCAAAGACGTAGCTTAAGGCTCCAGTGCCGTAATTGAGTTTGTTGACAACGGACAACGGAAATCACGGCTGTACGTTGCAACGGATCCGGGAGGGAAATACATGCTGAATCGTGTGATTCTGATCGGAAGACTGACACGTGACCCTGAACTGCGCTATACGCCCGCAGGTGTGGCTGTAACCCAGTTTACACTTGCAGTTGACCGACCTTTCTCAAATAATCAAGGCCAAAGAGAAGCGGATTTTATTCCGGTCGTAACTTGGCGCCAACTCGCGGAGACTTGTGCGAATTATCTTCGCAAAGGTCGTTTGGCAGCAGTGGAAGGCCGTATTCAGGTACGCAGCTATGATAACAATGAAGGACGTCGCGTTTATGTGACGGAAGTCATTGCGGACAATGTGCGCTTTCTGGAGTCGGCTAACAGCGGCAATCGCGATGAGGGTATGGGAATGGGTGCCGGCAGCGGCGGCGATGGAGGCGGCTACCGTGGAGGTTACGGCGGAGGACGCAGCCAACAGCAGGATCCTTTCCAGGATGATGGAAAACCGATTGATATTTCTGATGATGATTTGCCGTTTTAGAGAGCGTAACATCTGAGAGCAAGAAAATGCTTTAAGACCTCAGTAAAATCAAGGGGTTTTAAAGCATTTTAACTGTGTAATGGTAATCTTCATTTACGACCAGCATCCACGGTTTATTAAGATCGCACGATGTTGAGTAAAATGTGTAATATGTTATGACAGTCTATGTAGTCTAGTGATGATGACCATCCTTATTTCAAGATGTGGGTACAGCCCCGTAGTGAGAAGTTGGGGATAGCCAGAGAAAGCTTATTACGTTTGACCAATATGCATAATGAAAGGAACGAGAGTATAACAATGGCATTTGCACAAAGAAATGACGAAGAACGTGGCGAAAGAAAGTTTGCTCCACGTAGAGGTGGCAAAGGTAAACGTAGAAAAGTTTGCTACTTTACAGTCAATAAAATTACTCATATTGATTACAAAAATACGGAAGTTCTTAAAAAGTTCATTAGTGAACGGGGGAAGATTCTTCCTCGCCGTGTGACTGGAACAAGCGCAAAATATCAACGTGCTTTAACAGTTGCAATTAAACGTGCTAGGGCGGTAGCGTTGCTTCCGTACACAACGGATAATATCTAGGAAAAAGGTGTGTTGGCCTTATGGCAACACACCTTTTTCTATGGCAGCACAAAAGAATACCCGCGGCGGAAGAGCATTGCATATGCGAATCGTTCCTTTTGTTTCTTGAGTTTAGCCGGAACTCAACTATGATAATTGACAATTAGCTCCATAATAATAGATGATGGATGATATATACACTCAAGTTCGGTTAAAGTGGGAAAACATTGGCTGAACATCATATAGTATTGATCTTGGTGGTGATGAATATGGGCAATCTGAAAATTGAAAAAACTCTCAATGAGGCCGGAAAACGAAATGTAGTAGTTGTGGATGAGGACTACAACATTGTCGAGGAAATAACATTGTTTCTTCACTATTTAGAAGAGAAGGGGCACTCTGAGAACACAATCGAAGGTTATAGTAGAGACTTAAAGGAATATTTCACTTGGTTAAACGAAATGGGGCTTAAATTTTACGAGGTTAGGAAAGCGGATATGTTTTCTTGGCTTGAGTATTTGAAAACGAAAGTCGGAAAGACGGACAAAGAGAAATCTGCAAAGACAAAGAATAAGTATATGGCAACAATAGCCTCATTTTATCGATTTTATGAAGTGATTGGGGGCTTTGTGACGGAGAACCCATTAACTTATAAAGATGATTCAAAAAACAGACATTTCCTAGTTCAGAAAGTTAGTCGTAAAGATATGGGTTTTAATTTCTTCCGAGTTAAAGAGAAAAAATCAGTTAAGGGTAAGCGTTTGACTCGGGAACAGGTTGAAAAGCTCTATCAAGGACTTGAGATGTTACAGTCAGATGAGAGCTTAAATGCCCGAAATCAGTTATTGTTCAGATTTCTTTATGAAACGGGTTGCCGGATTAGTGAGGCATTAGGTCTTCGTATAGGTGATTATGAGATTCAAACAAAAGTTGGGGTTATAAAGGTAAAAGAGCATGATCCACTATACCATAAAGACCACAACATCAAATCACTAGAAAGGGAAATACCCGTCAGCAGAGATATTGTCTTTGCCATAGAGGATTATATCTTGTATCATCGCCCTGATGATGGAAAACATCTTACGATATTTGTGAATCATGAAACCAGCCCTGGCCAATATATGATCCGCGATACGATAACAAAGCTCTTCAATAAGCTATCTGAACAAGTGGGTATAAAATGCACTCCTCACATGCTTAGGCACACCCATGGAACCGAACTCACCGAATCGGGATTTGATATGCGTTATGTCCAAGATAGGTTAGGTCATAATGATGTTAAGTCTACGAGTAAGTATCAACATTTGTCGCTTGAAGCGAAAACAACGGCATATGAAAGCTTCATGCGTCAGAGAAGGAGCGCGGAGTTGAATTGAGTAGAGCGTATATTTCAACAGTTGATACAAAAACTGATAGATGGGAGGTTCCGTATCAATCGAGTTATGGTGATAAATTATCTTTTGAATTTTCATATTTGCCAAATAAATGGTTCAAGAAAATACATAAGCAAATAACAATTGAATGCATGAGTCTAGGGAAGCCGAGCGTCGAAACACTGTATCGATATAATTATTCATTGAAACGGTTCTTTGAATTCCTGAAAGAATACAACTTGAAAATTATGGATTATGCCGATTTATCGCACCAAATTACTCAAATGTATATTTATTATTTACAACAGATTCATTTAGCAAACTCTACAAGATCGGTTGCTATGTCTGCACTAAAATGGGTAGTAGAACATGGGCAGTTTTTTGAGTATGATGGTTTTCCGGAGGGACAGGTTTTTGATGGAGATGAGTACCAAGCACTGAAGCAAGATGATGTTTTAAGGACAAGGTATATACCCGATAATGTAATGGAACAGATTGAAATAGCTTTAAAAAAGGAGAATAACATCCTCTTGAAGTCTATTGTGGAGATCGGCATCGATTCGGGAATAAGGCTTTCAGAGGTTTTGGACCTAACCGAGGGTTGTATAACTGAAGATTTTACAGGAAAACCCGTATTGTATGTTTTCTCTCCGAAAAATAAGGCTGACAGATATATCCCCGTATCAAATCGAGTCAAACGGGCAGTTCAACTACTTGAACAATACTCAGAAGTGGCCAGGAAAGAACTTGCAACAAACTACATTTGTCTTTACTGGCAAAAACGGAATATACGGTACGCCAGACTGCTCCAAAAAATATTTCGAGATAAACTTTATCGGTTTGTCAAAAAGCATGATATCAGAGATAACAATGGCGAATTATACCCATTAACCTTTCACGCATTTAGGCATACGCTTGGAACGGACATGCTAAATAAGGGCATGAGCATGTTTGAAATTCAAGAATATCTAGGTCACGAATCATTGCACTCCACAAGCTTATATGCAAAAGTCCAAAATCCAAAAGTTGAAAGCGAATATAAAAAGCTTGGATTTATTGGCATGATAGTCAAGGAAATCAATGAGAAGGAACTTGGTCAAGGAAAGAATCTCGACACGGAAACGCTATTGTCTGCTTCATTGCCTGATGGGGCTTGTCAGAAGCCGATAAATAATGAGGGCAAGATATGCTCTAAATTTAATATGTGCGTGATCTGTCCTAAGTTTATCACGACTCCCGAACACTTACCAATTCATAAAGACCATTTGGATCGTCTCAGAGCCAACAGAGAGGCATATATGGCTCAGGAGTATATCGGGACGACGAATCATCTTGAGACTGTTGAATACGCCTTAGAAACGATTATAGGGCGTTTGGAGGCGATGCAGAGTGGTTGAAAGCATAAAGCTTCAATTGTTTGATTACAACCCCCTAATGCCCCAATTAGATTTCCGCTGCGGTAATAGTAAATTCTCAGACAATGTATGGGATTTTAACGGATTTATTAATGTAGAGCATTTGTCTGGCAAGAGGCTTATGATTGATTTTGAATTTGTTGTTGATAAGCCCAAAATGCTAGAAGTAATAAAATGGTTTATGCATCATGAGTTAACCACGGGCAAGTTTTCAACTGCCAAACGAAATTTAGACGGTGTTGTTCGATTTTCTAAATTTATAAAACTCAACTTTCGCAGCTTAAATTCGGTAGGTAAGCCTTGATGTAATTGGGCAAACCGGCGATCCAATGCTGAAGTTGTGTTTGGATAAGTGTTGTGATCTTCTTACTGGCTTTCTTAGCGACTTCCTCGAGCAATTCAATAAGTTGCTTTAAGGCTACTGCCCAATCTAATTGACTTACTTCATCGCATAGCAAATGAAACAAGCCGCCTAGCGTGCGGTTGTCAGTGCTTTGTCGGTGTTGCCACGCCAGCAATATGTAACGGGAAAAGACAATCGTAGTATGACTGATGAGCAAGTCATACGAGCGCCCCTGAAACTCTTTTTGTAGACGCAGCAAGGATTTGGCGCACTTGAAGAACACTTCAATATCCCAGCGAATTCCGTAGATCCGGATTATTTCTTCTTCGGGGATGGAGAGGTCAGTGCATAGAATCGCAAGCCATTCTTTCTTCTTTGAGCGGTGGCGCACGAAAACCATTGTGACCGGAATCCCTGGGGACAACTCGGTACGAATGGAACGCAGGATTCCATTGTTCTTCCCTTGAACGGGGATGGCTTCAAAGTAAAGCTCTTGCAAGGATAAACGGCGACCGCGAACAAGATAACGTTTCTTGTCCGCTTTGACCATGCCGATCACATCCAGACCGCAATCAAGGATCGCTTGGATTAATGGGGCATGTGTGAACCAACTGTCCATGAGGACGTACGAGGCTTGCATGCCCGCCGAAAGCGCACGATCAATCATCGCTGGAATGACTTCAGGAGCAGGCAGCAAAGCTTCGACCCGCCGTTTGTAGCCGGACGTTCTCTTGTCGATCCCCTGCATGATGCCGTTCACTTGCGACTTGATTGAAGCGAGCAAAGAGAAGTCAACCGGAATAAACGTATGGCCGTCCGACCAGCCTAGCGTGAGCATCCGGAATCCTTTGTAGTAGCAACCCGTCGCATGATCCTTAAATCGGGAAAGCAGTTCAACCGCCTTGCTGCGATTTCGCTCAAACATGGAGTCGTCAACAACAAATACGGTTACGCGATTTTCTCCTGTCAGCGGCTGAATCTTACCAATGGTGGAGGAACTAAGCAATGTTAGAAATCTGCGCCATGCATAGCCGCTGTGATTTAGGAAGCGATAGACCGCATCCTTGCCAGGAAATGATTCACCCTTGTGGCTTTCCAACAAACGAAACCAGTTCTTGTGATGAAACAAGAGCACAAAGACAAGTTGGAATAGAAACGAGCAAGTATATCCGAATTTCTTTTTGAAGCCCGCTGTTCTTAAGTGTTGCAACACTTTCAGTTCTTTGAAGGCTGATTTGATTTCATTTGGAAGTTGATTCTGTTGTACGTTTTGCTCTATCATGTAGAGGACACCTCTTCTGTATGGTAGTGTTTGATTCGACACTCTCACTTTACCAAACGAAGCGGTGTTTTTCTATTTTTACAACATCCGTATTGAATCTGCTGTTTGTCTAGTCACATCATGCAATTAAACCGATTTTCGCTCTGCGAAAGTTGAGTTATAAAAGAATATGCGCCGGAAGTGGAGTCGTTTTCAGAAATTGATCAGATTTTATTGGAGACGTATTTTACGTATTTGCCTGAAGCGAAAAGCGAGACAAGCGGTCAGTTAATAAGCTCTGTTTCAATCAAGAAAAGTGCATTGGCGTTAAAAGAAATCTTATTAAAGGGAAATATTAAAGGCTGGGATGTTCCAAAAGATGTTCGATTTGTTCAGGGCATGTACAATGAGCTCATTATTAATAACAAAGCGTTAAAGAAGGATGCCAAGCAAGCAGAGCAAGTAAACATTGATAAAATTTCGGACGAACAGTTGATCGATCAGATATTGCGTAAAGCAGTAAGTGATTTAGATATGGACGAAAATATACTTGTTGCAGCTAGCGTAGTAGTTGGATTGCAGCTTGGACTTCGCATTAGCGAAATCATTACTATGTATAATGCCTCCATTGAGCCAATTGGCGGAGAAACTAAATTAGTATACAACACCGGTAAACTGCAAGCCGAACCTACGAGGGTGTATAAACCAGCGAATGCCCTTGTCGTACAAGCCATTACGAAAGTTGAAAAATACACGGATCCGTTAAGAAAAGAATCGGGCTTACCGTATTTATTTCTTAATCGAATACGTAATGTCAAAGGATATCCCGTGGGTATAGTTTCCCATGCAAATTGGTCAAAGAATTTTTTAAGACCCTGGCTTCAAAAACACAATCTCCGATATAAAAATGGAGATATTGCTGATTTTTCATCTCATACATTCCGCCACGCTTGCGCTACGTATGCTTTAAAAGGCGGGGCCTCTCTGGAAACCATACGGGAATTGTTAAATCACAAGTCCATTAGAGGTACACAGCACTATACCCACCTGCTTCAAGAGGATGTAAGGAACAAGTTCGCGAAAGTATTCAATGAAGGCGCAGTTCTTGTTGGTAAGCAGGCTCTTCAAATAAAAGAAAAACTTAAAGTAAATAACCCATTCAAAGGAAAGACCATCGAACAAGTTGATAAATTGCGTAAAGCGCATAAGATTCAAATTTTGTCACATGGACTTTGTCTTCACCATCCAATGCGAAATGAACCTTGTGAAGGCGACGGGGTATGTTTAGGATGCCGCAATTTTTTGACTACTCCGGACTTTCTTGAAGTTCATAAAGGCCGGTTGAAAAAAATTCGTAGCGAATTGGCATCTGCACCTGCTGGAGGTCCTTATGAGAACAAGTTAAAGACAATTGAAAAATACCTCGTAGGAATTATTGATGAGTTGGAAACCCAGGTGAATTATTCCGGAATTGATAATCATTCAGATTACAATATCACACCAAGCGAATGGGAGGGAATGGCATGAGTGACCCTTCTAAAGAAAATAAACTCGTTACACTGGAGCGTATCGAACAAGCAATAACAAACCTCCGAAAAGGAAAGAAAAAACTGTCCATATCAGCGATTGCTAAAAAAGCTGGCATTGAGCGAAAGACGATCTATAATCGTCCTGATCTTAAGGAACGCTGTGATCAAGCCATTTTGTTGCAGATGGAAATTGAAAAAGGGACAGAAGAAATTGCAGCTACTGCAATCGAAACGTCAACCAGACCAAGCGGCAAAAGACTGCTTGAGAATCGGTATGAAAAAGTTAAGCAGGCGCTTCAGAATGAGAAGGAAAAGAACGAGAAACTTCTGGAAATATGCAGAAAACATGTCATAGAGAAAGCACAACTAAAATCTCGTATCGAATATTTAGAAAATAAAATTCAAGAACTAAGGGATAGGCAATTGAAACCATTCAAATAAAGGCTTGTGCTTGACCGCCACCATGTGACGAGCCGCACGCTGGGAGTCGCGCACGGCTAATAGAAATAAATAAAGGTTTCGTATACATGCCATATAAGCAGCAACCCTTACCCGTATAGGAACGCAACACCTTACAATCCGGCGAGCTTTTGCAGCCGTTGGGCAATCTGCATAAAATCCTCATTCGAGATGCCAGGGGCAAATTCTTCCGGCACTTCTTCAAGATTGGGCACTTCCCTCCTTGGGGAACTCCTCTGACGACTTCCAATCGCTCTCCGTCGGACGGGTGGGATCCTTTCCAGATTTGAGCGATATCTTCATAGTCTGAATCGCTAAACGTATATAACTTTCGATGAATTCCCTGTTCTTCGTATTTGCGGGTCGCATCAAATGCCCGATTCTCAAGATTGGGAATAGGGAGCATTTTTTTTAAGTCGACTCCGGTCATGATTTCGAGCGCCTTCGCGTAAGCAAGCACATGAACTCCCCCGCGGACCAGCAAGTAACCCGTCATTTCGCGGGCGACAGGATGATCTGTCATCTCGTACACACGCATCTTATGGGTGCGGGCGCCGCATTCGAGAAAAAAGTTATGAAGCAGATCAAGTACCAGATTGCCACTGTTAAAGACATAATCACCGTTCCATGCTTTGCCCATCGAATCGCCGGGCAACGAGGTTTGAGCCGTTGCAATAAAATGGTAGGTATTGCGTTTGTCAACCCCGTTGCGCAGAGGGGCCTCATCCGGATCTGCCGGAAATGTGGAACCGGACAGGCACAAATTAATGGAATTCATCACCAATTCCACATGGCCAACCTCCTCCGCCGTAATGCTGGCCACAAGTTCATAAAAGGGCTTCAGCTTTTTTTTTGCTGCGAAAATTTGAAGATTGGACCAAATAATTAGGGCTTGCTGAATAATCAAAAAATCCTTATCGTACAAGGATTTTGAGGCACTTTTGTCGAATTCATCTGCAAGGAAAATACGGGAAATCGGTAAAAAACCTTGCAGATGGAGTGAGCGAAAATGTTCGTGTTGAATCGAGATATGGCAGACCTGCTGGAAAACTTCTATTTGCCCTTTGGCGGGAAATTAAATCCAACCAATCGTTGGGTCCAGCTTGCGTCGATCATTCCTTGGGACAAAGTAGAAGAAAAATACGTGAGCTCGTTCCAGTCACCGATCATCGGCCAAAAGGCGTACCCTGCACGTATCGCTCTCGGCTCGCTCATTATCAAGGAGCGCCTTGGTTTAAGCGACCGCGAGACGACCTTGCAAATCCAAGAGAATCCGTATTTGCAGTTCTTCTTGGGCTACACCGCGTATGTCGATGAAGTGCCGTTTCATCACTCCCTGCTCACGCATTTTCGGGAACGGCTCGGCCTGGAAATCCTGGCTGAAGTGAACGATTGGATCGCCCAAGCCGCGCTGCAAGCAGAACGAGAGGCCGAGGCGAAACCGAAATCGTCCAAACGAGATCGTGATGACGACGACAACGATGCGGGTGGCTCGCAGCTCACCATGGAAGTAGGGGAAGCCCTCACCATTCCTGAGGAAACTCCCGCAACAGCTAAGAAATCCCGTAACATAGCTAAAAGGTTCCATGTCTTGCCACCAGCATCAGCACCGACTGCGAACGTGAGGAATAAGGGGACCCTCATGCTGGATGCGACATGCGCACCTGCAGACATCAAGTATCCGACGGATTTGGGGTTGCTGAATCACGCGCGTGAGATCCTCGAAGACATCATTGACATACTGCACCATCCCCATATTGGAGTGATGGAGAAGCCGCGCACATACCGCGAGAAAGCCAGAAAATCATATCTGGGCGTATCCAAACAACGCAAGGCATCGGGCAAGGTGATCCGCAAAGCGATCAAAAAGCAACTGGGCTACGTGGGACGGGATCTGCGGATCATTGAAGCACTCGTGGAGCATACGCCTCTCACGGAGCTGAGCAAAAGACACTATCGTCAGCTTCTGATCATCTCGGAACTCTACCGTCAGCAGCGCGAAATGATGGAGAAGAAAATACACGTCATCGCTGATCGTATCGTGAGTATCCAACAGCCGCATGTCCGTCCGATGGTTCGAGGCAAAGCTGGAACGAACGTGGAGTTCGGCGCCAAAATCGCCGCCAGTCTGGTGGATGGATACGCTTGGATCGAAACGGTTGAGTGGGACAGCTTCAACGAGGCAACAACGCTGCAAGCATCGGCGGAAGCGTACAAACAGCGATTTGGGTATTACCCCGCCGTCATTTTGGCTGACAAAATCTATCGCAATCGAGACAATCTGAACTATTGCAAAGAGCTTGGGATTCGCCTTAGTGGCCCAAAGCTCGGTAGGCCCTCGAAGGAGCAAAGTGAAGTCGCCGATCGTCGGCAAGAGCGGCAGGACGCCGCACAGCGCAATGCAATCGAAGGAAAGTTTGGAGAAGGCAAGCGCAAATTGGGACTGGGTCGCATTCATGCACGTGGTGCCGAAACCAGTTTAACCGTCATCGCCCTTCAATTTCTGGTCATGAATTTGGAGCGACGACTACGGGTTCTCTTTTTGCCTTTTTTCAAACTGCTTGGGTTTAGAGGCTTACGTTGGGTGTAGACTGGGATGGATCTTGTTCAGCAAGCCCTAATTAGGGCTTGCTGAAAAATCAAAAAATCCTTATCTCACAAGGGTTTAGAGGCACTTTTGTCGAATTCATCTGCAAAGAAAACACGGAAAATCGGTAAAAAACCTTGCAGATGGAGTGAGCGAAAGTGTTCGTGCTGAATCGAGATATGGCAGACTTGTTGGAAAACTTCTATTTGCCCTTTGGCGGAAAATTAAATCCAACCAATCGGTGGGTGCAGCTTGCGGCGATCATCCCTTGGGACAAAGTAGAAGAGAAATATGTGAGCTCGTTCAAGTCCCCAGCCATCGGCCAAAAGGCGTACTCGGCACGTATCGCCCTCGGCTCGCTCATCATCAAGGAGCGCCTTGGTTTAAGTGACCGCGAGACCACCTTACAAATCCAGGAAAATCCATATTTGCAGTTCTTCTTGGGCTACACTGCGTATGTCGATGAAGTGCCGTTTCATCACTCCCTGCTCACGCATTTTCGGGAACGGCTCGGCTTGGAAATCCTAGCTGAAGTCAACGACTGGATCGCCCAAGCCGCGCTGCAAGCAGAGCGAGAGGTCGAGGCGAAACCGAAATCGTCCAAGCGAGATCGCGATGACGACGACAACGACGCGGGCGGCTCGCAGCTCACCATGGAGGTAGGGGACGCTTTCTCTATTCCCGAGGAGCCCCCTGTTGTGGCGAAGAAACCCCGCAACATGGCGAAAAAGCTACACGTCCTGCCATCTACAGCCGCACCGACAGCGGAAGTCATGAACAAGGGCACCCTCATGCTGGATGCGACATGCGCGCCTGCGGACATCAAGTATCCGACTGACTTGGGGCTGCTGAATCACGCCCGTGAAATCCTGGAAGACATCATCGACGTACTGCACCGTCCCCATGTCGGAGCGATGGAGAAGCCGCGCACGTACCGCGAGAAAGCCAGAAAATCGTACCTGAGTGTTTCCAAGCAACGCAAGGCATCGGGCAAGGTGATCCGCAAAGCGATCAAAAAGCAACTTGGCTACGTGGGACGGAATCTGCGGATTATTGAAGCCCTCGTGAAGTATACGCCTCTCACGGAACTGAGCAAAAGACACTATCGCCAGCTTCTGATCATCTCGGAGCTCTACCGTCAGCAGCGCGAAATGATGGAGAAGAAGACACATATCGTCGCCGATCGCATCGTGAGTATCGAACAGCCGCATGTACGTCCGATGGTTCGAGGCAAAGCTGGAGCGAACGTGGAGTTCGGCGCCAAAATCGCCGCCAGTCTGGTGGACGGTTACGCTTGGATCGAAACGGCACAATGGGACAGCTTCAACGAGGCAACCACGCTGCAAGCATCGGTGGAAGCGTACAAACAGCGATTCGGGTATTATCCCGCCGTCATTCTAGCCGATAAAATCTACCGCAATCGAGACAACCTGAACTATTGCAAAACGCTAGGGATTCGCCTTAGTGGCCCGAAGCTCGGCAGACCCTCGAAAGAGCAAAGTGAAGTCGCCGATCGTCGGCAAGAGCGCCAGGACGCTGTACAGCGTAATGCGATCGAAGGAAAATTTGGAGAAGGCAAGCGCAAATTGGGCCTAGGTCGCATTCGGGCGCGTGGCGCCGAAACCAGTTTGACCGTCATCGCCCTTCAGTTTCTGGTCATGAATCTGGAGCGGCGACTGCGTGTTCTCTTTTTGCATTTTTTCAGACTGCTTGGGTTTAGAGACTTACGTTGGGTGTAAATGGAACGAATCTTGTTCAGCAAGCCCTAATTATTCAACGTAGACATCTCCCCGAAACGGCCGCCTAATAGTTCCTGCACGGCCGCGGCGGCGTTAGCGTCCGGATGTTTGGAAACAGGCAATGCAATGGGCAATCGATTGATGCGCTTGAACATGGTGGACATCATCCCCTTACCGAATTGTTTATGACAGGGGACGTTTGTCTCATGCCGCGCCGGAGCGCTAAGAGAGCATAACCCAAATCATTTGCTGCGTGCGCAGAAAAAATGGGGAATTGTCTGTTTGCAGCAGGACATGATCCGGTTTCACGTCGGTTATCGTACCCCGAACAGGGTCCCGAAACGTTTCAATAACCACCGGCTTTCCTTGAAGCGAGCGCAAGGTGTGATGAAAATACGGGTCAACCAAGGTTACTGTGGATAATGCGGGATTTGCCGTTTCCCTGTACATTCCATTCGGATAAGCATACACGATGAAATCTCCTCCTCATTCTCGTTACCATTTAGCCTATGCCGAAGTAAGGAAGGTTGTGTTTCCGCCTGCGTATAGACAAACAACCCGATAAAAATGACCGGAAACCGGGCGGATGCCGTTGTCGCTTCTTCACGTCTGCCATAGACTGATGCTGTAAGTTCAAAATTCACCTACCCAAGGAGGAATGGTTTCGAATGCAGTTTACTAAACAGGCAATGCCCATGTTTACGCATGACCACGCCGCTTATGTCAGGCAAATGTACGACTGGCACATGAAAATGGCTCAATATCACGACCAATTGCGTGCCTTTCATCTGGAAAGAGCGAAACAATTTCAAAAGCTGGCCGAAGAAAGAGCGAAAACGTCAGAAATATCCAGCGATACAAGCGCCGCTTAAAGGCGAACCGACATGGAGCGATGTGATGAATTGGCAGCATTCCGAATCAAAATCTGGGACCGTTATGTAACCCTTCGTTCCCAATATGGAACCCGGATGCCCTTGTCTTTCGATCAGTTCTGGTACGACTTTCTGGCCAGACACATGATATCCGACAGCGGAGTCGAGCAAGTGTATGAGGACTTCTGCAACAACTGGGAGAATCAGTGTTTGCGAAATGTTCGCGATTCAAGCCACCGGTAGGAAAACCGGTGGTTTTTTCACGAACCGGCTCATCATCTCAGCTTTGCCGTCAACCCGGAACTGCGAGGTATGGTTTTTGTCATTTCGGGGAAAATATTACATGGACCAAACGCGAAAGGAGGGGAGCCGATGCGTTGGATCGGCTGGTTTAAAAAGCAAGACAAAAGCTGTACGCCGACACTCAACCTCCCGCAGGCAACTTGTCTCCGCAGCACGTGCAGCAATTGTTTCATGATATTCACGATGCACAAGTGCATGAGTTGGAAACGGGAGGGCGGAAAGTAAAGCTGTTCTACATCCGTTCCTTTGTGGATCAAAAACAGGTCGAAAGCGACGTCGTGCTTCCCCTTTTGCACGCCCCGGACGAACAAGCAGGACAAAAGGTGATCTCTGAAGATCGGGTGAACGTAACGACGCTGAAGCAAGCCGAAGAGCTCGTCCTGCAGGAAGGAATTCTTGTTTTTGATGAAATCGGGAACGTTTGCGCAGTCAAAAAGCAGAATCAACTTGGCCGCGCCATCGATTTTTCCGAGCAGGAATCGATTGTGTACGGTCCCAAAGACAGCCTGAACGAGTAGCTTGACAAAAACTTGACCTTAATCCGCCGCCGGCTGCGCGTAGCAAGCCTAAAGTCAAAGAAATGGACGGTCGGATCGCTAAGCAAAATCTCCGTTGTGCTGCTGTACATGGAAGGCATTGTAAATCCGGAACTGGTGCGGATCGCTGAGAACAAGACGAAACATATTGATTTCGATGTTCTTCTCGATTCCTCCCATATCTCCGCATTGATGGAGGACCACGTCAACAGCGTTTTTCCGCAATTTCAACAGACGGACCGTCCGGACGTGCTGGCCGCGGCGCTGGCCAGCGGCAAAGTGGTCTGGCTGGTGGACAATACCCCGTTTGCGCTTGTAGCGCCCATCACGTTCTTTGATATGTTTCAGTCCCCGGAGGATTACGTTCACCGATGGATGGTGAGCAGCTTCCTGCGGGGGCTTCGTTTTGTCGCGTTTGTGGTCGCCCTGTTGTTGACCCCCGCTTACGTGGCGGTGACGGTTCACCATTATCAGATGGTTCCGCTGGAGATGTTGTTTGTCCTGATGCAATCCCGCAGTGAAATTCCGTATACTCCGTTCTGGGAAGCGCTGCTCATGCTGCTGACGCTGGAGATATTAAAGGAGGCCAGTTTGCGCATGCCGACCAAATCCAGCCAGACGCTCGGCATCATGGGCGGTATTGTCATCGGTCAAGCGGCCGTGGAAGCAGGAATTGCAAGCAATGTGATGGTCATTGTGATCGCCATCTCCGCTATCGCCTCGTTTCTCGTACCCAATTATTTGATGACGAACGCGAGCAAGCTGCTCCAATTTACCCTGCTCGTTCTGGCGGCTTGGCTTGGCATGTGGGGCATCGGGTTTGGTTTGCTCTGGCTGTGCATCCACCTGTACGGGCTGACTTCGCTCGGACAACCGTATTTGTCTCCGCTTAGCCCTTTTTTTGCAAGCGACTGGAAGGATACTGTGTTTCGCTCGCCGCTGTCCCGGATGCGTACAAGACCGGCTTATTTGAAACCGCTGCAGCGGATGCGCGTTTCCGGGAGGAAACCTTGATGGCTTCTCGTGTAGGTTCGGCCGGTTTGTTTTCGATTTCAGCGCACTTGGGCTTCTTGTCCCTCGCCTTCTGGGCGAACCGGATGCAAACGTTATATTACCTTCTATATTTGCCCAGTGTGCTTGCAGAGCCGGTCATGATCGCCCTCATCCTGCTGGCGGCGGGATGCTCGCACCTTAACATTTTGATGATTGCCCGCTGTTTTGCATGGAAAGAAACGCCCGGCGGTTACCTCGGAATCGTCCGCGCGTTGGGACCGGCGGTGTCTTTCCTGTTTTTGCTTGCGGGTCTGTTCGCTGTTTTGATGAAAGGCATCGTGCTGATGATGGGTTATGTCGATATTGTGCACCATATTTTGTTTCCCGCCTTAAATGCTACGTTGTTTGGCATCCTGCTATTGTGTGCTTGCGTATACCTGGCTCGATTGGGCATGGAGAAGACCGTTCGTTTTGCGATCATTGCGTTTGTCGGCACGATATGGGTTACCTTCCTTTACGTGCCGTTCGCGTTTTCGCCGGCTGCCGAATACCGCCATCTGCTCCCTCTTCTTCCGGAGCACATGCCCATGGGAGCTTGGCAAACCTTTCTTACGATGGGCGGCTTTCTCCGGTCCCGAATATATGTTGGCATTGCCGAAAGAGGCGGTAGACGCAAACGGCTCTAATTGCCGCCAATGCATTTACCGCATTCGAGTATATATTCTTTTTTGTCATTTGCCTGACGTTTTACGGATCCGATTATTTGCAGCGGCAAGACTTGCCGATCGTCGATCTGATCCGGTATGTTCAGCTTCCTTTCGCCGAACGGCTGGAAATGATCCTGATTCCGGCCTACGCCATTTCCGTCGTTTACGTCGTCGCTATTCTGCTCCTGTATGCGGCGGGAGCAATCCAATGTCTTGCGCGCAGTCGTCTTTCAGCAGGAAGAGCGCCTATTTGGCTGGCGTTCTGCGTCATGCTTCTGCTGACATGGATGGCCGGTCGCTGGATATGGCCGGATGAATGGAAAGCCAAGGAGTGGATCACATGGCTTTCATGGCTGGATGCCAGCTCGTATACCGTTTTGCCTTCTGGATTCTTCCTCTTGGGATGGATCACGATTCGCAGGACATGGAGGAATCGACATGCCGGCGGCTCGTCATAAACCGCTTCTTCTATTACTGGCGTTGCTTGTTCTCGGCGGTTGCTCGTTTGTCGATAAATACCATTGAGGAAATATCGCCGGTTGTATTGCTTTATCTGGATGAAGGGAACGACGGATCCGTAAAACTGTCTACCATCATGCCCCCGCTGAAGAAAGAGAAAAAGAGCGTGATTACAACGACCGTCCAATACGTTAATCGAGGGGAGATACTTACGAAACTTGAAGTATTACCGGGAAACGAAAGGGGGGCAGATCCGAATGATTTTCTTCTCCGAAGCCATGGCTAACCGGGGGCTGACGTCTCTGCTCGATACGTTACTGCGTGATCCCGAAATTTCCAGCCGCGTATTTCTCTCTGTTGAGAGTGGCGATATGATCGTATATCTGAACAGGCAACTGCAGAGCGGGCAGGAGCAAATCGACTTGTATCTGTACAAAATGTTTGCGCACTACGAAAAGCAAGGGCAATTGACGACAAGCAACCTGCATGAATTTCTGGCCAAGATGTACAACCCTTATGCCGATCCGGTTCTTCCCTATTACTCGGTCGCGAACAATGAACTTCGTTATTCCGGGACGGCGCTGTTCCGTGGGGATAAGATGGTTGGGAAGATTCCGCTGTCCGATGACGTCTTTTTCCAAATGCTGCGTGAGAACAAGAGGATTCAAAAGACAGTGCCGCTAACGGAGGCGGATGTCGTGCTTGGCAGTATCAAAACCGAGCGGCGAATTGGTTTTACCGATTCGTTCCGGAACGTTCATATTGACGTGATGCTTAAAGGACGGGTGGAAGAAGTCCCCGCTGGACAGAAGACGGACAGCTCACGTGAACTGCAGGAGTTCGAGCGCATGCTTGAACGGAGAATCCAGGAGAAGCTGAAGAAGGTCATCGATCGAACCCAGTCGTTATCTGTCGATCCGTTCGGCCTGGGCATGCACACGGTAGGATGGAAGGAACGGCCATTCACCCGTGAGCAGTGGAACAAACGATGGCCGGTGATGGACGTGACGATCCATGTTTCGCTGAAGCTGGAGCATACCGGGATGCTCGATTCGCATGCGGACCGGCGATGAAGACGCTACTCGCGCGCCCTGTGTCGCTCGCCAATTAACGCGTCTTCATGACATGGAACGTTTGGAGCCGCGTACAAAAGCGCTTACATTACCCAAACAGCAAGTTCCCTGCGGATTGTAGATCTCGCATGCGCAGCGACCAGCCTGTAGCTGAGTTTTGATCCGGTAGGGACACGCATAGGTGGGATCAAAGCGGAACTTTCACGATGCGGATTGCTTCTTGGCGGAATAGGATGATTCGTTTCTGGACAAATTAAATGCTGTTTGCATAAATCTGGAAAGGCGGATGCCTGCATGTCACCAACATTCAGTACAAGCGTTGAAAACCGGACTATATCCGGCCCAAGACAACCGAATCGATGCAAAAATTGCATCTGGGGCAACTGGGATGGACTGAAACAATTTTGTTCGAAACCCGTCTGCATTAAGAAACAACCGATATAAGTGAAAGACGCCATCAAATGACAAGGTGCGGGATGAGTATCCATTTAACCATTGCTTTGTGGACAGTATGGGCGGCGTGGAGATGGGGGCGGTGGACACAGTTTCCCCAGTGCTATCCTACGCTGTTGTACATTTCTTGTTGTCAATTGCTTTACGAAATTTTTTCGCATGAAAAATTTTATGTGTGGCGTCTGGAACCGGATCCCATACCGGCATTGTTATGCTGCACACCTTTTGCATTTATCCTTTGACTGCTTTCTCTACCTGACTCGTTTTCCGGAAGTCGAATGGAAGGCTGCGGTTCACATTGCAAAATGGGTGCTGATCTATATCGGTGTAGAATGGGTTGGATATCGCTTCGGTTATATTACCTACTCCCACGGCTGGAATTGCTGGTGGTCGCTTTTCTTTGATGTACACATGTTTCTGATGCTTCGCTTTCATCATACAAAGCGGGTTTGGAGCATCCCGATGACGATACTGTCCATATTCTTTTACTTAATCATGTTCGGTTATCTGTAAAGAATTCATGCCTAGTGACTGGCATTTTTTCCGAGGAAGCATATAATGACGTGATCCAACTTTGAGGAGTGATGAATCATGTCCGTTGCGGCTCAAACAAGTACAAAGAGTTTACCTCCCTTTTCCATATGGGGAGTTCATGCATCTGTCGCCGGAAGACCGGTTGTGTGGGGCAAACTCGTGATGCGTGTTTTGCCGGACCAACAATTTCAAGGCACCATCCAATTTCGCGGAACGCCGATTCCGATTGAAGGAAGCTGGAATGAAAGCGCGCAGCAGATCACGTTTCATTCCCCCTACGCCGCCTACTCCGGCCATTTAACCATCTATGACGATGTCCAGATTCAACTTCGGCATCTGGTTCTCACCGGACGTCTGCGGATGCTACCCCCCTCTTTACAGGCGGGCGAATATGGAACCTGGGTAGCGACAACTGATATAAGCTTGCCGGAGTATAGCGGCTATGTCCCACCCCAACCGTCTTCAACTTCGCTGCCGCCGGTTGGCGTATTTGTAACGTCGAATATACTGCATGGAAACTCGCGTATATAAAGCAGGCACATATCCGTCATTGTCCCCAAATATGGCCTTGACGGATAATAAATGACCGGTGCCGGGTTCTGTGCAGGGTATGGAAATGAAATCGCTGGTGCATCGTTTTGTCAACAGAAGAGCAAATGATGGGTATCCAGATAACGGAAAGGGGTGGCATCGGTGGACGAAAATCAGATTCATCATGCAATCGAACAAGCCTATCAATTGATTGTTGAAGCACACCGCAACATGACTGACATTTGGCGCACTCACGTACTGTTTACGCGGCAATGGTGGTTGGGAGTAGGTTTATCGATATGCCCCTGGCTATTTTGGATCGGATTCCGGGACAAGAGAGCTACGGGACAGTTTCTCCTATCCGGGTTTACGATGATTATCGTGTCATCGTGGCTGGACCAGCTTGGGATTGCCATTGGACTCTAGCATTATCACTGGGAAGTCATACCGTTCATGCCTGCCAATTTTCCATGGAATTTTTCACTTCTTCCCGTCACGGTTATGTTCTTACACCAGTATAAGTCTGGCATACATCCGTTGTTCAAAGCTCTCCTATTTGGGGGATTTTCCGCTTTTGTGGCCGAGCCGATCTCACAAATGGCCGATTTATACCACCCCGTTCACTGGAACATATATATTCGTTTCCTATCTAGTTACCCCTGAAAAAGTCGGGCTATTTTGACAAAATAAAAAGGAATTCGGCACCTCAAAATGGAAATTGTTATTGTCCAGATAACAATCCATCCATCCCCGAGGGAAGAATTCCTTTGTTTAAGGAGTTCAACGCAGAGCCTCGGGAATCCTTCCTTGAGGTGATGAAAATGTTGAAACTTCGTGACGAGCAAATAACGATGTGGGATGCGATTCTTCCGGAAGCTGTTAGAACGCTGCCGGCCGAACTTGCCATCATCGATCGCTTGCTGGACGACGAAAAATTTCTTCAACCATTCGCGAAGCTGCATCCGAAAGGCAAGAAGAGCGGTCGCCCTACGCTGGCGATCGAGAAGTACATCCGTCTTATGGTCTTGAAACACAAATATAATTTGGGCTACGAGTCGCTCGTGAAGGAAGTTGGCGACAGCATCACCTGGCGAATGTTCTGCCGTATTGCCATCGATGAGAAGATGCCGGATCCGTCCACGCTCATCTATGCCCGCAAACGCTACGGCGATAAAATCGCCCAGGACATCAACGCTGCGCTTATCAAACAGTGTGAAGAAAAAGCGATTCTGAAAACCCGTAAATTCCGTACAGACACGACTGTCGTGGAATCCGACATTCATCACCCGACAGATGCTACGCTATTGCAGGATGGTGTGAAGGTCATCACGCGAATGATTCAGAAAATCCGCAAGGTCGCTTCCCACGCCGTTCAAGGCTTTGAAGATCGTACGGCTGAAGTTAAAGAAAAGATTCTGTCCATCGCCAAAGTACTGCGGCGTCGCACACGGGAATCGTGGGAAGAAGTTGACAAGATTACGCAAAGCGTAATCGAAGTAACCGACAGCGTCGTAAAGGGTGCACAAAGCGTCGTAGAAAAACTGCAAGACAAGGGCAAAACGGCCGTTCAGCAAAGCAAAGCAAAACTGTCGGCGGCGGTCGAGCTTACCGGGAAACTGCTGGAACAAGCCAGACAGGTCGTCTCCGGCAATCGTATCATCGCCGATCGTATCGTCAGCTTCTTTGACCCCGAAGCCAGGCCGATCAAGAAGGGCAAGCTAGCCAAAGGCACGGAGTTCGGATACAAGGTGCGAATCGACGAGACGGAAAGCGGCTTCGTCACCGGTTACGCCGTCTACGAGGGAAATCCCTCTGATGACGAATTGCTTGTTCCCGCCATAGAAGCACATATCAAGCAGTTCGGCAAAGCACCGCAGGCCGTAGCCACCGACCGCGGCTTCTCAAGCAAGAAGAATGAAGCAGCCATTACTGAACTTGGTGTAAAGCGAGCCAGCTTGCCGCGAAAGGGCAAGAAAGGCATTGCCCGCACGGAGTACGAAAACGAAAAATGGTTTAAGGACTTGCAGCGTTACCGTGCAGCCGGAGAAGCGAAGATTAGTCTTCTCAAGCGCAAGTACGGTTTGAACCGCAGCAGGTACCGGGGCTTTGCTGGCTCAAAATGCTGGGTCGGCTTCGGAATCCTGACCCACAATCTGCAAAGAGCAGCAAAAATGCTTCAAAACTAAGGTAGAAATAGAAATCCGGGGGAACCGACATCCACAAAACCACTCGGCTCCCCGAGACCATTTTTAAAATTGGACTTTTTCAGGAGCAACTATCTATGTTGGGCTGTACCTGCTGGCTTCAAGCATTGCCAAGAAGGGCATAGATTGCGGTAAGTCTTTTCAGGAAGACTCTAACCCCTGACAATCGCCGATCATCAAATTTTACCATTCATTAATTTTCTGACGGGTTGACATATTACATACTGATGCCATTTCAGGAGGTGATCAACATGACGGTAGCTTCTCAATTGAAAACAGCTGTAGCTTCATTAAAAAGCGCGCAGGCGAGTTTTGAACAATTTGCGTTAAATACACAAAACCAGCAGGCCAAAACCACGTTCACAAATGCAGCGCAACAGACACAAAACATCATTGACCAGGTCATTCCACGGTTACAACAAATTGAACAGGAAGAACCGCAGTATAAAGGGTTCTAAAAAAGGCCATGCCGATCTCTTCTCGGCATGGCTGCCCCTTTATTCCATCGTAGATGACTTGATTGGGAGGCTGATTTTCTTGGCATGGATAGCAGGATTATGGCTAGTAAATACGGCACTGTTGATCATTATTGCGGTTCGGGAGGTGCGCCGCCCCGCCAAAGCGTTGACTTGGATATCAGTCGGACTTGTATTACCGATTATCGGATTCGTTTGTTACCTGTTCGTCACGAATCCTGTGCAAATGCGGCGGGACAAGCTCGTTTCTTCGCACAATAACCCGATAGCGTTGCCTCCAGCATGCGGTCACTCCGCTTTTGTTATCGCCCGGGCTTTGCAACCTTTGTCTGTCAGTGGCCTTCGAACCGGTTCCGTCCAAATCCTCACGAACGGGATGGAAACCTACGGAAAACTCCTTCAATCAATTCAGGCCGCACAAAAGACAATAGATCTTGAATATTACATATACCGGAATGACCATATCGGTAAACGTATCACAGATGTGCTGATTGACCGGGCTTTATCCGGTGTGAAAATTCGTTTTATAAGGGATGGCTGGGGAAGTCGGTCGTTTCCCAAACATGCGGTTCGCCGGATGATGGAAGCAGGCATTGAATGCAGGACTATTTTTCCCATGCGATTCCCCTGGGTACTATCCAACTTGACATACCGGGATCACTGCAAGATCGTCATCGTCGACGGAAAGGAAGCTTTCATGGGAGGAATCAACGTTGGGGACGAGTATACCGGAATGAAGCCGGATGTCGGTTTTTGGCGCGACACTCATATGCGGTTAACCGGCGAAACAGCGGATGATGTGAAAGCCGTTTTTGAGGCTCACTGGAAAATGGCGTCACCGGACATGCTCCATTCAACGGGAAAGGCAAAATTTATCCCTGAATTGGCTCAACTTTCAGACGATAAAGCCATTCATCCCTTTCCATCCGGCAAAACGGAACGATCCGGATACGGATGGGAATGGGGATCGGAGCTGGGAACGATGGAGAGCACCCAAACTGGAAAAGCTTCCCCATCCGAGGATTCGCATAGCGTCTATATACAGATATTTGAAGGCAATCCCGGGCTGCCTACCCCGGTCATTCGGGAAATGCATTTCATCTGCCTGACGCAGGCGACCCGAACCATCGACGTGACCAACCCTTATTTTATACCCGATGCGGATATCATGATGGCCATCAAAACAGCCGCGGCGCGTGGCGTTCGAGTGAGATTACTGGTGCCGCGCCAAGTGATTCCTAAAGTTGCAGGAGCTGCAAGCCGTACGTATTATGGCGAACTCGTGGAAGCAGGGATCGATGTGTTTCAGTACAACAAAGGGGTGCTGCACGCGAAAGTCATGATTATCGATGGCGAGATTGCCGAAGTGGGTTCTTCCAACTACGATCTCCGTAGTTACCGTTTAAACTACGAAGTGTGTGCAGTGCTGTATAATTCCGATGTGGCTCGGGTGCTTACGGAACAATTCGAACGGGATCTCACCGACTCCATTCCTTTGCGAATGGAAGATTATCTGCATCGTTCTTCTTCTGAGCGCATTCTTGATCAAGCAGCGCGCGTTTTATCTCCGTTGTTATAAATAGGGCTTGCTCAACAAGAATCGTTCCAGGCGCGCATGTCGCATCGAGCATGAGGGTGCCTTGTTCGTGACATTCGCTACCGGGGAGGCTGCGATTGGCAGAACGCTCAGTTCTTTCGCCATCTTCCGGTTTTTCTTTGCCACAGTGGTGGGCTCCTGTGGAAGGGAGAACGCCTCGCCTACCTCCATGGTGAGCTGCGAACCGCCCGCGTCGTTATCGTCGTCATCGCGGTCCTGCTTGGACGGTTTCGTCTTGGCCTAGCGCTCTGCTTGCAGCGCGGCATGGGCAATCCAGCCGTTAACTTCAGCCAAGACTTCCAGACCGAGCCGTTCTCGGAAATGGGTTAGTAAAGAGTGATGAAAGGGCTCTTCATCTACATATGTGGTGTAGCCCAAGAAGAACTGCAAATACGGATTCTCTTGGATTTGCAAGGTGGTCTCACGATCGCTTAAACCAAGGCGCTCCTTGATGATGAGCGAGCCGAGGGCGATAATACGTGCAGAGTACACCTTCTGGCCGATGGGGTGCGCCCCCGTATTCGCGAACTCCGGGCGCTTGAAGTGCCTGATTGGGCTGCATTCATGATGGCTAATTCAAGGCGAGGTGTTGGAAATGTCTCGTAATTAAATAACGCCCTTCCAACTTCCTACTGGGAAGCGAAAGGGCTGAAAGGTTTACTTTTTCGTTACTTGGAACATGTTGATTTTTGGAAACACCTAGTGCTTAGGTGTTGTGAGAGGACGGGGGTTAGCCGCCTCCTACTCGATTGGAGAAGTAGTTCACATTCGTGCCGAAACCAACCTGTATTCTTTTGGAGACCGAAACTTTATCGGGCTTTTGGAAACAGGCGTTGAACAATCTCTGTGAATTGCTCGTAAAACCCGGAAACAGGGCGGCCTTGTCGTACGTCTGTTACATAACTGGTAATACGGTCCACAAATTCAGGATTCGCGGAGATGTACACATTTTGAATATTCGGATCGGTCGATCGAACTTGCTGCGCAATTTGAGCTTCCAAATCACGGGATAACTGATTTTGGGGAGTATCCACGATCACGGCTACATATGCATTTCTTCCCGTTACAAGTACATTGGCTTGTTTTACTCGGTTTATTCGAACAATTTTCTCTGCCGCCGCGTCAGCAATTTGAATTCGATTATCGATATGTGTCTGGGGAGGGGTTAGGATTTGCTGCATTTGCACGCCTTGTTGCCGCGATTGATTTTCTGTTTTGCTCGCGCACCCTGTTGACATCATCGATACAACAACAAGCCACACGGCGATTCTCTTGATGTTACGTTTTTTGGCCATGGTCATCTGCTATGCCTCCATATTCCATTTACTCTTAGTATGCTTTCCACGATGAGTTAAAATTCACAACCGTTCCTTATTTTTATTGCCAATTCGAGGTTGAGCAATGAATTATTGGAAGTTGAAGAGAGGAGAATTGAAGTACCGATACCTCTGACACCCGTCGATAACCCTCACGAATAAAACGACGAAGTATGAAATTTGATATCCGATTTAGGCAGCAGTCTATGGTGCAAATATCATGCCCGGCATATAGTGTAGAAAAAAAGAGGAGATGCAAAATGGATGATACGGATGAAACCAATCGAAGTTGAAGGTTTCAAGGTGATAGGTATCGAGGTCGCTCTGCCAAAAACAACACTTCTTGCGGTAACAACGGATAAAGGATATATCATGTGCGGCGCTTTGGATATCCACTTGCTAAATCAGAAATTAAAAGATCGTCGAATTGTGGCAGGACGCGCAACCGGGGTGCGTACAATGGAGCAATTGCTGGATGCTCCTCTTGATATGGTTACCTTTGAGGCGGAATTGCACGGGATTCACCCTGGAATGAAGGGAACGGATGCGCTTTTAAAGATGATAAACATTGCCGAGTGACTCTTTAGAAAAGTGATTATTGAGGAAAGAAGGGGAATATTTTGCTCACTGGTTTACAAGTTGCATTCCTGGGAGGGGATGCTCGACATCTTGAAATCATTCGAACATGCACAGACCTGGATGCGACGGTTGTTTTGATCGGCTTTGAATGTATTCATGATCAACTCAAGGGGGTCTCACATTCCAAGCTTACTGAGGAAATTTTTAGAAAAGTGGACGTATTGATACTGCCGGTCGTTGGTACAGATGATCATGGCAGCGTAGAATCTTCGTATTCAAACGAAACGCTAGTGCTGAATGAGGCATATATAGGCTCATTGCCCCAACATGCAAAAGTCTATACCGGAATAGCAAAGCCTTACTTAAAAAAGCTATGTGCAAACCACGGGATCGACCTCGTTGAACTATTCAGCAGGGATGATGTCGCTGTGTATAATTCCATCCCCACTGCAGAGGGGGCCTTAATGATGGCCATTCAAAATACGGACATTACCCTACATGGTTCGCGATGTATGGTACTGGGCTTGGGGAGAACTGGTCTTACTTTGGCCGGCATGCTTCAAAGATTAGGAGCACAGGTCAAAGTGGGCGTACAGAAACCGGATCAGTTTGCACGTGCTTCGGAAATGGGGATTCAACCGTTCTATACTAAAGATTTGTACGATGAAGTGGTGAATATGGATATCATTTTTAACACCGTTCCAGATCATATACTTACTGCTCACGTCATAACCCGCATTCCGCATCGTGCCATCATCATTGATTTGGCCTCCAAACCCGGCGGAACTGATTTTCGTTTTGCTGAAAAACGGGGAATCAAGGCCTTGTTGGCGCCAAGTTTACCCGGGTTGGTAGCACCTAGAACGGCTGGCCGTATATTAGCGAATACGTTATGTCAATTGATCCAGGAGGAGAGGAGCCGAAATAATGAGCAGGATACCGAGCGGATGTTTCCTTGTATTCCCGCTATATAAAATAACTCTGTAAGAACCCGACCCTGCGACCTTATAGTCAATCCGGAATTGTATTTTACAATTCATGATCCGTTTAATCGCTTGAGATCAGACTTGCGCTTTGGGATTCCGCCGCTGGCTTTCGTGAGGATTGCAATGAGAAGCAAAGGATGCATTGTTAGTTCCATTACTGCTTAGGCGAACTGAGAATCGATTCCTTTGGCATCCGGGAATCAAAGTTTGCCTCGAAATCTGTTTCACCTGTTAGAGATTACCTATATAATGATGTACATGAATAGATACGCGCTTTCCAATCAATCGTATACCAAGAAATTCGCTCTTTGCGCAGTCGGAGGTCACCTACAGAATGGACATTTCAGAATTGCTATTGGATCCTATCGCTCATCATTCGTTCCATTATACTTCAAATGGGAAAGCTCTGGTTCGGCTTGACGGTGAAATTAAAATGGTCAATCACTCTCTATGCAAAATGTTGGGTTACACAGAGCAAGAACTGATTCGGAAAACATTTCAGGATATTATTTATTCGGAAGACGTGTCATCATACACCGGATCCATAAATGCGTTGCTAGGGGGTAACATCGATTATGTCGAAATGGAAAATCGCTATATATGCCATGACGGCATGCACAAATGGGGAATAACAGGCTTATCTGTCATCCAAAAGGAGAGTCTGCCAGAAAGTTGTTTTCTAATCCAAATTCAAGAGGTAACACATCGCAAAAGGCTGGTTGAATTAAATGAGGAATACGCCCATAAATTCAGAATGCTTGCAGACAATCATCCAGATCTGGTTTACGATGTCATGTTAGATGGAAGTATCAGCTACGTGAATCGTACCTGCGCGAAACTATTGGGTGATGATTTGTATGAATTTGAGAAAGCGCTAGACAATGTTATCGAAAAAAGTCCTGCAGCAGGTTACACAAAGGTACACGAAGGAGCCTTTTCAAATGGAAGCATCGATAGTAACGAAAGATGGGCGCATCTTAAAGTTCAGCGTGTTACATATCCCCAATTTCGTTCGGGATGAGCTCGTTAGGGTGCATTGCGTCGCCAGGGATGTTACTATACAATCTACCATGGAAAAGGCACTGGAGCATAGCGAAAAAAATATCGGTTGTTAGCTGATCACTCTTTAGAAATGATTGCTACACTGAATATCAATGGCATTATCTATTATGTATCGCCAGCGTGCAAACAAATGCTGGACTACGAACCAACGGAATTGATAGGAAAACCAGTCTGGGAATTGTTCTGTCTTCATGATTTGGAGAAGATGGAAAGGTGGCAAGACTGGATTAACGAAAACCAATCATACAAAATGTTGCGACTGCTTCGAAAAGACGGTTCATTTGTTTGGGTCGAGGTTGTGAGCAACACGATACGTTACGAATCGGGCAATGTTCGTGAAATTATAAGCGTTTTTAGGGATATCACGAGACGCAAAATGTTGGAAGATGCACTTGCCGCTCAGGAACGGGTTATGAGTGACATTGTAGAAACAATGGCTGTCGGCGTTGTGATTTGTGACGAAAACGGGGTATTAACGAGAATGAACAGAGCGGCAAGACAATTGCACGATGTTGTAAAGCTGCCTCTTCCCCTGAGCACTGGAGTTCTACATACGGATTGTATGAGGCCGATGGAAAAGTGCTGCTGAGCAAGGAACGCGTCCCATTGTATCGGGCGTATCGAGGCGAAAGTTTCCGTGACGTGGAGATGATTGTAAAAAAATCTAGCGGAGAACTGCGTCTTGTTCTCTGTCATGGGAAGCCGATTGTTGTACAAAACAAGATCGTAGGTGGAATTTGTGTGATGCACGACATTACCGAATTTGACGCGGCCAAGCAATCTGCCCACCAATCAGAAAAATTATCCTTAGCGGGCCAGATGGCCGCTGGTATTGCGCATGAAATTCGAAACCCGATCACCGCACTAAAAGGCTTTCTACAATTGATTAGCGACGGCAACGAAAATGCCGGTAAATACTACGGCATTATGAAGGAAGAGCTTAATCGTATCGAGCTTATACTCAATGAATTGCTTGCCTTAGCCAAGCCGAATGAGATGAAGATGACGCGGCATAATATTTCCGAACTTCTTCAGGATGTCGTCGTGCTGCTTCAAACTCAAGCTACACTAAATAATGTTGAAATTCTCTTTAGCTCATCCGAGGAACCAGTTCATATCCAGTGTGATGGACATAAAATCAAACAACTATTTATTAACTTGATCAAGAATGCAATTGAAGCGATGCCCGAAGGAGGAAACGTCTGGATTGAACAAATACGGTGTAATGAATGGGTTAAAGTGAAGATTAGGGACAATGGTGTTGGAATTCCGGAAGAAATTTTGGAAAAGATTGGTCAACCTTTATTTACAAAAAAATCAACAGGAACAGGTCTAGGACTATCCATATGTTACCAGATTACAGAGTATCATAAAGCGGATATACAAGTAGCGAGTGAGGTTGGTAAAGGCACGACTTTCACAGTATCCTTTCCCATTGCTCCGTAACGGCTCATACGATAAACATATTATTTTTGTTAATACATAAAGGCTGGAATTAAACAAATTATTTCACTCCTATCTCCACTATTTCTGGCATGAGATAATCTTCTTCATCAGGTTAACGACAAGGGAGATTTTTCAAGAGACAAAGCAGAAAGCGGGTTCCATTACATGATCACCAATCTACTTCATGATGTGAATTTGCTCGCGTGCTTGTTACGCTTCCTGCAAACGATTAGTGGTAGGTCAAGGGCATAAATGGAGGACATTAATGGAGATTAAGCAAACCTTCGAGTTTCTTATGAATTCCAATCAGGTAGATGTTGGACTAGCCGTCGTCGATTCTAAAGCAAAAATTCTATTCTTAAATGGTATTCGGTAACCCTTGGAGAAGGATTCCCAGAGCACTCGGTATTAAGATCTATCCTTGGGCAAGTGTTGCAAGAAGAAAAGATTTATTCAGGGGTTCCAGTGCAAGAAGGTTTCGATGGCCAAGTGCGATCCATGATCGCCTACGTCTACCCGCAGCAAAAGTCGGAATGTTTCGTTCTATTAGCAGACATCGGGGATTTTCAGCAGTACGTGCAGCTCCAATGGGAAAGAGAAAGGATGGAAACGATCGGGCATATGGCGGCAGGCACAGCCAATATCATTTTGAATCCTTTAGCGGTAATAAAAGGAACGCTTCAACTTCTGGAAAAAAGTCTAAAGGATCATGTTTCCTATTTGGAATTTGCGGCTTCTCCGCTTCATCAGAAGATGGCCGGATACTTTAAACTGCTTGACGATCAAATTCAGACGATTGACAACTCGCTGCAGCGGTTTTTGCTTTTTGGGAAGCCTTCCGAATTGAAATTTGTTCCTGTTTCCGTCATTTCGTTCATGCAGGAATGGATTCCCGGTATACAAATCCAAGCACTGGACAAAAAAGTGCGTTTGGCTTTGGAATATCCGGAGCAAAATGGCTTTGTGCTGGGACACCCCAAGTTGCTGATAAGCGGCGCTGCAAAAAATCATTGACAACGCATTAGATGCAAGTCCCCCAGGTTCTGTCTTAACGCTTCGGATACACATTACCGACAATCATATCCAAATCATTGTTCGCGATCAAGGATCAGGAATTCCAAAAAGATCTGCAGTCCAGAATCATCATACCGTTTGTTACAAACAAACCGGACGCCATTGGATTTGGGCTCAGTTTTAGTCATGCTATGATAGAAAAAATGGGAGGCTCTTTGAACATCGATAGCTCTGATCTCGGCACAAACGTTATTGTTCAATTACCCGCATTTACGGGAACAGCTTAAAAGTGTCGGTAACATTGCGGTAAATGCCAATGGCCACGGAACAAACCCTCAAAAATTTTTTTCGGAGGCTATTGCTGGGAGTTCGTGACCAAAGGTATATTCCAATTCAACAATGCAGGGTAGCAAAGAATAATATTTCCCGAAGAGTACAAAATAAAGCTGAAAAAATGATATTGTGACAATGGAGGAAATTACATGCCGCTCATTCCTTGGGATTCGTTTCGCAATACCGATCTATGGAGAAGGGATTTGGAAAAAATTTTTAACGAAGGTCTTCCAGAAATCGGCGCGCGTCTAGGATTTGCAACCCCTCGTATTGATGTATTTGAGAATGAACATGAAGTGATTGCTTCTTGTGAAATCCCTGGTTTGGATAAAAAAGAAGACCTTCATATCGATGTGGATGAAAACATGCTTACAATTAGTGGGACCATAAAGCAAGCGAATGAAGTGAAACAGGAACAAATACACCGCAAAGAACGGTTTGTCGGACGGTTCCAACGGTCGGTGTCTTTGCCATCACGCGTTCAAACGGAAGGAACGACAGCAACGTATCGCAACGGTGTCCTTGAAGTTCGCATGCCGAAATTAAAAGCCGATACCCAACGGCAAATTGATGTGCAGTTTCATTAAAATGAATTGTGAGATCACAATATAGGCGTTACATGAAAAATGGGCGCTTGCACATAATAAGCTTTGGGGGATGAAGTCCTACCATATTGAAGGAGGTCAAAGATCGTGTATCAACAAAACCTTTCACAGCAAGCAAGCCAATGCGCGCAGATTATTCAACAGTTGATCCAGCAAACGCAGCAATCGAGCAACATGTATCAGCAAATGTTGCAACAGGAGCAGCAAAACGCCGCCCAACTGGATCAGCTGGCCCAGAAAGAACGTCAAGCGGTTCAAACCATTCAATCTGTTCTGCAAGGACATCAAACTGCCATACAGCAGATGCAGCAGGCGATGCAAATTTGTTCTCAGCTTCAACAAACAGCGCAACAACAAGCCGGCGTGCAGAATGCGGGCTGGCCAATGGCTCAGAGCTGGCAGAATCAGAATTTGCAGCCACGGCAGTATCAATAAAACAGCATGCTAAAAAACGATCGCTTTCTTTAAAAAGAAGGCGGTCTTTTTTCACCTGACTATGCGTATGCCCCAAAAAACTTTTCTGTTTCTGGGTTGTTTACGAGGCCATGAACTGGAACGTTTTTTGGTAGCAGAGGGTGATTCTTGACCGTCTGCACGCTGGCTTTTACTGAATCCTCAACACTATCAAAACCGTATAACCATTGTTGCAAATTAATTCCCGCCTTTTCGACGGTGTCGATAGTTTCAGTAGATATGCCTTTCTCCTTCATTTTTTTTATGGCTTCGCTAGGATCAACATAGCTCATCCCGCAATCGTGATGTCCGACCACAAACACTTCATCAGCATTTAATTCATATACCGCGACAATAATGCTTCGCATTCGCCTGTTTCCAATGGCTTGCCCACCCGCAGGAGACACTATGCGAGCTCAAGCGGCTGCTGCGTCCAGGCGGAATGCTGGCATTCACTACGTTCGGAGCGGAGACGTTTCGAGAGCTGCATACCGCATTCGAGCTCGCTTACCGCGCGCAGGGCCTGGAGCCGCAGCGCCACGGCCTGCCGCTGCATACAGCTAAGGAGTGGAACGCAATGCTGGCCGCAGACGGGTTTAAGAACCCGCAGCGCTGCCAAAACGTCCGCATCGAACGGTACTCAACGGTGCGCGATCTCTCCATGCGATAAAAGTGGTCGGCGCCAGCGCCTCGGTAGCCTCCCCTTCCGGCCGGGCTGCGCCTTTTTCACGACATGTTCCAGCACTACGAAACGCGATACGGCGACCTTAATGGCGTCCTTGCGACGTATGAGCTGCTGTGCTCCGAAATAAAGTATCGCCGAAGGCGAGATGAAGAACAGGAAACCGTCTACGGAACGTTCGCGTATATATGTTGAAATTGGCAGTATTGACGAAGTGAATAATCATAAACAGCTAAATCCTTAGAGTATGAAAAATGACAGGGACAACGATGGCTTAGTGCAAAAATTTGGCTAATCGCAGTTTTGCATGACGGTTGCAATCCTATTGAGAATTCAGTGCCGACTTGACATGGAGCCTCTGCAGGCATGATTTTTTGCGAAAGGGCGAAACCACATGGGTTTCGCATGGCTGGCTAGCCTATCATGCCCGCCACTCCATGTAAAGTCTTTGGAGACTCAGTAGAGAATTCCCATTCAAAACTGGAAATATCCAAAAATTTACATATGCATCTTTCGTCTGGGAACATTTTAATTCTGCATGTTTGGTTGTGGGGGAGACAAATAGACTACTGGAACTACTGATTGCGGTAGCCTATTTGCTCTATATACAAGGAGGGGACTGTACCCCACCATTAGTATATACACCGAAGAGGTTGTATAAGTACAATTATCGAGGCGGAACGAGGTCAGTTTAAAACATTTGATTTTTAGACTCATTTGTGGTATTTTAAGAAAAGTGAACTCACGAATTACACAGGGACGTATGTGTAATCAATAAAAAATCAATTAGGACAAGGGGTATTGGGGAATTACACAGTGTGCGTTCTTCAATATTGCCATTTTAAGAGGCTTGGAACGGTAGGAAAACCCACGTAGAAAGGATGGAGAAACATGGCATTCGAAAAAAGAGAACGCTCTGAAGACCGCGGCGAACGCGGCGAAAGAAAGTTCAGCGGCCGTGGCAAAAAAGGCGGCAAGCGCCGTAAAGTTTGTTACTTCACCGTAAACAAAATCAAGCACATTGATTATAAAGATATTGAAACGCTCAAGAAGTTTATCAGCGAGCGCGGCAAGATTCTTCCTCGCCGTGTAACCGGTACTTCCGCCAAGTATCAGCGTGCACTGACGATCGCAATCAAGCGTGCGCGTCAAATTGCTCTGCTGCCGTACACGACAGAGTAATGTTATCTAAATAAGACAATCGGGGTAACCCGGTTGTCTTTTTATTTGGATGTGCAAACGAAAAAACCGTGAAGTAAAAGTCCATGAGGATGGTTCCTGCAAGCGGTGATTATTTTTCTTCCCGGGGCATATCATGATATGATGGAAAGGTGAGAATCGCAGGACCTTTTAGATAGAGAAAGGAAGGGAGCAGCGTTGAACATCGCATTTTTTTTGGTGCCCAAGGATGACGTTATTTATTTATCTCCTCATTCCACCATACGTCAAGCACTCGAGCGAATGGAGTATCACCGGTATTCGGCCGTTCCTCTGATTGATGAGAATGGAAAATATGTCGGAACCATTACCGAAGGGGATTTATTATGGAAGCTCAAGCGTTCCCCTGAGATCGGATTTGAGAACGCACACAAAGTGCAGTTGAAGGAAGTACCTCAGCATATGGTAATAAAACCGGTCCGGATCGACCAGCAGATGGTAGATTTGATTACGCTGGTCACGAACCAGAACTATGTTCCTGTCATAGACGATAATGAAGTGTTTATAGGCATTATCCGCAGAAGGGAAATTATTGATTATTGTTTTAAGCTTTGGCAGTCCGAACAACGGGTCTAAAAGTGTGGTATAATTAACTAAAGCTTCAGGGTAAGGAGAGAATCAGCTTGTCTAATATCGATAGAGACGTTGATTTGGCCAAACGGGCCAAAATTATCGAATGGCTGAAAACTGAGCTTGTGGATCAAATGGCACACCTGCTTAAAGGCATATGGGAAGGCAGTCATCACAGAATCGTTGACGGTCTGGCCAGTCTCATTGCCTATTGTTATATTCTCGGCCGCCGACTTGGCATCTCTCTACGCAATTTGGATGAGGTTATTCTGGACAAAATGAAGAAGCACCGTGAGGAAGGTCATCAATTGGAAGAATGGTACGGAGACATTTCCGCTTTGGAAGAACATTTGCGTAAGAGGTGAAAGGCTTGGAAGAACCACAGAAAAAGCGAATGTTCGGATGGGGATTCGCTTATATTTTTTTGCTCTTAACGATTTTTTTACCTCCGTTAAGTTTGATTACGGCTGCACTATTGATGGTGCCTGTGCTGGTCATGTATGTGAAGTTAGGTAATAAGCAGTTCTTGGCGCATTACACCATCTGCTTGGCTGTTGTATATTTAATTACATCGCTGCTTTTGGCCGGTTCTCTTGGAGCACTGCTTGTGTCGATATCGCTTTTCTTTCTGCCCCCGGTCATTCAGATGGGCAACTTGTATAAAAAAAGCGCCCCGGCACGAACCGTCCTTACGGCAGGTACGGTGACGCTCCTTGCGCAGCTGCTGCTTACCCTTGTTGTGACACAGCTGTTTGGTCTCAATCCGGTCGGCAAACTAAAGCAGTTTATGATGGATAGTGTGAAGACGCTTCCTGTGGAACTGCAGAATATGATGGGAGTCGATCCGGATACGCTGATCCATATGATGGTGCTGATGCTGCCGCTGTACATGATCGGGTTTTCACTTTTTTACGTGGTGGTGTCCCATGCTCTGGCCCGCAGGGTGCTTGTACGCTCGGGAGAATCCATTCCTGCCTTTAAGCCGATCAAGGATTGGATGCTTCCGAAATCGTTTGTCTGGTTTTATTTGATCGCGCTGATCATGGAAATGTTCGTAAGCGATACGAAATCGATGTCTTACACCGTGCTCTTGAACCTACTTCCGCTGCTGACGTTCCTGTTTTCCATTCAGGCGATATCCTTCTTGTTCTATGTGGCGCATGTGATGCATTGGAACAAGACCTTACCGATTGTTGGAATTCTGCTGCTGCTGCTTTTTCCGCCGGTATCTTTTTTGTTCAGTTTGCTTGGAGTATTCGATGTGGCGTTTCCGATCCGTGATCGTATTATGACTCGTAAGTAACTTTATAGGGATTAGGAGCGAATGAAATGCCGAAGTTCCTGTTGAAGCGATGGCATGGGATGCATATCGTATGGATTTTTGCCTTGCTGGCCGCGTTGACCCTAATTCTTTTTATATACCAATGGGTCATTGCTCTCATAGCCTTGATTTTGTGCTGCGTTCTCGGGTATTACACACTGAAGGCGGAGCAAGCGTTCCGTAAGGACTTAAACCGCTATGTGGCCACGTTATCGCATCGGGTCAAGCGGGCAGGAAGCGAGGTTATCCATGGGCTGCCGTTTGGCATTGTGCTTTATAATGAGGAAAAAATCATTGAGTGGCACAATCCTTTCGTGGCTCACATGCTGGGTGAAGATTCACTGATCGGGAAATCCTTGCTTGAGCTGTTTCCGGCACTTAAGAATCGCAAGGAAAAAGAATTAAAACTCGAAATGGCCATGAACAATAACATCTACGAAGTGCAGATCAATCCGGAAGAACGGCTGCTCTATTTGACCGATATTACACAGCTCAAATCGCTTCAGCTCCGCTATGACGAGGAAAAGCTGGCTCTTGGCATCGTGATGCTGGATAACCTGGATGAAGCGACGCAGGGTCTTGACGACCAGACACGCAGCATCATGATGGCTAAAGTGACCGGTGAAATTACGGAATGGGCGCAAAAACATAACGTTTATCTCCGCCGTACTGCGTCAGACCGGTATTTAGTCCTGATGGATCAAAAAGGGTTGAAGGCGCTGGAGCAATCCCGGTTCGAGATTCTGGACGACGTTCGGGATATCACGATCGAGCATAAGCTGCCGCTGACGTTAAGCATCGGCATTGCTTCCGGCACTTCGTCCATAACCGAGCTTGGGCATTGGGCCCAAACAAGCTTGGATATGGCTCTCGGTCGGGGCGGCGACCAGGCGGCTGTGAAGGTAGGCGAGCGGTTGTCGTTCTACGGAGGACGCTCCAATGCGCTCGAAAAGCGGACACGTGTCAGGGCTCGGGTAATTTCCCATGCGCTTCGGGATTTGATCAAGGATTGCGACAAGGTCATCATCATGGGACACAAATACCCGGATATGGACGCGATTGGGGCGGCCATCGGCGTGTTGAAGATGGCGCATGTCAGCAATAAAGAAGGCTACATTGTGCTGGAGGGAGTGAATCCTTCGATCCAGAAGCTGATGGAGATGATCTACGAGGATGAGACGCTGAACCGCTGGTTTATTACTCCGGAGCAGGCGCTGCAGATTACGAACTCACGGTCTTTGGCCGTTGTTGTAGATACGCACCGGGCGGTGATGACGCCGGAGCCGCGGCTGCTGCAGATGACGCAGCGGAAGGTAGTCGTAGACCATCACCGCAGGAGCGAGGATTTTATTCAAGACGCTACACTGGTTTATATGGAGCCCTATGCGTCTTCCACATGCGAACTGGTGACAGAGCTGCTCCAATATTTTCATGAGCGGCTTACCATGGGCATACTTGATGCGACGGCGCTGCTCGCCGGGATTGTCGTCGATACGAAAAGCTTCAGTCTCCGCACGGGGGCACGGACGTTCGAGGCGGCGTCCTTCTTACGGCGCAACGGGGCCGATTCCTTGTTGATACAGCAGCTGTTGAAGGAAGATTTGGAATACTTCATTCAGAAAGCCGAGGTCATCAAGAACGCGGTCGTCATCTTCGACCATATTGCGCTTGCGGTGAATGAGCCGGGACGTAAATATTCACAGTTGCTCATCGCCCAAGTTGCTGATACATTGTTAACTATGACGGGTATTATGGCCTCGTTTGTGATCAGCGAACGCCCGGACGGTCTGATCGGGATCAGCGCAAGGTCGCTCGGACAGATGAACGTCCAGTTGGTTATGGAACGGATGGGCGGCGGCGGTCATTTGACGAATGCGGCAACCCAGATTGAAGGCACAGTGGCGGAAGCCACACAGCGGCTCAAGCAAGTGTTAAGCGAGATACACGCAGAGGAGGGGCTGTTTGAATGAAAGTCATATTGTTGAAAGATGTGAAGGGCCAAGGAAAAAAAGGGGAAGTTAAAGAGGTTTCCGAGGGCTATGCCAATAATTTCTTGTTTAAACAAAACTTGGCCGCTCCGGCTACCGAGGGATCCATGAAGGTGCTGGAGCAGCAGAAGAAAGCCGAGGAACGCAGGAAAGCGCAGGAGAAGGCTGATGCGCAGGAGCTGGCCCGGAAATTGGAAGAGCTGACGGTGCAGTTGAAGGCAAAATCCGGTGCGGACGGCCGGTTGTTCGGCGCCGTTTCGAATAAGCAGGTGGCCGAAGCGCTGGACAAGCAAGGGATCAAGCTGGATAAGCGGAAGATCGTTATGGACGAACCGATCCGCACGCTGGGCGTGACAGAGGTTGTCGTCAAGCTGCATCCGGAAGTAAGCGCGAAGCTGAAAGTGCACGTAGTGGAAGAATAGGAAAAAAGCCTGATTCGGCAAAGGAATGGATAACGGACGTGAATGTCCGTTATTTCCCTTGTTATCCATGATGAGAAGCTTGAATATCAGGAGGAGATCAGGTGAACGAGAGTTTATTTATGGATCGTATCCCTCCACAAAATATAGAAGCCGAGCAGGCGGTGCTCGGCGCTATTTTGCTTGATGGAGACGCGCTGGTTACGGCGATGGAGCGGGTGACAAGCGACGATTTCTACCGCGGGGCACACCAGCGGATTTATGAGGCCATGATCGAGATTGCCGAGGCCAATGAGCCTGTCGATCTGATTACGCTGACCGCCCGGCTGCAGGATAAGAAGCAGCTGGAGGAGGTCGGCGGCATCAGCTATCTGTCGGAGCTCGCCAATGCGGTGCCTACGGCAGCCAACGTCGATTATTATGCGCAGATTGTAGAAGAAAAGTCGATGCTGCGTCGTTTAATCCGGGCGGCTACGCAGATTGTTACGAACGGGTACTCCGGGGAAGACGAAGTGGGGACGCTGCTCAGCGATGCGGAGCAGCGCATCATGGAGATTTCACAGGCCCGCTCCGGCTCCGGCTTCATTGCGATCAAGGATGTGCTGATGGAGGTCTTCGACAAGGTAGAGTTCCTCTTCAATCAAAAGGGGGGGACAACCGGGATCCGCTCCGGATTTACCGACTTGGACAAGATGACCTCAGGTTTTCAACGGTCAGACCTGATTATCGTTGCGGCCCGTCCTTCCGTAGGAAAGACGGCGTTTGCTTTGAATATAGCGCAGAATGTCGGGGTGCGGGAAAAAGAGACGGTCGCCATTTTTAGTTTGGAGATGGGCGCGGCTCAGCTCGTGCAGCGGATGATTTGTGCGGAGGCGAATGTGGATGCCGGACGAATGCGGACGGGCTTCCTGGAGCCGGACGATTGGGAGAAGCTGACAATGGCCATCGGATCGCTGTCGGAGGCCAACATCTATATTGACGACTCCCCGTCCGTTACCGTAGCCGATATTCGGGCAAAGTGCCGCCGCCTGAAAAAGGAGAAGGGTCTTGGCATGATCTTGATCGACTATCTCCAGCTCATTCACGGGCGCGGCAAAGGCGATAACCGCCAGCAGGAGGTCTCGGAAATTTCCCGTACGCTGAAGCAGATTGCGCGTGAACTGGACGTTCCGGTCATCGCGCTTTCGCAGTTGAGCCGGGGGGTGGAGCAGCGGCAGGATAAGCGGCCGATGATGTCGGACCTCCGGGAATCGGGATCGATCGAGCAGGACGCCGATATTGTGGCATTCCTGTACCGTGACGACTACTACGATAAAGAGTCGGAGAAGAAAAATATTATTGAGATTATTATTGCAAAGCAGCGTAACGGACCGGTCGGGACGGTGGAGCTTGCCTTTCTGAAAAATTACAATAAATTCGTAAATCTTGATCGAACCCATCAGGAGCCGGCGATGGCCCGGTAAGATTTGCGCCGGCCTGGCTTGTTGCACGGGGAACATTTTTGTTTTAAAGAAAAGGAAAAGAATATGCGGACTACAGAGGCATACCGATTGGAATGCCGCTGTAGACCTGCTACATATGAATAAATTCCGAACAATGGGCAATAGACTATGTTCATTGTTCGTTTTTGTTGACTTTGCAGAGCGGTACTGCTAAACTAATCAATGGTGTATTGTGCCTTTAGGGCAAATAACAGGTGGTTTCCACCTCACGGGGGTAAGTGAATATGTCAACGGTAGTAGTTGTCGGAACCCAATGGGGAGACGAAGGGAAAGGGAAGATTACCGACTTTCTTGCAGAGTCTGCCGAGGTTGTCGCCCGTTATCAGGGGGGCAATAACGCGGGACATACGATTCTTATTAATGATAAAAAGTATAAGCTTACGATGATTCCATCGGGCATTTTTTATGCAGATAAAATATGTGTCATCGGCAACGGTATGGTTATCAATCCAGGCGCGCTGCTCGAGGAAATTCAATATATTCATGATAACGGCTTTACGACGGACAATCTGCGCATCAGCGACCGTGCCCATTTGATTATGCCTTACCACCTTTTGTTAGACGGTTTAGAGGAAGAACGCAAAGGCGAGAACAAAATCGGGACGACACGTAAGGGGATCGGCCCTTGTTACATGGATAAAGCAGCACGCAACGGGATCCGCATTGCCGATTTGATGGATGCGGAGGAGTTTACCCGGAAGGTCCGCCAAATGGTGAAGGAGAAAAACGAACTGATCGAACAGGTGTACGGATCTAAAGGTCTTGATGCCGATTCGATCATTCAGGAATATCTCGGTTATGCGGAGAAAATCCGTCCTTATGTTACCGATACGTCGGTAGTTCTGAACGATCTGATCGACGAAGGCAAAAAGGTGCTTTTTGAAGGCGCGCAGGGTGTCATGCTGGATATCGACCAAGGAACATATCCATATGTCACCTCTTCGAATCCTTCTGCGGGCGGCGTCTGCATCGGATCCGGAGTGGGTCCGTCCAAAATTCAGCACATTATCGGCGTAGCCAAATCTTACACTACACGCGTTGGAGACGGTCCTTTCCCGACCGAACAGATAAATGCAACCGGTGATTGGATTCGCGAACGCGGCAATGAATATGGTACGGTTACCGGAAGACCGCGCCGCGTCGGTTGGTTCGATAGCGTCGTTGTTCGCCATGCCCGCCGGGTGAGCGGAATTACGGGCTTATCCTTAAATTCGCTCGATGTGCTGTCCGGTCTGGACAAGGTGAAGATTTGCACGGCTTACAGATACCGCGGTGAAATCATCGAGCATTATCCGGCCAGCCTGAAGGTGTTGGCTGAATGCGAAGCCGTGTATGAGGAACTCCCGGGCTGGAACGAGGATCTGTCCGATGTCCGCAAGCTCGAGGATTTGCCGGAGAACGCAAGACGGTATGTCGAGCGGGTGTCTGAGCTGACCGGCATCCCCATTGCAATTTTCTCCGTTGGACGCAATCGTGAGCAAACCAACCTGGTGAAGCCCATTTTCTAATTGGAATCCGATCTTATAAAAACATGGCCCTGTTCTCCTGATGACGGAGAGCGGGGTTTTTTTGCATATGTGCGGACAGCCCGATTGATTTCCCAGAAAAAGGTCAATACTGGAACTATGAACAACAGGCTGATGGGAGATGGGAAGAGTAATGAAATGGATGAGCTGGTTGCTGAAGCTAGGAGTCAGCGCAGCGGTCACTTCTTTATGCTGCGTGGTGGTGACCTTTCTCGCCGTGAATGCCTATGTGGATGTATTGTTGGACCAATATCAGATTCAACGTCCGGGAAATCAAAAGATCGAGTGGAACCGGTTTGTGAACCGTTTTACCGCGCAGTTGGGGTTCGGGACGAACGAGGCGGCTACCCCGCAGCAGCCCAGGGATCTGGCCGTTTCTGCCGATCCAGGCTCGACTTCTTCCGAAACCGGGTCGAAAAAAAGCGGAGGGGCAGACCATGATGGCGAGGCAAGCAAAGACACGGCTGACCCTTATCCGGTTCCGGAGGACGCGGTAGCTGTATGGAGCCGTCAATCCGGTCAGACGGAGCTGCCGGAAGAGGAAAGAAGAATTGTTGTCTCAAGTGAAGAGTTTGCCAAGAAGAAGGATCAATTGTCCGAAGCAAACAAAGCGAAAATTTTTTCTCTGCTGGTCCCCCGGGTACCGCAAGAGGAGATGCAGAGGATTTCCGTTATTCTGGAAGACGGAATCACCGCGGCAGAGCTGAAGGAACTGGAAGAGCTGCTTCAGAGGCATTTAAAGCCGGAGGAGTATCAACAGCTGCAATCTTTAATTGGAGCGCCCTGAGCCCGGTTTTTGGGCTTCTGATGCGGCATCTGAAAATAGGGCATGGCAAAAGACTGACCTCATGATCGTTGAAGGTCAGTTTTTTCGTCTTCGTTAGAACCAGCAAACGCCGCCATATTTGCTGATGGTATCCTCGGCTTGCCGCCTCCGTGACGATTCCACGATAACCTGCAGCTTGGCTGCGGTTTCAGAGATCGACGTACCGATTCTCCCAAGGAGAGTGATATCAGGCTGCTCGCCTTTCGGGTGTAAAGCACCCGGTTCGAGCTTGAGATTAATGACGCCTTGCTTTAAAAGTGCCTCTGCGGCTTTTTCCATATCGTGTGGATTGCGGAAAGCCGCAATGATATTTTCCATTGTTTTACTTCACACTCCTGTCAGAATTTTTTCTGAAAATAAGGGTTCACATGGGGTTTGGTTGAAATAAATAGACGGGGTATGGTAAATTTATAAAGGAGTTTGGGCACTTTGGTTGTTGTCCCTGATTTTAGGTGTTTTTATGTGCTAGGGTCTCAAGAAAGCAGTAGTTCCGTGTTATGTAGCACGGATGCCTATCCAATGCGGCAAAAAACAGCTTAAAAGGAGAAGAAGATGACAGTTTTCAAGATGATGGATCAATTCAAGGGTCTGGTAAAAAAGCTTCAACGCCAGAAGGCTGAGAATGGATCCGAGGGCTTGGCTGAGAGCTTAAGGGTCGAACCGGTGACAAAGGAACAAGGAACAACCACTCCTATCCCATTAAAAAACCGTATTATTAAACATAAAAGATTGGTTATTAAGTCCGCAGCCGTATTAAGTTTAATCGCTGCCGTCATCTGGAGCGGAAACCAATACGTGCAGGCGAATATGAAGGATTATTATCATGTGTATGCGAATGGGGACTCGATCGGAACCATATCCGATCCGGCGAAGGTCGAACAATTCAAGCAGAAGAAGCGGGAGCAGCTGACCAAGAGCGATGCGGACATCCAGATGGTCGTAAAGGAACCCAGACTCGAATTTACTCCCGAGAGGGTTTTTGGAACACCGGCAGAGGATGAAGCTGTTCTTAAGCAATTGGAACGTTATTTTTCGGCTTATCCTGTAGGCGTTCAATTGTTGGTGGACGGCAAGCCCGTAGGTATTGTAAAAGACGAAGCGACGGCCAAGCAAGTGCTGGAGCAGCTAAAAGCTAATGTCATTGCCTCTCTGCAGCAGAAAAAAGAACCGGGGAAGGTCGGCATATTGTCCGCCTCATCTGCCGGCGACGCTCCGGTAACAACGGAATTGCAGAAAGCGGATTTCGTTCAGGATGTAGAGATGAAACAATTGGAAATTAAGCCTGACCAGCTCATGAAGCCAGACGAGCTTCTGAATAAGCTGGCGACGGGCAACGCGCGGCCTACAAAATATACGGTTGTAGACGGCGACTGCGTATCGTGTATCGCCAAGAAGCTGAATATTCCAAAGCAAGTGATATACCAGAACAACCCCTGGATTTATAATGATATGATCAAAGTCGGAGAGCAGCTGGATCTTACCGTGATGAACCCGACACTGTCCGTGCGGACAGTAGAGAAGGTTGTGGAAAATCAGGAGATTCAACACGAGACGGAATACAAGCAGGACGACAGCATGCGGCTCGGAGAGACGAAGGTGCTTTCGGAAGGAAAGAACGGCATGAAGAAAGTGACCCTTCAACTGACGAAGGTCAACGGACTGATGGAAGAAGAAAGCGTATTAAGCGAGGAAATCGTCCAGCAGCCGGTGAAGGCCGTCGTGAAAAGAGGCACCAAGGTTGTATTAGGGGAAGGCACGGGCAAGTTTGCGTGGCCGGTCGTTTCGGCTACGATTACCAGTACGTTCGGGAAACGCTGGGGCGCTTTTCATAAGGGGATTGACCTGACGGGCAACCGCAGTATTCTCGCCTCCGATAACGGCAAGGTTGAGTTTGCAGGTGTGAAAGACGGTTACGGCAATATGATCATCATTAATCATATGAACGGGTATCGTACGGTGTATGCGCATCTAAGCAAGATTGAGACAAGCAGCGGCAAAATTGTGGAGAAAGGCGAAAAGATTGGAACGATGGGCAGTACCGGGGACTCTACAGGGGTGCATCTGCATTTTGAAATTCTGCTCAATCAATCGCCGCAAAATCCGCTTAAATATTTAAACCGCTAAGGATGCAAGCGGCACATAGATCAAGGGACATGGAGAAAGCAGGGCGGCAGGCCTTGCGCGCCATGTCTCTTTTTGCTTCAAGTTGTGGTAAAATAGTAGAATAGCTTCCATGAACAGCTGTTAGTCTTTGACAGGCGGTGAAGGAACGAATGGCGAAAATACTCGTTGTAGACGACGAACAACCGATTGCGGATATACTGAAGTTTAATTTGGAAAAAGAGGGCCATGAGGTCATCTGCGCTTACGACGGCGGAACGGCGGTGGATCTGGCTTACACCGAAGAACCGGATTTGATCCTGCTGGATTTGATGCTGCCGGTGAAGGACGGTATGGATGTGTGCCGGGAGGTACGGGCGAAGCTGAATACCCCGATCATCATGCTGACAGCCAAGGACAATGAGATTGATAAGGTGTTGGGTCTTGAGCTTGGCGCAGACGATTATGTGACCAAGCCTTTTGGAACGCGCGAGCTGCTTGCCCGGGTGAAAGCACACCTGCGCAGACAGACCAAGGTATCGTCCGTACCTGTGTCCCAGTCTCCGGAGGAAGAGCAACCACGGCAGGGCTTCCGAATCCTCAGCTTGTTCATCGATACCGACATGTATGTCGTTTATAAGGACGGTGTACCGCTCGATCTTACTCATCGGGAGTTCGAACTTGTGCAGTACATGGCCAAGAACAGCGGCAAGGTCATGACGCGCGAGCACCTGCTGCAGGCCGTGTGGGGCTTTGAGTATTTCGGGGATGTACGTACGGTTGACGTGACGATCCGCCGGCTCAGAGAGAAGCTGGAGGACGATCCGAGCCGTCCGGAATATATTATCACCCGGCGGGGGCTTGGCTACATGATGCGCAATCCGAAAACAATCGCCGGCAGCTACTAGGCGGGGGCGGTCCTGATGCAGAAAAATCGCATCCGCTTTTTTCAATCGATTCAAGCCAAGCTGATTATTATTTACGTTTTGCTGATTTTGATCGCGATGCAGCTCATCGGCGTGTATTTTATCCGTACGCTGGAAAGCTCGCTCAAAAACGAATTTATGGATAACCGCAATAAGCAGGCGCAGCTGCTTGCGCAATATGCGGAGACGTATTTGAGCGAAAGCCAAGATAACAAAAACACGGAAGCCTTGAAGAGGTCGTACGCGGATTTAAACGAGTTCGTCAACCGGTTGTTTGTGATCAGCAATGCGGAAATCCAGGTGATTGATGCGGGCGGTGTAGTCCTTACTACCTCGTTAGCCAGCAATCAATCGGTGATAGGCAATAAAAATACGCAAACCGAGGTCACCCGGGCGCTGCAGGGCATTAAGGACAACCAGCGCATGTTTACGGATTTTGACGGGGTCCGCAAGGTGGTCATCGCCAAACCGATCGGCTCGGGGGTAAGGGTGCTCGGAGCGGTGTATATCATTGCTTCGATGGAAGAGGTATACGATACGATGAACCGGATCAACCGTTTCTTCATATCGGGTACGCTCATCGCGCTTGCGCTGACGGCGCTGCTTGGAGTCATCCTGTCGGCGACGATTACCAATCCGATTAAGGCGATTACGAGACAGGCTACGGCGGTGGCGGAAGGCCGGTTTGACTTTGATGAGCAGATTCGGGTCATGGGTCAAGACGAGATCGGCCAGCTCGGAACGACGTTTAATATTATGGTGAAACGGCTTCGGGAGGCCTTGCTGCTGAACGAAGAGGAAAAAGAGAAGCTGGCCTCGATTTTGTCCAATATGAATGATGGACTGATTGCAACCGATGACCATGGGCGCGTGATTGTGATCAACCGCAGGGCCAAACAAATATTGAAGGTGAACGAGGATACGACGTTGGGGATGCATTTGGGAGAGCTGCTGAATCTAACCCCGGAGACGGCCCAGATGAAGGAAGAAAACGGAAACCGGTTGATGATGCTGCAATTGGTTCACGAACCGGAGGAAGAGCCGGTGTTTGTGCGCGTGACGTTCACCACCATTTACAGTAAAGGAAAAGGCGCGGCCGGAACGATAGCCGTCCTGCAGGATGTCACCGAACAGGAGAAGCTGGAGCAGTCGCGCAGGGAGTTTGTGGCCAATGTGTCTCATGAGCTAAGAACGCCGCTGACGACGATCAAAAGCTATCTGGAGGCCTTGGAGGACGGCGCCATCGAGGAGCCGCAGCTGGCGGCCAAATTCGTAGGCGTGGCGCGTAATGAGACCGAGCGGATGATTCGGCTCGTAACGGACCTGCTGCAGCTGTCCCGGCTCGATTCGAAACAGGCGATCATCAGTAAGGAAACGACGGATGTGGCTGAGATGCTGGAGGAAATGACGGATCGGTTTTCTTTTCAGCTGGAGCAGCGGTCGATTTCTGTTGATTTGGAAGTGGAGCAGGGTGTGGGTGAGATTATGCTCGATCGGGACCGTATAGACCAGGTGCTGGATAACCTCGTGTCGAATGCGATTAAATATACACCGGACGGCGGGCATATCCGGATTCAAGCTACAAGACCGGTACAGTCGGTGCTGGAAATCTCTATACAGGATAACGGCATCGGGATCCCCCGGAAAGATTTGAGCCGGATTTTTGAGCGGTTTTACCGGGTAGATAAGGCACGATCGCGCAGTATGGGGGGGACGGGTCTCGGCTTGTCGATTGCCCGAGAAATAGTGAAAGCCCACGGCGGAACGATTCATTTGGACTCTGAACTCGGCCAGGGGACGCGGATTACGTTCACACTTCCGTATCAACAGGAGGAGGCGACCGGATGATAGAGCAGTTGAAGACGGCGGTACTGACCCTATTGGTTCTGGCAAGTCTGGTGCAAAGCTACTTCCTTGCTTACAGTTATCCGAAGTTTGATCCGCTGATGCCTCCGGATGAATACGTGAAGACCGACATGCTGGGAACGCAGGCCTCGATCGAGGAGATGCTGTTTTCGGATCAATTGGTGCTGCACCTGGGCAATGGGCAGCATACGGTGCTCTATCCCAATACGCAGCAGTATAACGATGTATGGGAGAATGTAAAGCAGCGTTTTATGGAGGATTTCCGTAAGACGAATGCGCTGCAATTAGGCTTGGATTTGGAGGAAGTGGGCAGCAAGCAGCAGGGAGTGGAAATCCGCTTCCGTGACGGGCTGCCTATGAATGTGCTTCAACGGGTGATGCAGCTTAAAGGGGACTTGATTAATGAGAGTGACCTGATTACGCGGATATGGATTTTTGCCAAGGATGCCAACGAGGTTCGTACCATTCTTTTTACCGATACGCCGAACACCTTGTACGAGGTCACGAGGGCGGATTTTACGGTGAAGGATATCGAGCGTTTTGTCACCGTCGACCCTGATTTCATTCCGTATCGCAAGGCAGCCGCTGGCGATTTTTATTTACCGACAAAGCCGCTGCCGATGACAGGGTATCAAATGGGCTTTACGCAATTCACAGCAGATCAGCTGAAGCGAACCTTTTTCGTTGATCCGAGCGTAACACGGAATTTGACGGAGCGGGACGGATCAGAGATCCACACCGATGGCAAGAGAGGATTGCAGCTCAAAAATGAACAGCACTGGATGACCTATTCCGATCCTGTGGCGCCGGCGGACAGCAAATTGAATATTCTCGATAATCTGCTTTCGGCGGTGCAGTTTATTAACCAGCATGGAGGATGGAACGGAACGTATGCGGTGCAAAAGGTGCCTCAGCGGATGCTTTCAAACCATCAGGCCTTTGTTTTTCGCCAATATTATGGATCGTATCCGATCATAAATACGGGCAACGAAAATATGGGGTTTATGAAAATATCGCTGCAAAAAGGGATTGTCGCGAGCTATGAACGTTCGATTATAACCCCCGATACGAAGGAGGTTATCCGCAAAGAAGTTCAGCTTGCCGGCGGTGAACCCCTTGAGCAAAAGCTTGCGCAGTTTACCGGTACAAAGCAGGTGTACTCGGTATTTCCCGGTTACCGGCCCGTTATAAGGGAGCAAACGATGGAGCTGGTGCCTGCATGGGCGGTCGAGCTTCGCGATGGGACGTATGAGTTTCTAGAATAGGGGGAACAACGGATGGATTGGAGCCGGGCCAAAACGATATTGATTATGTCCTTTCTGCTGCTCAATATAGTGTTAGGCATCCAGCTCTGGTCCAGCCGTGCCGACATTCTTGAACTGGAGGCGAACCAGAGCGCGACGGCGGAGGAGCTTCAGCGGCTGGTGAAAAGCAAAAATATTCAAGTGCCCGCGGACATCCCGAAAGAACTGCCGAGGCTAAAGGAAATTGTGGTCAAATTCGACGAGAACCTGACGCCGGAGGAGCCGATTCCGCTTAAAACGCACTTCAAATTCGACCCTCTGATCAACAAGGGGTCCTTCAAGGATGTGCTCGGCCGGACCGGGATTGCGCATGCCGGAGAGTACCAGTTCGATCCAATGACAAGCCTTGGGGGAACCTATGTATTCCATCAGATGTACCGTTCACTTCCGATGTTCGAGGTGCAGCTGGAGCTGATCGAGGAAAACGGGCAGGTGACTGCCTATCGGCAGGGCTATGTGGAGGTGCAGTCCGAAGATGACCAGAAGGAACAAAAGGTCATTTCACCCTATATTGCACTTCGCAGCATGATAGAGAATTATTTGCCGTCGGGTTCTGTCATTACCGGCGTGAGGCTGGGGTATCACGGACAGGTTTACAATTCGCAAACGATGTATATGGTGCCGTCCTGGCGGGTATCGCTCGCCAACGGGGATGTTTATTTTGTTCATGCATTTAACGGTGCGGTGGAAGAACCGCAGCAAAACAATAAGTAAGCGATTGGGAGTTATGGGGATGGGAATGCGTTTTTGTATGCTGGGCAGCGGTTCTACGGGGAACGCCATGGTGGTGGCTGCCGACGAAGGCAAGGTGTTGATCGATGCGGGGCTAAGTGCAAAGAAGGTGGAGCAGCTTATGCAGGAGCGGGGAATGTCGCCGCAGGAGCTGGATGCCATTCTGGTGACGCACGAGCACGCAGATCATATTAAGGGGCTCGGGGCGATCGCGCGCAAGTATGATTTGCCGATTTATGCCAACGAGAAAACGTGGGAAGCTCTCGACAAACAGATCGGCGAGATTGCCGAAGCGAACAAATGCGTTATGCAGACAGGAGAAATTCGCGAATTCGGCTCTCTGCAGATTGAGTCTTACGCCATTTCGCACGATGCCGCAGAGCCTGTGGGCTACTGCTTTTATCATGGGGAAGAAAAGTTAAGTCTGGCAACCGACCTCGGCTATATGAGTTCAAAGGTGAAAGAGAAGATTGAAGATAGCGATGTGCTGATCCTGGAAGCGAATCACGATATCGAGATGCTGCGAATGGGCCGTTATCCCTGGAACATTAAACGTCGTATTCTAAGCGATGTAGGGCATTTATCCAATGAAGCGGCAGGCAGCGGACTGGTGGATGTGGTGACGGCGAAGACGAAGCGGGTATACCTTGCTCATCTGAGCCGGGACCACAATATGATGGATTTGGCCAGGCTGACCGTGAATAATATGGTAGAAGAGCGTCTGGAGCCGGATGATCACCGGGCTAAGCTGATGGATACATATCACGACCGTCCCACGGCCTGGGACCGGCTCAGCGAGGAGTAACCCTCTTCATCCTTCAAAACATTGGATCTGGCGGATCGCTGCGGCATCTTGAATTTCCAAAGCCTGTGCTTTGGCGGAAATCTCCTCCGCAGAGAGTATCCCTTTCTCCATGAGCAGTTCAATGACGGCGCTGAGCAGAAGGGAGTTGCGGTAATGTTCTTCCTTCAGGTCGGCTAATTGACCGATCCATGCGATTTCTTCGAGATGGGAATACATACGGCTGCTGGTCATAGGGCTTAACCTCTCTTATTTTCGGGGATGAAAGACTCATGTTCTTATTCTAGTCCAGTGTGAAGGAAAACATTCCTATTTTTTTAGATTCTCAGAATTCGAGATTTTAAGGTACAATAGTTGAAGCAAAAGATGCGGCTGGGATGATGGCTGAAAAGGTCTGGGATTCGCTGCATCACATCTATGTATGGGAATTGAGGGGGCGGCTGCGGTGAGTTTATTTGACGACGATTTCTATTCAACTAAGGTGTCATACAAGGAATCCTTGCGTTATTCCGCGGGCCGTCTGCCCAAAGGGTGGCTTGGCTGGCTGCTCCCGGCTATCGTCGGAGCGGCAGTTACGGCCGTGCTGTTTGTGCTTTTCGGCGGCGGCTCGTCGGACGATCCGGTGCAGCCGCAAGCGTTGGCTGCCTTTGCTCCCGTCCCGGGGAATGTCGCAGTCGGAGAAGAGAATGACCGGGAAATCAGCGATACGGTTGTAAGCGCCGCGGAGAGAGTATCTCCTACCGTAGTGAGCATCCTGGGTACCCGCCGGGAAGGGGAGAAGGAGCGGGGGAGTTCCATGGGGCTCGGCTCCGGCGTGATGTTCGAACGGGCTGGGGATAAAGTACGCATCGTAACAAACAACCATGTGGTTGACGGCTTTACGAAACTGGATGTCGTGACCATTACCGGTGAGAAAAGGGAGGCAGTCTTGGTCGGCAGCGATCAGATCACGGACTTGGCGGTACTGGAGATCGATGGGAGCGGGATTAAGCAGGTGGCGGAGTTTGGCGATTCCGACGCGCTGCGGGCAGGGGAGACCGCCATCGCGGTAGGCAATCCGCTAGGTCTTGGCTATGCTCCAACCGTTACGAAGGGCATTATCAGCTGGCCGAAGCGGACGATCCCGGTAGCTCTTGGCCGTGAAGGCGAGTTCGATTGGGAGATGGAGGTCATCCAGACCGACGCGGCGATCAATCAAGGCAACAGCGGCGGCGCGCTGGTCAATCTGTCTGGCAAGGTCGTTGGCATTAATACGCTGAAGGTTGCCGATATGGGCGTAGAGGGTCTCGGGTTCGCAATCCCGATTAATCAGGCGAAGACAGTGATTCAGGCGCTGATTACAGATCAAAAGATTAAACGCCCTTATATGGGGGTCGTCACCCAGGATCTCCATTTGTTCGCCGGGACCGAGGACTTGAAGATTCCATCGGATGTCAAGCGCGGCGTCATCGTACTGGAGGTCACTGGACCGGCCAAGGATGCGGGACTCAAAAGCGGAGACGTGATCGTAGAGCTTGACGGTAAGCCGGTGGACGGAACATTGGCTCTGCGCAAATACATATACGGTTATAAGCAGGTGGGTGATAAGCTCGATGTTACCTTTTACCGCGGAGCCAAGAAGAACACCTTGAAGCTGAAGCTGGAGGAGCTGCAGAATCGGTAAGCCATGAGCAGAGTTATCCGCTTGTTAGACCGGTATACATTGAGGTAAACTAGAAAAACATAAGATGATCAATTGTCTGAAGCATTCACGGCTGTTCGGGTTTGTGGGCAAAAGAAAAAGGGGTTTGACGATGTACGTGGTTTGTAAAGATCATTTGGAGCTGGCGATCGATATGTTCGTTGATGAATTCGAGGACGCGCCGGATATTGTCGATTTGGAGGAAGTCCATTTTACGGACTGGACACCCCCGGCGCATTGCGAGCGCTGTTCCGCGCCGGGGCGGTTTTTGGTGGTATAGATGAAAAGAGGCTTATGCCGGAGATGTCGGAAGGCTCGCTTAGGTTAAGCGGTCTTCTTTTTTTGTTTTGTTGGATCGTGAGGAGGATGGATTGGAGTTGAACATTCAAATGATTGCGGTGGGCAAGCTCAAGGAATCTTACCTGAAGCAGGGTATAGCGGAGTATGTAAAGCGGCTTGGCCCCTATGCCAAGCTGCAGATCGTCGAGGTGCCCGACGAGAAGGCGCCGGAGTCCATGAGCGCCGCAGAGGAGGCGCAGGTCAAACAGCGTGAAGGCGAGCGGATCCTTGCGCAGTTGCGGAGCGACGCTTATGTTGTGGCGCTCGCTATCGAGGGCCGTCTGCTTTCGAGCGAGGAGTTCGCGCGGCACGTGCAGGACCTGGCTACATACGGGCGCAGCAGCGTCGCTTTCGTGATCGGCGGTTCGCTTGGCCTCGCTCCCGATGTGCTTGCCCGAGCCGACCTGAAGCTTTCGTTCGGGCGCATGACGCTGCCCCACCAGCTGATGCGTCTTGTGCTGGTGGAGCAGATTTACAGGGCTTTTAAAGTGATGCGGAAAGAACCGTACCATAAATGACGGCTAAATTTTTCGTATGGAAGAGCGTAGAGGCGCGGAAAGAGGCTGGAGCGGGTAAGGTGGAATATGAGATAGATGAGGCCCGATTAGCTTGTTTAGAGGCTAATACGGGCCTTTTAAATAACACGAACAGGGATTCCAGATGACGAACCTTGGCGTGGCAAATCAACAATTCCGCCGCGTGATGATTCGGATGTTCGGGGGGGGTGGCGTAGGGCCTAAGCGAAGTAGGCGGTTCCCTTATGAAACATCACCATCTCTAGCGTCGCGTACAACAATCGCTTTCACTATTTACACCACTATATACGCAGTAGGATATTGACCGGAGTGGGATGACCAAACGAAGACAAAATTGTACCTGGAGGGGAGACTTTGCTTGTAGAAAGCATAAGTCCCTTCGCCGTTTTAAAAAAATGCCTTTATCGTATCCGTAGGTCTCCTGTAACCTTTTTGTTTTGTGATACGCCTATAGAATGAACGCGCGTATCAAACAAAAAGAGGGAGAATCGGTGAACAGGTTCGTTTTCGCCTTATTGGGGCTTTTTCTCTTGGCTCAAACGGTGGCTGGGGTAGTTCAAGAATCCATCCATCCTGTCTATTACCGTGATAAAGCCATCGTGTTGTTGTACCATGATGTCGTGGAAAGTTTTGAACCCGGAAAGCAGAATCATTCTACCGTGACCATCGACCAATTTAGAGAGCACTTGCGTATGTTGAAAGAGAAAGGATTCCGGATCATTACAATGGATGCGTTTGTCCGATTCATGCTAGACGGAAAGCCAGTGCCGGCCAACGCGGTTGTGCTCACCTTTGATGACGGGTATGAATCATTTTACAACGTAGCCTTTCCCGTTTTGCAGGAGTTTGGCGTTACTGCAAGCAATTTTGTGGTAGGCGTTTCATCGGATTTGTTCAATCCGGATGCGGAGCCCCACTTAACTTGGGATCAAATGCGTGAACTCAAAGAGAAAGGCATGGGAATTTACAGCCACACTTATAATCTGCACCGTTATGTTCAGACCGACCTTCAGGGTCAAGTTGGACCGGCTCTAACCTCTCAGTTATATTTGGAGCAGAAAAAGAGACAAGAGGATGAAAATGAGTATCGTAATAGGATATCCACAGATATGAAGTTCATGGAAAAAAGGCTGCAGCAAGAACTGGGTTTCCAGCCGAAGCTTTTGGCTTTTCCATTCGGTGCTTATAATACGGCAGTCGTAGAGGAGGGAGGAAGGGTGGGAATCGAGTTGTTTTTTACAATTGAGGAAGGTATGAACGTGCCCGACAGTCGGTTCGTACGAAGAATCAACGCAGGTGAGCCCTATATGACTGCAGAAGCGTTATGGCATTATATAAAAAATATTTTTGAAAAGCACCAAAATGAAGAACCAAAAACCGATTATAGACGCCTATATAATAGTTGAACAGAAATGAAAGGCGGTACTTTATGGAATCCCAAAGTGAACATCGATTACTTGAAGAAATTCGAAGCGGTAAAAAGGAAGCTTTCGCTAAACTGGTGGAACCATTAATTCCAAAAGCTTATCATACCGCTTTGGCCATTTTGCGCTCACCGCATTTGGCGGAGGAAGCCGTACAAAATGCGATGATCGAAGCGTACCAATCGATCAAGGCAGGCAAGGAAATCCGACATTTTAATGGCTGGTTCAGCCGCGTTATAGCAAACAGGGCATTGGATCTTGTAAGAAAGGAAAACCGATTTGATGGTTTGGATATTGAATCGGTTATCGTAAACGACACTTCCTCATCACCTGTAGAAAAAATACTTCGAAAAGAGCAATCAAGTGAGATTTTGGAAGCGGTCATGTCCTTGGATGTCTATGGTAACTTAAAAACAGGCCAGCAAAATCATTGAAAAACCGGCCACAACCGATAAACCTACTTGGAGAGAAAATCAACAAGTAGGGGCTGGGAGAGAATGATCGCGATGAACACGATGCAACAAATATTAATGATGCATATTCATGAGGGGAGGTCGCGCCGGGAGATTGCAAGATTGACAGGGATCCATCGGGAGACGGTTGGGAAGTACATCAGGCAATATGAGGAAAGGAGACAACAGCTACTAGCTGAGGGGAACAACTCGGTGGATATCCAAGCACTGATTGATGCCCTCACTACCGCGCCCAAGTATACAGTCGGAATTCGACCCAAACGAAAACTGACCGACGAAATGACAGCTAAGATTCAGGCTCATCTGGATGAGAACGAAGTAAAGCGAAGCCAAGGGCAACGCAAACAGCAAAAGAAGGCGGTAGATATCTTCGAGGCACTAGAAGCCGAAGGTATCCAAATCAGCTATAGTACTGTTCTTCGGACGGTTCGTAGTTTGGAACGAAAACCAAAGGAAGCATACATAAAGGCACTGTATGAGCTTGGGGACATTTGCGAATTCGATTGGGGTGAAGTGAAGCTCAAAATTAATGGAAAGTTTCAAACTTTTCAGATGGCAGTCTTCACATCCGCATATGGGAATTACCGTTTTGCATACCTGTTCACCAAGCAAACGACGGAATGCTTCCAAGAAGCACATGCCCTGTTCTTTCAGCATATCGGCGGTGTGTATCGAACCATGGTGTATGACAACATGAAAGTCGCGGTGAAACGGTTCGTCGGAACGGATAAGGAGCCGACACAAGGATTACTCCAACTGTCGCTTTATTACGGCTTTCAATTCCGGTTTTGCAATATTCGCAGCGGCAATGAGAAAGGACATGTGGAACGCAGCGTAGAAGTCGTGCGTCGGAAAGCCTTCGCCTTCCGGCACGAATTTGAATCGCTTGAAGAAGCGAACCAATATTTACAGGAGGTGTGCACTCAGCGCAACCAAAAGCCGCAAACCGAGAATAACGGCCAGACGGCGAAGGAACGACTGGAAGAAGAACGCCCCACCCTTTTGCCTTCCCCGCCCCCGTTTGACGCAGCCCGTGTACTTTACGGGCGGGCGGATAAATACGCGACGATTATGGTGGACCAAAATCGTTACTCCGTACCAGATCATCTGGTTGGAGAATCGATCATGATCAAGGTGTACTCGACCCGAGTGCTTTGTTTTCACCAAGAAACGAAAGTAGCGGAGCATGTACGGTGTACCGGCAGCCATGAGTGGCGGCTGGACTTGAACCATTATTTAGATACGCTAAAGAAAAAACCTGGTGCATTCGCCGGTAGCGCGGCGTGGCAACAGGCTCCCAAAAAGATAAAAACAATCTACGAAAGGTATTATACCAGACGCAACAAGGAATTTGTACAACTATTGCAATATATTCGAGATGATGCCAGTTTCGCGGAGATCGAGCAAGCTATTCAGGAATTGGAGTGGATCCACCCAGCCCATGTAACCACGGATAAAATTAAAGTGCTATGTGCCAAAAACCGAGATCTGGCGCCGGTGGTTCGGACGACACATTCGGAAACCGGCCAAGAGATTGCGGAGCGATCAGTTGAGCATTTGCGCATGTACGATGAATTGTTTGATACTAGGCCGACAGAAACGAAGGAGGGCGCTGCATGAGCCACTCGCCGCGCAAGGCGTTGAAGGAAATGATTCTGGAATACAGCAAAGAATTGCGGCTCCCGATGATTCGTAAGCATTTGGAAGAGCAAATTCAGGAAGCGACTCAACGGGACGCCAGTTACGAAGAATTTCTGACGCAACTTCTCGAAAAGGAATGCGATGCCCGTCGGGAAGCGTCCCGGTACAACCGAATACGGTTGGCGGAATTTACGCACAAAAAATATCTCGAAGATTTGGTTGTCGGGGACTTGCCGGAAGATGCACAGAAGAAGTTAAAACTGTTGAAAACGCTAGATTTTATCCGAGAAGGGCGCAACGTAATTCTGTCCGGAAACCCAGGGACTGGAAAAACGCACATTAGCATCGGGTTAGGTCTGAAAGCTTGCCTGGAGGGTTACAAAGTATGGTTTACAACCGTCCCCCTGCTCGTGAACCGGATCAGGGAATGCCGGTCGGAACAGACTCTACGTGCATTCCAGAACCGTTTCGAGAAGTATGATCTGGTCATAGCTGATGAGATGGGTTACATCTCGTTTGATAAAGAAGGGTCTGAATTATTGTTTACCCATCTGTCACTTCGGGCTGGACGTAAATCGACGATCATTACGACCAATCTGTCCTTTGAACGATGGGGTGAGATTTTTCAAGATCCGGTGATGACCGCTGCGATGATTGACCGGCTGACGCATCAGTCTTACATCGTCAACATGAACGGAAATTCATATCGCATGAAAGAAACAAAGGAGTGGTTGCAAAAACAGCAGTTGGCGTAGCTTTTATTTTTATGCCGCGTGGCCGGAAATTAAATGATTATGTGGCCGGATTTTCAGTTGACAAATACACTTGGATATACAGCAGCGAACGGTCATTGTCCTTTATTATTTTCAAGAAATGAAAATCGATGAGATTGCGAATGTGTTGCATGTTAATGAGGGAACTGTCAAAACCCGGCTTCATCGTGCGAGAATCCGACTTAGCAAATTAGTATCGTTTCCGGACTTAAATACAAAGGTGGCTCAACTATGAAAAATGAATTGCAGTTCAAATCAGAGTTGCAACAGTCCTTATCCAAAGTTGCCGTTCCGAATTCCCTATATCGTTTCGCAAAAGAAGTCCCCGATATTTATGAGAGGGAGCGGGAAACTTCTGTGATCAAAAGTAGACCCAACGGGCGGCACAAGCTCAATCTTTTTTCGATTTTGTCGAAGTCTGCGGCGGCTATTGCCATCTTAACCGGTACATTTTCTGTGGGTGTATCCATGTCCCCCGCATTTGCCGCTTATATGAAAGAAGTCCCCGGATTTGATATTGCTGTTGATTGGCTCAATCACTTAAGAGGTCAAGATGGAGTTCAAGTAGCTATTGAAAACGGGTACACGCCTATTGAGGCGAAAACCGCGCAATTTGGCGGGACCACCGTAACGATAAGTGATATCTATTTAACCGACGAGGAACTATTGTTTAAGGCATTCATTCGCACAAACGAATATGACGTAAGGGATGGCAGAAGCAACGTTCATATTGAAGTCGCTCCGATCAATTTACGAGGTGGTGGTTCAACTACGGGCACCACGATTGCCGAAACAACGGATGAAAGCAAAGGACCGGTCCTTCAAGTTTCTTATAAATTTCAGCTACCGGAAAATGCGGCGCGAGAGTTTCTGGCAAAGGAAAAAGAGCTTCAATTTGAAGTGAGGAAGCTTATTTTAAACCGAGAGATTAAACGTGCGGATATCGAGCAAATGGGAATGATTGCTGTTCCAGTCGATCAAAATAAACTGCTTCATAATAAAGTGTACGAACCCAATCAATCGCTTCCAATTGCGGTCTTCGACCCCGATCTGAAGGAACTCATTTTGGAAAAGTTGACCATTCAACCGACAACGATGAATGCGATTCTTTACGATAAAAATGGCTTGACTTTGGATTTCCCGAGAGAAGAGGGGATGGCTCCGTATCTGAAAGATGAGAAGGGAAATGTATACAAGTACGATCCGTCCGGTCCCGCCCTGATGCTGGAGGATGGCAAACAACAGTTGCCGTTTTCGTCGTCAATATTTTTCGAAAAAGATACGGCGGCATTGCAATTGCATATCGGTACGGTTTCGGTAACCGAAAAAGATCCGAGCGGCACCTTCGAACTCTCAAAGAATGATACTTTTCCCAAAACCGTGCAATTTAAAAAAAGACTTATCGTTATTGAGGGAGCGGAGTTCAAAAACGGATACATCCATCTAAAAATTAAAAAGGAATACCCTGATCAAAAGATTTTAGATGGCGTAAGGTTCTATATTCCGGATTATTACGCCGAAATGGCAAAAAATAAGGAAATTGGTAGAAACTTGGATGCCTTGCGTGAGGAGTTCAAGATAGAAGGATGGGAGAGGGCTGAAAGCAGCGATATAGGTTTGCCATACCTTGACCTTTATATCCCCGCACCTATGCTGGACAGCTATACGATCTCATTGCAGCGTGTGAACGCCAAAGTTGCTGTCAATCAAGATTACTTGATAAAATTAAAATAATAATATTCGGGAGTACTGAATATTTTAAAAGCGACCCCCAGTTCCATATTAAATGGTCTGGGGGTTTTATTGTTTTAGATCGCAAAACTGTGAAGATTTAGCCGTTATAGCGTGTAAGGTGAACCGTATCATCGCTAAGGGTAAAATATTAAGGGAGTTCATCAAGTCCCTGAGGCTGTCAGTATTGTTTGATTCAGGCTGTCCAATACGAAGGATTCCAGAGGGGCAATACAATCTAATTGTTGGGCGACCGCTAGACGGCTAAGCAGTGTTGCGGAGTCCTTGTGTAATGCATCGATAGTAAAGTCGAAAAAGAAGATTAATCTTGGTGATCTGCCGCCCGACTCTTCTTGGTGCCTGCGAACAATGACGGCCTCATTTTCATTGTGACTAGTTCCTTATCCATGTTGTCGTACCCCAGCACTCTTCCTCCATTGAACTTGCCTTCCATTGCCCGCTTTTCCATTCCCAGCCTCACTCGGAATTCCAGAGATATATTACGAATGCCTCTTTCCACGTCATTTATATAGCTGAAGATAAGCCTGATTGTTCAGCCAACTGTTCTCGCGTCATTCCTCTGAGTTTACGTACCCTACGAATTTGTTCACCTACCGTTTGCTTGAAATCCATTAAGTATCACCTCAACTTCATCTTAGCAGAGTGTGATTGGGACGATTATCCTATGACAGTGACAATTGAACTACACATAGATGGGCAGCTTGTTGTATAATGTCCTCGTATAGCAACTTCCAAGATTCTACATTTTTTGATAGGGGGTATCACAAAACAGAAAGACACTGAACAAATTGCTCCATGTTACCTATAACGGTCAGGACACTCCAAAGAAAAGGGGAAACAAAAGCAATGAAGAAAATGACAACTCTGCTTATCACCTTTGTATTACTGTTTGGTACAGTCGGCGCGGCGTCAGCGGCACTGCCTGAATACGGAGAGGAGTGGCAAAATGCACCTGCCAATTCGCCGACCGTGTCATTTACTGACCTTCCACCGACGCATTGGGCGTACAAGTACATAGCTGAAATGGTCAACAGAAAAGTGATCGATGGCTATCCTGACAAAAAGTTCCGTCCAGACAACACCATCACACGTGCTGAATTCGCCAAGATCATGCTGACCGCTTCAGGAATTCAAGCGAAAAAGGTGAATTATTCATCGTTTTCTGATATTCCGGTTACAAATTGGGCATCTCCTTTTGTGGAAGCCGTCAAGGACTACATGAGCGGATACCGTACTGCGAGCGGGGAGTATATCTTCAATCCTGCGTCACCTGCATTACGGGAGGATATCACGGTTGCCCTTGTGAAGCTCAAAGGATATGATATGAGCCGCTTGCCCGACCATAGCACGATCCAAGCTATGTTTAAGGACTATGACGGTATCTCCGAGTCTGCTAAGGATTACGTAGCCATCGCAGTGGAAAATGGGCTGGTTTCCGGGTTCCCGGATGAAACGTTCCGTCCGCAAGCAACGGTTACCCGGGCTGAAGCTACGGTAATGCTTTGGCGGGCCTTCCAGTTTGGAAATGACAACAAAACCATAGGCGGCGAACAAACGACCACACCATCTGTACCGCCGGTAACTCAACCGGGTCAAACAACGAACCCAACATCGCCAACAACAAATCCGTCAACACCAAGCAACCCGCAACAACCATCACAGGCGGTGAAATTCAGTGTAGATACTTTAGTTGGCGGTAACGGTCAAGGGGATGTGGACGGGCCTGTACGCATGGCGAAAATCAACGTTGTCGACAGTATGGTTGTCGATAAGAATAACAACGTCTTTTTCTTGGACAGTCAAAAGAAGAAGATTCGCAAATTCAACAGTTCCAATGGAACGGTCGAAACGTACAAGACGATTAACCATGAGTTCAACTGGGATCTCAAGAATGGAAGTCAGGTGACTCACTTCGATTACACAAATTTGATGCCAATGAAACTGGCTTATAACTATGCAAACGATAAGCTGTATTTGGCATCAAATGTTTACCTGCCATCCAAATATGGAACCGATGCTGTTATCTATGATATTTCAACCGGCATCAACATGGCCGCTTATGGGCAAAAGTCCGGACGCTATTATGACTTCATTGCATTCCCAGATAACAACTCTGTTATTTATGGTATAACCGGGGCTCATGAATCGAGCATCTTTCAGGGGCAACTTTCCGCTCAGGCAGACCTTCTCGCCAGCAGTTCAACATACAACGACATTGATGTGTCTGACTATTATGGCTATGCTCCGGTTGCCACGGCATTTGCGACAGACAACAAAGTATTTGTTTTCGGTCGAAGCAAGCTCTATAGTGTTCAGTTATTTCCCCTCAAGGTGGATAAAGTCGTTGATTATGATAATACCCAATATGACAGCGTCACGGCTCACGAGGGCAAATTTTATTTGACCAGCGGAGCTACCATCTACGAATTGAGTACAGATGGAAATATGTCTACCTTTGTAGATGGAAATGACCTTATCTACAATGATGGCCTGCCCATTAAAAAGATCGATCTGATAAGCTTCGATAATAACGGCAATGTCATCCTCTATGATAAAGAAAGCAATGCGATCCGGCGTATCAACCTGTAAAATTCCGCATCATTACAAAGGAGGGAGCTGCGTGCTCCCTCTGCTTTTTTAGTCTGGATTCATGGAGGAAACCGTTTGAACAACAGCTACTACTGCAAGAAATGCCGAATGGATCACGAAATCACGAGTACTATCGGCGTCCGGCATCTGCATCATAATCTCACCGAGAAAGAGATCGCTAATTTCATTAATATCGCCACAACCATCCCTACATATGAGGTAGCCCGTTACGGAATCCCAAATGTGTTCGAGGGAACCGATGCATTTGTACGTGAAGTAAAAATCACTCAGACGCTTCAGGAGAAATTTCCGAATGTGGATGCATTTAAGACAACCGATGGATTGAAAGAGTGGCTTGAAGAGCAGTTGCAGGGAAGCAATAACGCTGCTGCCAATGCCCTAAGCCGCATTCAGGGGGACGCGGCTGGCGAAGTCGATTTCGTTCGGGAAATGCAAGGGCACATCCGCAATATTTTTACGAAAATTGATTTTCCGCGTAACGCGGCTGGCAGAATCGTCAGCAACAACCCCGGCATTGATGCAATAGAGTACAACCGCCTGACCGGGGAGATCATCAACGAGTACCAAGTCAAGACGCTTCGTTCCGCAGACAGCATCAACGAGACGTTGAAGGATTTTCTGAACAACGACCATTACAAACCGACCACTGTCCTTGTTGGCCCACAGGAATTGATTGATCGTGCCCATGAACTAGGCATTCCGAATCCGACAAAGGTGATGGGGACGCTTCAAGACAATCTGGACTCAGCCAATGAGTTGAGCAATAAAATCCTGAACGAGCAGCTTGCCGTTGGGATGACACCGGGTTCGGTTGCAGGTGAAATGATTAGCGGGGCGGCAATCGGAGCAGTTATTTCCGTAACGGTATCCGGCCTCGTCACTTACTTGCAGTATAAATCGGGGAAGATCACATTTGACGAGATGAAGATGAAAATGGCAAAGGACGGTCTAAAAGGGACCATAACCGGAGGTGCGTTGGCAGGCTTATCGTTGTTCATTCCGGGCGGTATCATCGGTGCTGGCGTCGGTTTCGTCGTCGGTGTAACACTTCGCCGGTTGCTGGATGAAGCATACGGCGATGGTATGTTTGGCGGAGTGTTGGAAACAACAAGAGCCGTACATGCTAATGTGAAACTCTTGAACAACGGTACGGTTTACGTCGCACAGCTTACCGAGATGAACGGATATACATTGGCAAAGGCTCTCTCCACCGTTGATGATATGATTGCCGACCGCATGCAGGCCGACAACATCTACACCAAGTTGGAGCGGGACAACGACAATAGGATGCGAATCGACTACAGTCAACAGGCAGACAGCATTCTATCCCGATTGGATAGCATGCGAAACCGTCTGCAAGGAGGACGATAACCTGTGACGCAAATGAATGAAAAAGCAGTTAGCCTCCCAAGCAAACAGCAGGTTAATGAAGTTGTTAAAGAAAACCCGCGGCTGGTTGATCAAAACCAGGTAAAGTCCATTGTTCAACAATCCCTTTCTCAGCTCTCATCTATTGAGCACCGGCTGGATCGGCTTGAAAATCAGGGAGTGATCGGGCGTGTCATTGGATCGATTACCGGTTCCACAAACAAAGAAATGATATCGCTCATGAGGGATTTGACACAAGCCCAACAGACAACAATCAAGCTGGTGCTGACGTTGGCCGTCTACCATGCACAAAATGTCGCGGTCATGGATGAAATCCTGGATGAGTTGGACAAGGCCAAGAGCGTCCATACGCGGACTGCATCGCATATTGAGTTTCTGTACGATCAAGTGCAGATGATCCGGGATACGCATCGACCGCAGAAAAAGCAATTGGCCGGAAGGTGGGCTATGTTTGCGGCAGGGTTGCTTGTATCGGTTATCGTGGCGACATATTTATTCTGGAATTAATAATATTAATATGCTGCGTGTTAGAATGATCAAGGAGCCCATTTTTGGGGCTCCTGTTTCATGTTAGACATATCTATGGTAAAGCAGAGATTGAAGTAGCAGTGGAAAGTAAAGATATATGTCGCAATAACATGACTGACAATTATTCTTGACAAAAGTATTGACAGTACTGCATATAAGTTTTTGTTTTTGAATAAAATTTATTTTTTGTCCGCTTTCATCCTCATTGCTTGTTTGTCTATGTTTTGCGCAACCTCGATCAATTGGTTTATGGGTTGGGTTCCGGCTAAAATAAGTGTAAACCCATTTCGCTGCCAAGTTATATAGCTGGTGCGATCATCCGGATTCTTTGTACTGAATTGATAAGAAAGAACATCCGCTTCCAGTCCGTTTAAATCCGTCGTTGATTTGATAACAGGATTTACACTACTTCCTTCAAACTGTGGAAGGTTAACCGCATTAGGAACGACGTCTAAAAGCATCCCCGATCTGTTAAAGGCATGGATTTCATAGCCTATTCCATTATAATCTGTAACCCGGATGCTCCCCTCTTGATCAGGAATCCGTGGTATTTCCATCCCAATATATTGCTCCATTTCGGAGTAAGCAGTAAATTGCTTGATATTTGGGCCCATTTTATCTATAACGTCAAACGGACCATGATTGCCAAAATGAAACTGCGAACCTCGAAGCAAATGTGGGTCTTCAGGCTGTTTTGAAACATCTTCATAGGTCGCGGAGTATATAAAATGTAAACCTGGTATTTTCATTAGGATCGAAGCCATTGCGGGCGAAGCAAATCCGGAATAAATGATGCAGGAGAAAACAATGGAGGCTGCCGCCGTGGTTTGTACCCAGCCCCACTTTAATCTCTTCTTCGTCTCTGTTTTCGCTTCATTCATTTGTTCAGGCAAGCGTGTTAATACTTCTTCTATACCATTACTGAAAAACTCGGGGACGGAGTTTTTCCTTTTTTGCCTCATATGTCTCAACGCTTGATCGATATTATATTCGTTCATTCACAAAACCTCTTTCGTTGTAGTGATCGCTCATGAATTGGGATAATCTTTTTCGTGCGCGATTAAGCCTGGATTTTATTGTTCCCTCCCTCTGTTCCAAAATCTCGGCGATATCCTTAATCGATAAATCTTCCATATAGTGTAAGAGGATGACAGTCCGATGATCTTCTTCCAAGCTGTTGATTGCTTCCTGCAGTTCAATACGGTTTTCGAAACGTTGATCGGCTGCAGGTTCGACTATTTCCCCTATGGGGATTACTTTTTTACGTGATCGGGCGATGCGCATACATTCCCGAATAAGGATGCGAATCATCCATGTTTTAAAGAAGCGAGGATGGTTCAATGTTGGAAGCGAAACATACGCTTTGATGATCGCCTCCTGCGCTGCGTCTAATTTTTCCTGATCAGATTTCAATATCGACGATGCTATGCGATACAGATTTCCCTCCATATTTTTTATCAATCTCGTAAAAGCATCTCGATCACCTTGCTGAGCTTTCCTTACGTCTTCTTCCATCCAGGTTTTCACCCCCTTGAAGTTATTTTCATCTATTTGAGTCCGTAACTATGGGGAAAGGTTCCCACATCCGTTTAATTTAGATCAACTTTTTTTCATTTTTTATTGAATTCTATGAGCACTCGTGATGTCAATTATTGTTAATTATTATTCTCTAGTAGACAGAAATGAGAATTCGTTTTATGCTAATTTAGTATTTTAGTAAACATCTAGAGAACAGGAGAACTATCATGAGAAAGATACCAGCATCCCAGTCTTCTCCTAAGGCAGGGCTAAGCGAACGGTTTACTTCCACCGGGTTTATTTTGGCGGCAATCGGAAGCTCGGTAGGTTTGGGGAATATGTGGAAGTTTCCCTATATTACAGGACAATACGGTGGAGCCGCATTTTTCCTATTGTTTATCATTTGTCTCATTGTAGCAGGACTGCCGATTTTGCTTGCAGAGTTGACGATCGGCCGCGGAGGAAGGGGCAATGCATCCACTTCCTTGTTTAACCTGTCAGGCAAAAAATATTGGGGCATCCTCGGACTGTTCCCTGTCATAACGGCTTTTCTGGTCATGTCTTATTATGCCGTTGTAGTCGGATGGACATTGCATTATACAGTAGAATCGTTCACGGGCTTGCTGTTTCAATCGGGCGTCGACTATAAAGAGAAATTCGAATCCTTTGCCGGCGGATATATGCCGTTGTTTTGGCAAGCCGTAGTTATGCTGCTCACGGGGTGGATTATAGCCAAAGGCATTTCCGGTGGAATTGAAAAGTTTAATAAGATTTTGATTCCAGGCTTTTTGCTGATTTTGCTTATTCTTATGGTTCGATCCCTTACGCTTCCGGGGGCAGAAGAGGGGGTAAGCTTTTTCTTAAAGCCCGATTTTACAAAACTTAATGCGGAATCGGCGCTAGTGGCACTGGGGCATGCATTCTTCTCCTTATCACTCGGATTCGGCTGTATGCTCACTTACGGGTCTTATGTCAAGAAAGAGCAATCCTTGGGTGCCGCTACGCTAGCTGTTGGATTTGGCGATTTGTTTTACGCGTTGATTGCTGGCCTGGTTATTTTTCCTACCGTTTTCTCCTATGGGCTTCAGCCCGGCGAAGGTGTAGGATTGGTCTTTATGGCACTGCCTGTGGCTTTTTCGCAAATGCCGTTTGGATTTTTCTTTGGGGGCTTATTTTTCCTGCTGCTGGCTATTGCTGCACTAACCTCTGCGGTCTCTATATTAGAAGTGCCCGTAGCATACGTTATGCGCAAATGGCAGCTGAGCCGTAAAAAAGCTTCGGTGTATACATCAATCATCTGTTTTTTAGTGGGTATTCCGTCAACCCTTTCCGTTGCGGGAATCCTCGCCCCATTCCAAATTGGAGGCAAAACGATTTTCAATTTGGTCGATTTTACTACCTCATATATATTAATGCCGCTGGGCGGTCTTATCATTACATTGTTTACCGGGTATGCATGGAAACGTGCAGGTGAGGAAGCGGGACTGTCGGGTATCTGGTATAAGCTATGGATGTTCTTGCTGCGTGTAGTGTCTCCGATCCTGATTGTGCTCATTTTCCTGTATTCGGTAGGGCTGATTTCCTTAAAATAACTATATATGAACAAGAAAAGGGGAACAGGTATACTGTTCCCCAATCATTTAAGTAAAGCCTATTTTCATTCCAGGCTTAATTATAAAGCTTTGCGAAGAAGCTCCTCAAATCCTTTTTGTGTAGGAACCCTTGGATTGTTTCGGACAAGACGCGCGATGGTTAAAGCGGTTTGAGCAATATGCGGAATGTCTTCCTCGCGGATACCGATCTGGGACAGCTTTGTAGGCAGACCGATTGCGCGCAAGGTGTCCAATACCGCAGAGGATGCTTTTTCCGCGATCTCCCGGTCCGTTAATCCGTCCACATTCACATGAAACGCTCTTGCGATATTGGCCATTTTTTCAGGTTCAACATCGCCGTTGAAATCCATGACATATGGCAGAAGGAGCCCCGTCACTTCGCCGTGAGGCGATTTGACCAGACCGCCGATCGGATAAGCCAGCGCATGGGCTGCAGCTGTCCCGGCATTCGAGAAAGCCAAGCCTGCGAGCAGGCTGCCAAGAAGCATATTCGATCTGGCTTCTACGTTGCTGCCCTGCTGTACGGCGACGGTTAAATTGCCGGCAATGAGGCGAATGGCTTCCATGGCCAGCGCATCACTGATCGGAATGGAGCCTTGGAACAAGATGCTGCCTTCCGCTTGAATATACTTATGGTTTTTGGCTGTATAAGCCTCAATGGCATGCGATAAGGCATCGATTCCGGCACATGCCGTTACGTATGGGGGAAGCCCAAGCGTTAATTCGGGATCCAGCAAGGCGACAGCCGGGCGAAGGTAATTGTCGGAAACGCCTACCTTAAGATTGTTGTCCGTATCGGTAAGTACCGCAACGGATGTGACCTCGGAGCCCGTTCCTGCTGTCGTTGGTATGGCAACTAAAGGAGCAATCGGCCCCGGAACCAGATTCTCTCCAACGTAATCCAGCGGATGTCCGCCGTGAGCCATCAATAAGGCCACCACTTTCGCCAGATCAATGCTGCTGCCTCCGCCAAGAGCGATAACGGCATCGGGATTCAATTGATCCTTGGCGAATGCGAAACACTCTAATACCGAGCTTACCGGAGGTTCTGGTACAGCTTTGTCATACACGACGATCGTATAACCGGCGTCTTGCAAAATAGAAATGACTTTATCGGCAATGCCCGCTTGCTTGATTCCCGGGTCGGTAACCAGCAGAACGCGGTTTGCTTTAAGACGCTTCAACACTCTGTCCAATTCACGGATGGCACCATTACCAAATACGATTTGTCCCGTTGAGAAATACTCCCAGACGTTTCTCATGTTCATACCCCATTATCTATTAAGATATAATAATCATTCCGGCTGCTTATTGCATATGAATAACGACAATCTTCTCATCCGTCATTTCTTGAACCGCATGATGAGGGCCTTCTTTTCCGGTTCCGCTGTCCTTGACACCGCCATAAGGCATAACATCCGCACGATAAGTGGAAACGTCATTGATGATTACGCCGCCGAACTCCAGTTCATGAGCGGCACGCATGGCCAATTGAAGATCATTGGTGAAGAACCCGGCCTGAAGTCCGAAGCGGGAATCATTGACCTGACGGAATGCATCGTCAATGTCCTCGTAAGGCACAATACTGATGACAGGCGCGAATACCTCTTGGCACATCACTTTCATGTCAGGGGTGGTGTTCGTTAAGATGGTAGGCTGTAAAACAGCTCCCTCCCGTGTACCTCCGAAAGCGATCTTGGCGCCTTGCGCCACCGCTTCTTTAATCCAGGATTCAGCACGAATCGCTTCTCTCTCGGCAATCATCGGGCCGATATCGGTTGAAGGGTCTTTCGGATCGCCGACCTTCAGCTTTTGGGCAACTTGGATGGCTTTGTCTACAAACTCGTTAAATACGTCTTGGTGAACATAGACGCGCTGAACCGAAATACATGCCTGACCGGCATTGGAATAGCCGCGTGTGACGCAGAGCTCCGCCGCTCTTTGCAGATCAGGGGCGTCCCGATGCACGATGTTGGGAGAATTGTTGCCAAGCTCCAACGTCACTTTGCGGATGCCTGTCGCGCTCTTGATATGACGTCCGACACCCGGGCTGCCCGTAAAGGTGTACATTGCGATGCGCTCATCTTCCAACAAATATTGGCCCATTTCCGAGCCTAGGCCGTTGACCACATTTAAGAAACCTGCGGGAAGTCCGGCTTCCGTCAAAATTTCAGCCAATTTGCAAGCGATGATGGGCGTCATCTCCGCCGGCTTTAATACAATGGTATTTCCGGCTGCAATGGCCGGCCCTACTTTATGGACAGTCAAATTGAACGGAAAATTAAAAGGAGTAATCGCACAGACCACGCCTACCGGAACCCGAATGCTGAAAGCCATTTTTTGGTCATTGCCGGGCTGTCCCAAAGGAATGCCTGTACCGGCAATGCGCTTGGCTTCTTCCGCCGATGCGATGAGCGTTTGGGTGCCTCTGTCGATTTCGGCAAGCGCGTCTTTCAGCACTTTTCCTACCTCGCGCACCATCACAAGCGCCAATTCTTCCTTGCGGTCTTGAATGATGCCGGCGGCTTTCATCAAGATATCGTAACGTTGGGTAGGGCTCAGTTTACGGGAACGGAACGTTTCGAGTGCAGATTCAACAGCTTTATTTACGGTTTCTTTCGATGCATTCCCTACGGTGGCTATCGCTTCTCCCGTGTACTTGTCGTAAACCGTAAAGTTGTTCTCATCATGGATCCATGTTCCGTTAATGTAATGACCGTAAGTTTCCATGTTCTCTCTCCTCCTCAGGCATGAGTAAAATCTGTTTTTGGAAAATAACCTGTCGAATCGAAGCTCATCTCTTCCGGTTCCCCGAGCACCTCAATGTGAGGCTGATTGAGAATTTCCGGCAAAAGCGGTTCCGAAACGTATAGATATTCCAAATGAAGCGTATTTGGAATGCGGACAATTCTGGCCCGCTCCGGTTCTACGCCCCAATTGGAGCGGAGTGCAGTCTTCAATGCCTCACGGTCGTTGTCGAGCACAATCGGCACGGCCGCCCGGGTCAAAAATGTGCTGGTGATGACATTCTCGTTCATCTTTTGAAAATCAATTTGATCAAACAATCGTTTGGTCGTTACATCCGCAAGCCCGATGCCCAGCGCATTGCCATGCGACTCCTCGCTGACATCGCTCGCGATAATATATTTGATACGCGGACTGCTGGGCTCAGGAACGCCCAAAATCCGGATACGTCCGATAATGTTCGTATCCATTCCGGTTCCGCTGTAGTTTTTTCCAATTTCATCAACAATAAGAACATCGATATCCTCAACAGGAAGCTTAGGCATTAAAGCGGCGGATTGCCGAAGCAGCTCTGATTCACGCTGCGGGATAAGCGGCGTCGGGATCGCTTCAATGATAGCGGTTTGTTCAAAGGCATTTTCTACAATGCCCACGCCGCACACAATATTCACTTTTTGGAGCATCACCTTGGCGACTTCTGGCATGATGTCGCGAATGCCATGCACGCCATAGCTGTGAATCAGCAGCGCTTGCTTGTGCTTGCCCATACCAATCGCAGCCATTTTCATCAGACCGCTCTCAATGCCGATCGGTGATTTGAAATCGGTATGCACCTTGATTCTTCCCATGAGCAGGACGCCGTCAGCTTCTACAGCATATTTATCTACAAAGACCGGCATCCCTTGGGGAGTTTCACCTACCTGGACCACTTCCATGGAAGACAGAATAGGCGCGCCGCAGAAGTCCTCGGTGACTCCTAAGCTCTCCAGCACTTCGACTTGGCCTTCCGCTGTTGCGCCGCCGTGACTTCCCATCGTTGGAATAATGAAGGGGATTGCACCGATCTTCTTCAGCTCTTGAACCGCCGCTTTCACGATGGTCGAGATATTGGCAATTCCCCGACTTCCCACGGTAATCGCAATGCGTTGGTCCGGCTTGATTTTTTCAGCCAGGCCGACCTTTGCGAATTCCTGCGCGATGGTCGCATCAATGTCGGTTACAACAGGTCCGGTAAATCGCTGCTTAATCTTCACCCATTTTGGAAACAGCATGGTTTAGACAGCACCTTTCTAATCCGAATAGTGTATTCTATCTCTCTACCCAAAATAACCAGACTTTGCGCTTATTTAAATAGTTGAGGCAAGAGTAGTGAAATTTTTGGAACATAAGTAATGATTAATATATCCACGACAAGCACGAACAAGAAAGGAACCAACGGTCTCATAATTTGTTCCAATCGTATACCTGCAATTTGACAAGCGACAAACAGATTCACGCCGACAGGTGGTGTAACCATACCCATAGCCAGGTTGACGATCATGATCATACCGAAGTGAACAGGATCGATGCCGAGCGCAACCGCTACAGGCGTTAACAGCGGAGCCAGAATAATGATCGCTGCGGAAGTTTCAAAGAACATACCCACAAACCAGAGCAATAAGTTGATCAAGAACAAGAAAACGATCGGGCTGCTGGAGATGGAAGTGAAGAACTCTCCGATTTGCTGTGGAATTTGTTCACGGGTCAAGATCCATCCGAACATACCGGCATTGGCAATGATGACCATGATGATCGCAGTCGTAATGGACGACTTGGCGAAGATATTCACAAGATCCTTCCATTTAACTTCCTTATAAATAAATACTCCTACGATAAACGCATAGGCAACGGCGACAACGGACGCTTCCGTCGGTGTAAACAATCCGCCGTAAATTCCCCCGAGAATGATGACAGGCATAAGAAGTGCGAGCAAAGCTTCTTTGAAGGCTTGGACTTTCATCGCCATGGTGATTCCCGATTTTCCTTTATAGCCTTTACGCTTGGCAATAAACCAGCAGGTGAGGATCAGGGAGAACGAAATCATAATCCCGGGTATAAAACCGGCCAAGAACAAATCGCCAATGGATACACCTGCGGAAATACCAAACAGAATCATTGGAATAGAAGGAGGAATGATAACCCCTAATTCACCGGATACCGCTTGAGTAGCGGAAGCAAACCGGATATCATAGCCGCGCTGCACCATGGCCGGAATCAGAATCGACCCGATGGCTGCAGTCGTAGCCGCACTGGAACCGGAAATGGCGGAGAAGAACATGGCCGTTACGACGGTTACAACCGCCAGACCGCCCGTCATGCCCCCAACGAGGGAGTTAGCCAGGTTGACCAATCGACGTGAGATTCCGCCGGTTTCCATAAGAGAGCCGGCTAAAATAAAGAAAGGGATAGCCATTAGCGGAAAAACGTCCAATGCCGCAAACATCCGCTGAACCAGAACAAGCAAAGGCATGTTGCCGTCGCTAAGAACAGCGATCGTAGAAGCAAGTCCTAATGACAGTGCTACAGGCACGCTGAGCAGCAGTAAAATCAATAAAGAAACAAGCATAGTCAGCGCCATACGTTATTCACTCCCCGAAAATACTTCTTTTTGTTGTCCGTCTTTTCCCACAATGGTTTCCAACAATACAGCGATTGCGTTTAAGAGCATGAATATACCGCTAACGGGAAGTGCCGCATAAGGAATCGACATCGGGATACGCAGGCTTGGGGATTCTTGCGCCGAAACATGACCCAGCATCTCGAATCCGTAATAGACGAGAATAAAAAAGAAAATCATGGTAATCACTGTAACCAGAACGCGGACAATCCGCTTCAAGGTCGGATTCAAGCGTTCAACAATGGCCTCCACGCCGATTAATGCGCTGTAACGAACCGCCAAGGCCGTACCCAAAAACACAAGCCAGATCATGCAGTAACGCGCCAGCTCCTCCGACCAGTCGGGCATTTCAACATCAATATATTTACCTGCAAAGCGAATGACGACCTGGAATACGACAGCAACCGACATCACGGCCAACAGCAGCGCGCACAGGTAGCGCAACAGCTTATTCAATCCGTCTATATATTTAATGATCGTAGTCATACGTTCACATCCTGTCCTTATCTGTGGGATGGTGAATGGCGGATGAGAATCTCATCCGCCGCGGTGGCTCTCTTGATAGCTTATTTTACATCCTGAATTTTTTTGATTAAATCACCGAACTGCGGCTGATACTTGTCATATACCGGCTTCACGGCATCTACAAAAGGCTGAATGTCCGGCTTTTCGTTAATCGTCATACCTTTTTGAGCCAACTCTGTGAGGTATTGCTTCTCCATGTCTTGTACTACTTGACGCTCGTAGTTTCCTGCTTCCACAGCGGCTTCGCTAAGCGCTTTCTGCTGCTCTGGAGTCAGGCTGTTAAATGTGTTTTTGGAAACCATCAAAAGCGACGGAGAGTAGAAATGGCGCGTCATGGTCAGGTGCTTTTGAACTTCATTGAAACGGGAGGTGTAAATAACCGGTACCGGATTTTCCTGCGCATCGATTACACCTTGCTGAAGCGCGGTAAACAGCTCGGTAAAGGACATTGGAGTCGGTTGGGCGCCAAAGGCCTTAAAGGTATCGCTGTGGATCGGATTTTCCTGGATCCGGATTTTGATGCCTTTCAGATCTTCAGGCTTGTTAATGGCAGCGTTTTTATTTGTTACATTACGGAATCCGTTTTCCCACCAGGCCAGTGTCGTTACGCTCGGCAGTTTCTCTTCCACTTTCTTACGCAGATCTTGTCCAATTTCCCCGTCGAATACTTTATGTGCATGATCGGCGTCGCGGAACAAGAACGGCAAATCTACAACGCTAATTTCCGGAACGAAACCGTTCATCGGAGCCGTCGAAGTCAATACCATATCGAGGCTGCCCACATTCAAGCCTTCGATCATATCGCGCTCGCCGCCAAGCGATCCGTTAGGGAAGATCTGAAGCGTAAGCTCGCCGTTGGATTTTTGCTCAACCAGCTCTTTAAACTTTTCCATCCCTTTTTGATAATGGGACGTATCCGCCAGCGTATGTCCGATTTTCAGAGAAACCTTTTTCGCTCCTCCTTCTGTGGAGCCTTGCGATTGTCCGCCTCCGCCGCATGCCGTTAAGGTGAGGACAGAAGCAAGTGTCAAAACAGATATTAGTTTTTTCATGATATACCCCCTGATACAATGTTATGAAGAAATCGTTTTCAATAATAAAATACACGAAATTGTTGAATATTACAATACCTAAATTTCAAAAAAAGTGATGTAAAATAAAACGATTTTATATTTTGCATCATTATTTTTTCAAAATAAAACAATTTCAAGGAATTATTATCCAATATTATTTGAATCCATCCAGCCGTTATTAAACCAAATACAGGATTCATTACCCATTTGTGCAATAAAGCAACATGATCCAAAAACAAAAAAGTCACCCTTCCGTTTAAGGTGATATTTCACCTGACGGTTTCAAGTGACATGGTAAAACTTTGCTTAATATGCTATCAATGCTTGTCCCTTATCCATCGGCTTTTTCAATTTCCTTGATTTTACGCCACAATGTCGAACGATTAATACCGAGCCGTTTGGCTACCGCCGTTTGGTTATAATCCTCCTCCTTCAGAACCCTGGAAATGATTTCCTTCTCCAATTGATCTAATGTTTTGCCCGCAATATCAATCCCTTGAACATGTGGATGGTGGTTTGCGTTCATATCCATTTCCTCTAAAAAAGGCAGCACTTCTTTCAGTTCGATGAAAGGGCCGGATGTAAATACACACATTCTTTCCACCATATGCTTTAATTCCAACACGTTGCCCGGCCATGAAGCATGGGTTAATCTGTCCAAAACCTCTTCCCGGCAACCTACAATTTGTTTTCCGAATTTCGGATTGGCCGATACGATAAACCAGCGCACCAATTCCCGGATATCTTCTCTCCGTTCCCTTAAAGGAGGGATAACAATCGTTCCTCCATTCAAAAGATGGTATAAATCCTCACGGAAACGGCGTACTTCCACCAGCTCATGCAGGGACTCGGAGTGGGCGGCAATGATACGGACATCAATAGGGATCGTTTTGCCGCCGTTTTGACGGGCCACCTTCTTTTCCAGCAAAACGTTAATCAGCTTGGCCTGCAGTGGGAGCGATAATTTTCCGATGGCATCCATAAATACCGTTCCGCCATGCGCAAGCTCAAAAATCCCCGGCGTCTGCTCTTCGTGATCGCCCAGGAGTTCAAGCTCCATGTTTTTTTCATTGAAGGCTTCGCAATTGATAAATAAAAACGGCTGGTTTTTGCGACCGCTTTCATTATGAATTGCTTGAGCCAGACTGTGCTTGCCTGTTCCCGGTTCACCGTAAATCAAAAGAGGTGTGTCTGATTTGCAAAATCGCTTGGCCGTGCGGATCACCTCTTTCATAGCCGGGGAACTGGCAACGAGGTGATTGAAATGCTTGGTAGCCCGCGAGCTTTTGAGCGATTGCTTTTGACGAACCAGGCTCTCCGTTTCCTGGATATCGCTTACCGTCTGCAGAATCGTCAGCTCGCTTGGCGGGTTCCCCTGAACGGCTAAAGGCCCTTTGTTCAAAATGACGGTTTCCCCGTTCACCTCGATAATTTCCTTGGTACCGGGTCCGTTTGTCGCATCACAGGGGGCGCCTAGTGCAGGATGAATCGACTTCAGCTTTTGTGCCGTCGCTTGCTCTTTCGTAAGATCAAGCAGCTTTTCCGCTTTATCGTTCAGCACCTGAACCTTGCCTCGTTTATCTGTCACCAGAATTCCGTCAGGATAGTCCCGTATAATCGATTCGTATAATTGGCGGAGAGTCCTCTCTTTGGCCGTATAGTAAGCGACCTTCTCCGCTTCTTTGAGCGCCTCTTCCACCGATTCTCTTCCGGAGGTGATCAAGATGGCCTTCAGACCGAATTGGGATGCGGTATAAGTAGATATCTGGTCCCCTATAATGACTTGGATGTTTTGCTCTATGGCCGATCGGATCTGGTCTTCAATTTCCGTTTCCGTACTGATCGGAAAGAAGGTAAGATCCATTTCGAGCAGCTTTCCAACCTCGTCCGCACCTTGAATCGTATTGTGATAGCTCATGACCCCGATTTTTTCGGGATACCCCTTGATCAGCGTGAGCGTCCGCAAAATATCATAGCCTGAAATTTTCACATCTACTACGGGAAGCTGACAATGCTCCTGGAGCAGCAGGGCTGTAGCCCCTCTGCTGATAATCACGTCAAATCCCTTATTCTCGTACTCCTTGGCGATGGCCAGGCCTTTGTATAAATCGCCCATTTCAACGTGAATATTTTTATGCAGGTCCTCATTGACTTCCAGAAACAATTCCTTTAATCCTTGATAAGGTGCTATTACTAAGATTTTGTTCATAGGAGGACCTCCGGATCGATGTGTTGCATTTTAGTACACTCATTGTAGCCCAACTCCTACAAGGTTTCAACACTGAAAATAAAACTTGCCGCTGGCAAACAGTAACCAGAATCGTACTGTCGGCAGCGGCAAGTTTTTTATTTTACAGTAAAGCCTTTAACTTGAACAAATCGGGCTTGGGTTTAGAGAGGGGGTCCGGGTTTTGGGCATTTACGGGTATAGGAGGCGCTGGGCGGCGCAGCTCGGTTTGAATCCCCTTTAGGACGGCTTGAATGATGTGATTGACGGCTTTATTCATCTCCGTCTCATCCGCAGCAGGCGATGGCCGTTTTTCCTTTTCCTGCACCGCATCCAGGATGTAGTCTATCCCTTTTGACTTGATATAGTAATTGAGCAAGGTATATTGCTCCTCCTGCCCGTTCAGTTGGCGCTCGGCCTTTTCAATAAAAGCCTCTTTGCAAAATCGCGTCAGACGACGGTTTTTCAGCAGTTGTCTATAAAAGGTCATTAAACGATCAGCTTTGCCCTTGCTTTCAAGGTCACTGGAATTCAAATGAAAAACAATAGATCCAGCCTTGGCCACGTTGATCAGCTCCTGATTAGGACGGCCTGCCGATTCTGGCTTTCCACCGCGTCTTCATTAGTTTTGGAAAGCAATAATCCGAATTTCCAGAACCCCCGGGCATTGGATAATTGATAATCCTCAATTACGGTGATGTCTTTAATAAAATCTTTAAACCAAGGATGCAGTACCTTTACACCACCGCCTGTTAAAATCACCATGTCAAATTTGCTTCGGTTTCTCCAACGGATTTGAAGCTCATTGATGATGTATTCAGCGGTTTCACGGACAATTTTTTCTTTCATGTCCTGAATAGGAATCGTCAGGCGTTTGGAAGCCTGGTAGATGGAGCGGTCGAACTGCATCTCAACACTTTTTGGCGTGGCGAAGGCATCAGGGCTTTGGGCATTGATGTAATCGGCGAGACGTTGATAAATTTCATGAACGCCTACGGGGATGGTATGCCGGTCTTCGGGGATCGCCCTTAAGGAATCGATTCCGTCAATATCCGTCGTACCGGAACCGATGTCTACAATGCCGATATAAGAGGTTGCGATTTCTTTTCTGTCAATCAGTCCTTCTTCGTCAATGTATAAGTCCAGTATACTTCCAAGCGGCTGAGGCAGAATCTTGCATTCCTTCACATGAATGATCTTCTGTTGGCCGTTCATCAGGATATTGTGTTTGCCCTTGAATACACGGGCAATCTCCTGTTCCCGCCTCGTGCCTTTTTCTCTTGAAGGACATCCGGTAACCAGAAAGACGTCGAATGACCCTTCTTCATTGATCAAGCTGGCTAAGCCGAATTGACTCAGCAACTTGTAATATTTTTGGGCATACCGGTCTTCGCTGGTATAGGTGGACAGGAATTTACCTTTGGTTGCGTTCACCTCCTGCCCCCACATATATTGCTCACCTTCATACAAGCTTGACTCAAACTCGTTATATTGGATATCGCCTACGCCTGTGGAATCCTCTCTTCTCACGCTCTCTTTCGTCAGAAAGCCGCTCGGAAGAACCAGCCCGTTCACATCCTTGCTGTATCCCTTAAAATACCCGTTTCCATGATCAATTCCCATTACTATAAGATTGCTCAAGTATATCCCTCCATATCCTTATGTTTGGGTGAAAATCCAATATACAAAATAATATGGCGACGGGGGCAAGGATGTGACAAATACCTAAGCATTGCCGTGAAGCCAAATGTGTAATAAAATATAACATATGAAACCGAAAGGTTTCGTATTCTTTAGAAAACGGCCGAATGGAAAATCGGCGATCGATCCTGGAGGTAAGATGATGGAAAATAAAAGCCCGAATACACTGCCGGACATCCGGCAGACGCAGCTGTTGAATGCTCCGATTCAAAAAGTGTGGGATGCCGTCGCCACATCGGAGGGCCTTGCCGCCTGGTTTATGCCTAATGATTTTCAACCTGTAGTCGGACATGAGTTTCATTTGGAAGCGGGGCCGTTCGGAAAATCCCCTTGTAAAGTGACCGAAATCGATCCGCCTCACCGTCTGTCTTTTGAATGGGGCAAAGATTGGCTTCTTACGTTCGAATTAATCGAAAAAGACGGTCAAACCGAAGTTACACTGATTCATTCCGGCTGGGATGCGGACAAGGTTACCGAATTCGGACAAGCTCATGCGATGGTTCGCGAACGGATGGGTCATGGCTGGATCGGCCTTCTTCAAAAGCTCGGCCAGTACGTCGAGGGTTAAGATGACGGCACCGGCACCGAAGCATGACGTTTTTCAGGCGATCGCCGATCCGACCCGGCGTAAGCTGCTCCAACTGCTTGTCGATCGGGAGATGCCTGTGACAGTCATCAGCGGATACTTTCCGATGAGCCGGACGGCGGTGTCCAAGCATCTGCGCGTTCTGGCCGATGTGGGACTCGTCAAAGAGAGGAAGGTCGGACGGGAGACCCGATACCGGCTTGATCCGGATCCCCTGCTCGAGTTGAAGCGTTGGCTGGCTTACTATGAACGGTTCTGGGAAAATAAACTCATGGCCTTGAAGCATTATGTTGAATCGGATGAAAGGGACGGAGACGTTCCTGCTGGGGCGCTTGGAGCAGTTGAACTTCAGACAAAGGAATAATTTCCATACCAAAAAGAGAGGAGCTCGGCGCTGCCTCTCTTTTTGGCTGACGTCCCATATTCACAGCCATGATGTGTTTGTTAGTTTCCGTTCATGACCTCGGCGAGGATTTCATAGGACCGCAAACGGGCCTGGTGATCATAAATCTGGCCCGTCACAATCAATTCATCGGCCTGTGTGAGTTTAAGATAACGGTTCAACTGCTCCCGCACCGTATCTTTATTCCCGGCAACGGTATAGCTCAGCTGACTTTGAACGATCGCTTTTTCTTGAGCGGTCCACAACGGCTCCATGCTTTCCACCGGCGGATTTAATTGGCCCGGGCGGCCGCGGATGAGATTGAGAAATTGCTGCTGCTGGGAGGTCGCCAGTCTCTGGGCCTCTTCCACCGAATCAGCGGCGAAGACGTTAACGCCGATCATGGCGTAAGGCTCTTCCAACGCTTCCGAAGGACGGAAATGGCTGCGGTAGAGTTCCAGGGCCTGCAGGATGTAATCCGGCGCAAAATGGCTGGCAAAGGCGAAAGGCAGACCAAGCTGTCCAGCTAACTGTGCGCTGAAACCGCTGGAGCCGAGCAGCCAGATCGGGATATTCAGTCCTTCGCCGGGAACGGCTCGCACACCCATCGGGCGATTGCCCAGCGAGGGGTTCAGGTAACTGCGAAGCTCGCTCAGCTGCTCGGGAAAATCGTGACCGTCGCTTCCCAGTCCCCGCCGCAGTGCACGCGCTGCAAGCTGATCTGAACCAGGGGCTCTCCCCAATCCAAGATCAATGCGTCCCGGGTATAAGGATTCCAGCGTCCCGAACTGTTCGGCAATGACTAACGGGGCGTGATTAGACAACATGATTCCTCCGGAGCCCACGCGGATTTTCTCCGTACCTGCAGCTACATGCCCGATAACGACCGATGTAGCCGAGCTGGCGATCCCTGTCATGTTGTGATGTTCCGCAAGCCAGTACCGGTGGTAACCCCACTTTTCGGCATGACGCGCAAGGTCGAGTGTATTTTTAAAGGATTCTGCCGCTGTGCCGCCAACGACGATAGGGGCAAGATCCAAAATGGAAACAGGAATTTCATGAATTTGTTTAGCTGTAGAACTGCCTTTAACCATGGCGGGTTCCCCTTCCGTCCGGAAATGTAGCATCGTAACGATGAATTCCAGATGTATAGTAAATTCTTACAGTATATTTCCTCACATCAATAGATAGTTATTCATATATTTATATTTTTAGATATGGAAACCGAATATATACATGGAGAATTTCTGTAAGAAACCCAGCCATGTATAATAGGTATTTTATCTATAATTGTTCCTGAATATAACCGGCCAACGCTTGAAAAGCCCGTTCGTTTCTTCTGTAATATGTCCATTGGCCGTGACGTGTCGCTTCCAACAGACCGGCTCTCTGAAGCATCAGCAGATATTGGGAAACCGTCGATTGCGATAATCCGGCCTTTTCTTGAATATGACCGACACAAACCCCGATTTTTTTACTATCACCGCCTTCTTGCGAGGGAAAGTGCTTCTCCGGTTCCTTTAGCCAATGGAGTATTTGCAGGCGCGTTTCGTTCGATAAAGCTTTAAACACTATTATTGGGTTCATGACACCTATTATATCGCGAGTTCTCGATATGTCAATGTTCATAAAAGGAGGCGGGGTTCAGTTGTGCACAGGTGTCATTGACAGAATTACATGTCGGAACTATAATTGCTATAGCAAATAAATGGGGGTCTGTCCTTGAATAATATTGATCATTCGTTAGGCTTTATCATCAATCATGCCGGCCGCAGATTAAGTCAGCTGCTTTCGCTTCATTATCAGCCGTACGACATCACCACGGAGCAGTGGACGGTATTAAACCGGTTGTCGGAGCGGGATGGAATCACTCAAAAGGACTTGGCCCATAGAGCGGAAAAGGACCAGACCAACATCACGCGAATACTGGACCAGCTGGAGCGCAAGGGCCTCGTCGAAAGAAGGCCGAACGCCGTCGACCGGAGATCCTTTTTAACGTTCATTACAGACAAGGGGAGATCGTTAAATCAAGTGCTGCTGCCTATTGAAAGTCGGGTAGTCAGCTCCGTTCTGGACGGACTGTCGGAGGAAGATGTTGAACGGCTTAGGGCGGCGTTGATCCAAATTACCAAGAATGCGAACAGAACCATTAACGAGTTGGAGGAAACGCTTTGAACAGGGAAAGAGACTTATGGAATCGTGATTTTGTTGCTGTATGCCTCAGCAGCTTTTTTTATTTATGACTTTTTACATTTTGGCGGTTACGCTTCCGATCTTTGTCACGGATTCATTAAAGGGGGGACAGGAGCAAATCGGGCTTGTGATGACGGTTTTTGTCATTGCGGCGGTGATTTTCCGGCCTTTGGCGGGCAAATGGACCGACGAGTTGAATAAGCGCAAAATCGTCATGCTGTCGCTTCTGCTTTTTATGGGTTGTACGGCTGTATATACGATCATCGATAATTACTATGCGCTGCTTGCCTTGCGGTTTATACACGGCATTGGATTCGGAATCGCTGCGACGGCGACGGGGGCGATTGCCGTTGGATTGGTTCCCGACCGCCGTAAAGGGGAGGGGATCGGCTATTTTAGCTTGTTTATGAGCCTGGCGATGGTCATCGGGCCCTTCCTGGGGCTAACGATTATAGAGCGCTACAATGCGTTTATTTTATTTGTTTTTTGTGTCATTCTCGCCTTATTGTCGTGTATCTTCGGGTTCGTTGTCCGGGTCCCGGAACAGGAGGGGCGGAAGACGGCAGAGCGAGCCACAGGCTGGAGGAAATGGTTCGAACCGAGGGCGCTGCCCATTTCTTTGGCCGGAAGTACGTTGGCTTTTTCCTACGGAGCGATTACCACTTTTATCTCCGTTTATGCCAAGGATCTGGGAATGGGGCCTTTGGCAAGCTATTTCTTTATCATTTTTGCTGCGATAATTGTTTTATCCCGTCCGTTTACAGGAAAAATATTCGATCGATTAGGCGCGCACGTGCTGGTTTACCCGGGGTTACTGCTGTTTACGCTAGGCATGATCGGGTTAAGCCTGGCTCAAACACCGTTTGTGTTTTTGGTTACAGGCGGCATCATCGGGCTCGGATTCGGCGCGCTTATCCCGAGCTTCCAAACCATAGCGGTTCAATCATCGCCGGACCATCGGCGAGGCGTGGCCACGGGGACCTACTTTGTGCTGTTTGATACCGGTTACGGCCTGGGCGCTTATCTGCTGGGCATCATAGCAGCCAGTACAAGCTATCATACGATGTATTTCATCGCAGGCCTTATCGTTGCTTGTACGGGGGCCATTTATTATGGCCTGCACCACCGGAAGTTCGCCGTTATGAAATCTTCCGGTGCGGTGGATAAAAAGGCGATTTGAACTGGATATCTGTTTACATCAAGAGGTGCCGGAATGAATTTTACGATTGTCATCTTATGTTTAATATGGGGATTTAACTGGGTTATTATGAAGCAGGCGAATTCGGTTTTTCCCCCGGTGTTGTTTGCAGGCTACAGGTTTGGGCTGGGCGCGGCAGTGCTCCTGGCCTTTTATGTTTATAAAAGGGTTCCGCTGCCGGATAAAAAGGATTGGAAATGGATTATCGCTTGCGGTCTCCTCCATACGACTTACTTCAATATAGCGATACAACTTTCTTTGAATGAGATGAGCGCGGGATTAACCTCCGTTCTGACGTACAGCATGCCGCTTTGGCTAACGGTGATGGCTCATTTTTGGATCCCGGGAGAACGGTTGACCCTCTCCAAAATGGCGGGAGTGCTCCTGGGCATAGCCGGATTGTTTTTGGCCCTCGATGTGCATTGGGGAGGGGGATTTGGCGCTTTTCTTCTGGCCTTGTCGTCGGGGATGGCATGGGCGGTATCCACGGTCATTATGAAGCGGAAGCTGGTTCATTGCGATAATATGCAGTTTACGACATGGCAGATGGCTGTGGGGGCCGTCGGGCTTTACCTGTATTCCTTGTGCTTTGAGCATGGCGAAAGCCGCTGGGGGATCATGCCTGTCATTTATATTGTTTTTGCGGGAGTGATCGCGTCGGCGCTTGCGTTTATACTTTGGTTTCGTATTTTGTCTACACTGGAAGCGAGCAAAGCGTCGATCTTGCTGCTGATGGTTCCGGTTATCGGAGTTTTATCAGGCTATCTTGTGCTGAACGAAAGTCTCAACCCTGCAACCCTGGGCGGAATCGTCTGTATTCTTGCCGGGGTATGGCTTGTTCATGCCCAAAAACCGGAGCTGCGCAAAAAAAATACAATGGTGAATTTTCCTGCGGAAAATGATACACTTTAAACGGCTGAAGCACTTTAGGTACCCGAACAAAGGGAGGGGCTTACAGTGCTTTACTGGTTTAAGGCATGGCGTTATGGTATGAAAATCAAGCGGGTTGGAGGATCTGGTTTGCTATGAAGATCAAGATTTTACTGCTGGCCCCCTATCGAGGATTGAAAGAATTAGCTTTAAGCCTTGCGTCGGAACAGACGGATTTGGATATTACGGTAAAAGAAGGCGACCTTGAAGAAGCCTTGGCCATATATAAGCATCTGGAAAACGAGAAATTCGACATCATTATCAGCCGGGGAGGAACGGCGAATCTTCTTCGGGACCATGTGCCCCAGCCCGTGGTTGAAATTCCCTTGTCGGGCTTCGATCTCCTTCGTACGCTAACCTTGGTCAAAGACTATAAGGGGAAGCTCGAAATGGTGGCTTTTCCGAATATTTGCGATGACGTGATTGCCGTCTCCCACTTGATGGGGATTGATATTCCTTATACAGTGATCCATGAAGAATTGCAGGTGGAGGGGATTATCCGGCAAGCCAAAAAAAAGGGCGTTCAAGTGATCGTAGGAGATACCGTCACCATACGGCTGGCGAAGAAGCACGGATTGCAGGGCGTCTTGATTACATCGGGAAGAGAGTCTGTCATCGAGGCCTTTCATCATGCCAAACAAGTATATCAGGTGCTGCTACAGGCGAATAAGAAATACCGGGCTTACGAAGCGCTGCTCCATGAGCTGGAAGAAGGGATTGCGATGGCAGACGAGCAGGGGAGGATCAGCTTTTCCAATCCCGGCTTTCGCCGTTTCATGCAGCTGTTCGGAGAACCCGGGGAAACGGCCAATCCCTCTTTAGTAGAATTGTTTCCGGATTGGATGTCCATGGTGCAGACCGTCAATGAAAATAAAAAAGCGATCTCCTACGTAAACATTGGAGGACGGCAGCTGCAGTGGACCTTGGGGATTTTTGAAGAGGACAGGCATCGGCGTCTTTATTATGTAAGAATAAAATCACTCCGGGATGCAGAGGACGAACTGGAAATCAAGTATGCGCAGCCTCCCGTCCATTCGTTTACCCAGATTCTAGGGTCGGCCAGGGAAGGCAAGAAGGCCATCGAGCAAGCGAAGAAAGCCGCCGCCGAGCATCTGATTACGTTGTACGGAGAAGAGGGGACGGGCAAAAAATATATAGCCGGGGCCATTCACGGATCACTGGAACCCAAGAACGATTGGTTTATTGAATTGACTGTCAAGGAGGGCACCCCCGGTGCGCTTTCCAGATTAACAGATGCGCTGTCCGGGATTGAAAACGGAACGGTTTATCTCAAAGGGTTGGAAAAGTTCGATGAGCTCAGTCAAGCCGCCATTAGCCGATGGCTGGAGCGGCAGCCCAACAAGGTTATCATGTCCTTTAAGGAATCACCCGAGGTCATGTTGGACAAAGGGGCCGTAGGCCAAGAGCTGTATGAGCTGATTTCAAAACACCCTGTTTATATTCCGTCCCTGCGCGAAAGGATGGAAGATCTGGATGAGTATATCCGTTATTTTATTGGAAAATGCAATGAAAAGTACGGAAAACAAATCGTCGGCATCCGCAACGATGTGCTGGAAAGGATGTCTGAATATGCTTGGAAAGGAAACCTCGAAGAGCTTGAACAAATGGTCGATTCCTTCGTGAGAATTTCGAAAGGGCATTATATTGAAAATGATGTGCTGTCCCTGATTCCATCAGATACCGGAAAAAGCGCGTCCCGCAGCGGCACGGTGGAAATCGATATTCATCAAACGCTGGAGGAAATCGAGCAGGAGATTATTCAACGCGTGCTTGCGGAGGAAAAGATGAACCAATCCAGAGCGGCCAAACGGTTAGGCATCACGAGAGCTACCTTATGGAGAAAGCTGAAGGAGACAAAAAACGGGTAAGAGTGTTTTAATTTTAAACACTTTTGCCCGTTTTTTTATAAAATCAAAAGTTTATATTGATTTACTATGCATTAACTATTATGATTTAGAATAGTAAGAGTTAGAAAATAAAAGCGATTTTACAGGAATGTGTATAAATTTTAAACAGTCCGTGTTTAAAAGAGGTGAATGTGTTGAAATTAGCGATGATTGCCGATGATCTGACAGGAGCCAATGATAGCGGAGTGCAGTTGGCCAGATACGGTTTGAATACGTCGGTATTGTTCGAGCTGGATGAAACGGCCTTCGATCAGGACGCGGTTGTCATTGATACGGATAGCCGATGGCTGCCTCAAAGCCAGGCGTATGACAAAGTAAAAAAAGCGTCGCAGGTGCTTAAATCGGGCAGCTTTGATGTAATTTACAAAAAGTGGATTCTACCCTGAGAGGAAATCTGGGCACGGAGATCGATGCTTTATACGACGTTTTTCATCCGGATTTTGTCGTCATTGCACCGGCGTATCCGAGGAATGGCAGAACGACCGTCAAAGGTATTCACTACCTTTATGGAAGGCCCTTGGGCGAGACGGAAATCGCAAGGGACCCGAAAACCCCTGTCCGTGATTCCTATATCCCGAGCATTGTGCAGGGTCAATCGGAGCGGCCGGTGGCTCTGGTCACTTATGAGGAGCTGCGATCCGGCTTTGAACAGGTGCAGGCCAAGCTAAAGCAATGTCGGGAGGATCAGATCCGGTATATCGTATTTGACGCCGAACGGGAAGAAGATTTGCGGCTTATTGTTCAACTGATGTCCCGAAGCGGCCACTCCGTTTGCTGGGTAGGCTCTGCAGGGCTGGCTAATTATTTGCCGGAGGTCTACGGGCTGCAGCCGAAGCGGATTGAGCTGGATATCCCGCGGGATCCAAAGCCGGTGCTGCTTGTGGCCGGCAGTGTAAGTTCAACGACCCGGAAACAGCTGGATATTGTCCTTGAGCAGCCTCATATTAAAGGTATTGAAATGCGTTCCTCTTTACTTGTCGCTGATGAGGCGTCCCGTGAGGCGGAAATGCAAAGAGTATATGAGCAAGCCAAGCGGGCGCTCGAGGATCAGGTGGATATTGCTTTATTTTCCTCCGGAAGGCCTGAAGATATTGAAGAGGCCCAGCGGCTGGGAAAAAAGAACGGAATGGACGAAAGTGCAGTGAGCAATTCGATATCCGCCGCGCTGGGAACGGTCACTTCCCGTCTCACCGAAGCCTGCGAAGTAAAAGGCTTGGTGTTAACCGGAGGGGATACGGCAAAGCAAGTTTGTATGCAGCTTGGTGTGACCGGATTTCATCTCATAGCCGAAGTGGAAACCGGTATTCCGCTCGGCCGAACGATCGGGTCCAGGCCCATGTATGCCATCACCAAAGCGGGGGCGTTCGGAACGGATTTATCGCTGCTTAACTCCATACAAAAGCTCAAGGGGGAATAAATCGTATGAAACCAGTAATTGGCATAACGATGGGTGATGCGTCCGGTATCGGTCCGGAAATTATCGTGAAAGCGCTGCAATCGGCTCAGGTATACGAGCAGTGCAAGCCGGTTGTCATAGGCGATTATAAAATTCTGGAACGCGCCAGAAATATCGTGCAGGCCGATGTGAAGATTCATAAAATCAGTCAGCTTAGCGAGGCCCTGTTTCAGCATGGCACGATAGACTGCGTCGATCTGGATCTGTTGCTTGAAGACCTGCCGTTCGGGCAAGTATCGAGCGAGGCGGGCAACGCAGCCTTCCAATTCATTAAAAAGGCCGTGGAACTCGCGCAAGCAAAGGAAATTCATGCCATCTGTACCGCGCCGCTGAATAAAGAAGCCCTTCATAAGGGAGGACATCTGTATCCGGGACATACCGAAATTCTGGCTGAATTAACCGGCACGGAGGACTACTCCATGCTGCTGTCCTCTCCGAATTTGAAAGTCATTCATCTCACCACCCATGTGGGATTGATTAAAGCGATCGAGATGATTAATCCGGAAAGAACGTATACGGTCATCAAGCTGGCTCATGAGACGCTTACCCGTGCGGGGAAGATCCGGCCGAGCATTGCGGTATGCGGGATTAATCCTCATGCCGGCGAGAATGGATTGTTCGGAAACGGGGAAGAAGAAGAGAAGCTGATTCCGGGCATTGAGAAAGCCAAGGCAGAGGGCATCAACGTCACGGGGCCGTACCCGGCGGATACGTTATTTTTCCGTGCGGTCCGCGGGGATTTCGATATCGTGGTCGCCTGCTACCATGACCAAGGCCATGGTCCGATCAAGGTATTGGGATTGGAAGAGGGAGTCAATATCACGGTCGGATTAAAGGGCGGGATCATTCGCACCTCTGTAGATCATGGAACCGCCTTTGATATCGCCGGTAAAAATATTGCCGACGAGCGGAGCATGCTGGCCGCCATACGGGATGCCATTGAGCTGGCACCTAAAGATCTGCAATAAGAATAGGAAAGAGCCTGTGATCCTTGATAGGAAAGCAGGCTCTTTCTTGACCGCCGGTTCACATATAGCGTATCATGAATATAATTGGATAAAGCGTGGGGGTCCGAGGAATCGGGCTGAGAGTACGGCTAGTCCGCCGTTAACCATTTGAACCTGTTGGGTCATGCCAGCGTAGGGAGAGGTGAGAGACACACTTTGCTATGGGCAAGGTGTGTTTTTGTTAGTAGAAAGCAGGGGGGATCAAGGTGGTCTACCTGGAGTTTCAAGGCGTTAGTCACAACTATAACGGAGAGCAGCAGGTCATTCATGGCCTGCATCTGCAGGTGCAGGAAGGGGAGTTCGTTTCCCTGGTCGGCAGAAGCGGCTGCGGCAAGACGACCTTGTTAAAGATGGCGGCGGGCCTGCTCGCGCCTGACGAAGGGACGGTCCGGATCGCGGACAAGCCGGTCACGGAGCCGCAAACCCAAGTTGGCGTTGTCTTTCAAGCGCCTACTTTACTGGAGTGGCAGACGGTAAGGGATAATGTCCTGCTGCCGGTGTCTTTGGTCCGCAAGCCGACCCGAGCCGACCGGGAGGCCGCGGACGCCTTTTTGGAACGCATGGGCCTGGCTCAGCATGCCGATAAGTATCCCGCCGAGCTGTCCGGCGGTCAGCAAAGCCGTGTGGGCATTGCCCGGGCTTTGATGCGAAACCCGTCCTTGCTGCTGATGGACGAGCCTTTCGCCGCATTGGACGCTTTGACAAGGGAGTCTTTGCAGGAGGACCTTCTCCAGCTGTGCAGGAGCAGGAAGATGACGGTCCTTTTTATCACCCATGACATTACGGAAGCCGTGTATTTATCGGATCGCGTCATTGTTCTTCATGGAGGAGGCATTGCCGGGGAGTACTCCGTGCCATTACCCGATTTACGCCATTATGAGATGCGCTATGACGGCGAATTTAACCGGGTGTGTCTGGCGGTGAGACAGGCGATGGAAGGAGGGGAGCGGAAGTGATTCGGAATGCTGTCCTGCCGGTCGGGCTTTTGGTGCTGATGATCGCCGCGTGGGAGGGATTTGTCCGCTCCAGCGGGGTCTCGGAGTTGGTACTGCCTGCCCCGTCTGTCATAGCCGATACCTTGTGGACGGGCCTGGTCACGGGATATTTTACGAAGCATATCGGCCAAACGCTGCTGGAAATTGTGCTCGGCTTGCTGCTGGGCGGCTTGTTCGGGGTTCTTTGCGGGATCGCGATGGGTGAATGGGCGTGGCTAAGACGGCTTTTATCCCCTTATATCGTGGCCAGTCAAGCGGTGCCCAAGCTGGCGCTGGCGCCGCTGTTTATGATCTGGTTCGGATTCGGGACCACCCCCAAAGTCGTCATCACGGCGCTAATTTCCTTTTTTCCTCTGCTGGAAAGCACCGTTACCGCTATTCACTACGTAGATCCGTTGAAGCGGGACTTGTTCCGGGTGCTGGGAGCCTCCCGGTGGCAGACGTTGATCCGGCTCAAGCTGCCGGCGGGATTGCCCGGTATGTTCTCAGGGCTTCGCGTCGCTGTGGTGCTGGCTGTAGTCGGGGCGGTGGTCGGCGAATTTATCGGGGGAAACCAGGGCCTCGGGGCTTTGATCATAGCCTCCCAGGGGATGATGGACACGCCTCTGATGTTCGCTGTACTGCTGCTGCTCACCGTGCTCGGAATGATTTTATATCAGATCATTATTGTTCTGGAGAGGGTCAAGTTAAAACCGTATAAAAGGGAGAAAGACAAATGAAAAAATATACTATCGCAGCGATCCTGATGTTGGCGGGGAGCCTGCTGTTATCGGCATGCGGGACCCCATCGTCGAATGAAACCGGTTCGGCTCAACCGGCCGCCGGGACGCCGGCGCAGACGCAAAAGGTGATCATGGCCAGCTGGAGCAAGCCGATCACCGAACAAACGAATCTTTATTATGCGGAGGAGCAAGGCTGGTTTAAGGAAAAGGGCATTGACTTTACGTTTGTTCCGGGCGCCGGAGGCGGAGATGCGATTAAGAACATCCTGTCCAAGCAGGCCGACATTGCGTTTACAGACCCGGGTTCCTTGTACTTTGCTTTGGATAAAGGCGAGAAGCTGCGCGTCATTTATAACATTTATCCTCAAAATGTATTTAATATCGTTTCTTTAAAGGATAAGAACATCCGGGAACCTAAGGATCTCAAAGGGAAAAAAATCGGCGTATACAGTTTATCCAGCGGCACCCGCCATAACCTGCTGGTTGTTCTCCATCAGGCGGGCCTGACGGAGAAGGATGTCACGATCGTGGAAACCGGAGTATCCAATTTCGCTCCTCTGATCCAAGGGCAGGTAGACGCAACGGCAGCCACCGATACCGGTCTGGCCGATGCGATGCTGAAAGGACTCGGAGATGTGAATGTCATCAACGTGAAGGACTACCTGAATGTACCGAGCGACGTGTTCGTTGTGACCGAAGAGACCTTCCAGCAGAAGAAAGAAATGCTGAGGAGCTTTCTTGAGGTCTATAAGAAAAGCGCCGAATGGATGATTCAGAATCCTGACGCGGCGGCTGAACTGGCTTTGACGAAAGCGATCGACGGAAAAGATAAGCAGCGCAACGGAGAAATCATCAAGCTGCGCAATGAATCGACGGTATCCGAAGATACGGACAAAAACGGACTTGGATGGCTGGATGCGTCTATTCTGCAGGAAGGCGCCGACGTATATAAGAAGCTGGGTTTGATCCAAAATGACTTGAAGCTCAGCGACATCGTGACCAATGACCTGGTTCCGAAGAAGTAATCGCCGCAGGTGTGAGCGGTATCGGGCTTTACAATAATGGGAGTGGTGTTATAGGGAGGGGGAATCCAAATTGAAGGCGGAATCGAGAGAAATCGTACAACATATTCTGGGGTATATCGGACGCTTTTCGGCAGGCGATGTGACGGAGGCTGAATCGGAGGCTTCGTTTCAGGAAGCGGCTTTAAAGCTGTTTCGCTATCAGTTTCAACACAATGCAGCGTACAAGAAATATTGCCAGGCCCGGCGTAAATCCCCGTTAACGGTTAGGGATTGGCGGGAGATTCCGCCGATCCCGATTCAGGCGTTTAAAGAGCTGACACTATCCTGCGAGCCGGCGGAGGAAGCGGAAGCCGTATTCATGACCAGCGGAACGACGAATGCGGACAAGCGGGGCAAGCATTATCATCCGACCTTGGAAGTATGGGATGCATCGATGGTCCCTCCTTTCAAGCATTATGTGCTTCCGGACCGTGACCGGATCACGGTATTGGTGCTGTCTCCCGCGGCCGATTTGAACCGCAATTCGTCCCTCTCCCGTTATTTGACGAAGGCTGTGGAGCATTACGGCACATCCGGCAGCCGTTATTTTTACTCGCAGGAGAACGGTTTGGATATGGAAGGGGTTCTGGCGTCACTTCAGGAGTGTACGGCTCGTAACGAACCGGTGCTTCTGATCGGGGCTACTTTTGCTTATGTGCATTTGCTGGATTACTGTGCAGACCATTCATTTCAAGTCGAGCTTCCGCAGGGCAGCCGCCTGTTTGATACAGGCGGTCTGAAAGGGCAGTCCCGGGAGATCACGGCGGAGGAGCTGTACCGGAAGATCGAAGATCATTTCGGGCTGAATCGCGAGTCCTGTGTGAATATGTACGGGATGACGGAGCTCAGCTCGCAAATCTATGATCAAACGATACGCAGCCGCGTACTGACGGGCCGTGCCGTACATGAGAAGGCGAATCCCCCCTGGATTCGGACGCTTGTTCTTAACCCCGACACATTGGAGCCGGCTCCAGACGGGGAAACCGGTGTTCTGGCCCACTATGATCTGGGGAATTGGAACTCGGCATTCGCTGTTCTCACGGAGGACATGGGGTATAAGAACGAACGCGGGCTTGTCCTGCTGGGACGGATCAAAGGCTCGGAGGCCCGCGGGTGCTCCATAGCCATCGATCAGTTGATGAGTTCCCATAAGAAGCAGGTGAAAGCATGAACTCAAGTGAGGCGGTGACCGTAAGACCTGCGTACAAAGTCCCAAGCGGCATCCGGCCGGGTTCGTTTACGGAGCGGCTTTACGATGGTCCGCAGGGAACGCTGGTTCTTCAATACCCGGATTTGACACCGGAGTTGATGGCGGACATTACCCGGGAACTATCCGTACGGCGGAGGGAATATTTGGCCCGCTTAAGAACGGAACAGATTGTTGAGCGATTGGACCTGGCCGTTCGCCAATGGCTGGACCCGGACTATGAGCTCCGCCGGTTGGCGGAGGCTTGGCTGCCGGTGATTACGGGCTACGACGGGGAAATGATTCGGCTCGAACTTAAACGCTTCTTCCGGACCTTTCGCCGGAAGGAGCTGCTTCGCTTTCTGGACGTGGAATTCGATGCCTCGGAGGTGCTTGATGAGTTCCGGCCGATGAAAAACGGCGGAATGAGCCGGGCGTACGGGCCTGAGCTGTTATTTCACGTCTTTTCCGGCAATGTGCCCGGGCTTCCGATCTGGAGCCTGGTCATGGGAATCTTGTTGAAATCGGCGAATCTGGGCAAGACGTCCTCGGCCGAGCCGCTGATGGCTGTGCTGTTTGCGGAATCGTTGGCGGAAGTGGACCCCGCACTCGCGGACTGCCTGGCCGTGCTGCCGTGGAAGGGCGGCAATGAAGTGCTGGAGCGGCCTGTCATCGAGGCGGCAGAGGCGGTCGTCGCTTACGGCTCGCAGGAAACGGTGGAAAAGCTGCGGTCGCGAGTGCCGGGGACCAAGCGCTTTATCAGCTACGGCCATAAGGTCAGCTTCGCGATGATCGGGCAGGAGGCGCTGACCCCAGACCGCTATCGCGAAACCGCCCGGAGGTTGGCGGAGGACGCATCGATCTATGATCAGCAGGGCTGCCTGGCTCCGCACAGTGTGTTCGTCGAAGAAGGCGGCGCGGTATCGCCGCGGCAGTTCGGGCAGCTGCTCGCCTCCGAGATGGAACGCTATCACGAGAAGAAGCCCCGGGCCGTGCTGTCGGACGAGGAATCGATGGCTATTCACGCGGTGAGACAGCGGTTTGAAATGATGAGTTTGCGGGGAGAACCCGCAGCGGTCTATACGAGTCGGACCGGAACGGATTGGACCGTCATTTATCACGGGCGGCCCGGCTTCGAGGCTTCTCCATTGAACCGGACGATTCATGTGTTTGCGTGCGAGTCCCTGGAGTCGGCCGCCGAACAGATCCGGCCTTACCGGGAGGTTTTGCAGACGGTGGGCCTCGCTGTCGGTCCGGACCGGTTAGAAGCGGTGGCAGGGCTGCTTGGCATGTACGGCGCCACCCGCATCTGCGCGGTCGGGGAGATGTCGCGGACGCCCTCGGGCTGGCACCATGACGGACGCTTAAATCTGCTCGATTTGGTCCGCTGGGTTGATTTGGAGAGAAGCGTGGAGCAGGATGCCGAACGGTATGATCCCGATGTGGAGTAGGGGGATAGGAATGGACTTTGCGGGAAAAACGGTTTTGGTCACAGGCGCAAGCCGGGGCATCGGCGCAAGTATTGCCAAGGCGTTCGGTGCTCTGGGCGCTTTGGTTATCGTCAACTATAAAAGCAATGAAAAGTCGGCCTGGGAAGTGGCGGAGCACATCCGGCAGACGGGAGGAGAGGCCGTGGCGCTGCAGGCCGATGTCACGGACGGGGCGGCGGTGCAGCGGATGGTCTCCGAAGCGGTGGAGGCTTTCGGCGGAATCGACATCGTTGTCAATAATGCGCTCAGCCATTACAGCTTCAACCCGAAGCAGCGCGCAACGGCATGGAATATCGAATGGGACGACTATCAAAGACAACTGGACGGCAGCCTCGGCGGGGCGTTTCATGTTTGCAAGGCGGTGATTCCCCACATGAAGGAACGAAACGGCGGCCGGATCGTGAATATGGTCACCAATCTGATTGATTTTCCGGTTGTCCCGTATCATGATTACACAACGGCCAAATCGGCCCTGCTTGGTTACAGCCGCAATCTGGCTGCAGAGCTTGGAGCTTTCGGAATTACGGTCAACTGTGTGGCGCCCGGACTGACGTACCCCACCGACTCAAGCCGGGAGACGAAGGAAGATGTCAAGAATGCGATCATCCGTCTGACGCCGATGGGACGGTTGGCTTCTCCGAATGATATTACAGGAGCCGTTTTGTTTTTTTCCTCGGAGTGGGCGGCCTTTATCACAGGACAATGCTTAAGGGTAGACGGCGGATTGACGATGCATTGATCAAAATGAGGAACGAGTAAGGAGGTTCATATGGTGGACATTCAACAAGCGGTCGCTGTGTTGGAAAAGGTACGGGAAAAGAGCCCGTTGGTACACAATATTACCAATATCGTTGTGACGAACTTCACCGCCAACGGGCTGCTCGCCTTAGGCGCTTCTCCCGTCATGGCTTATGCCAGGGAAGAAGTGGCGGATATGGCCAAAATAGCCGGGGCGCTGGTATTGAATATGGGCACGCCGAATGAAGAGGTTGTTCATGCGATGCAGGTTGCCGGCCAATCGGCGAATGAGCACCGGGTACCTGTGGTATTCGATCCGGTAGGAGCGGGAGCCACCCCTTATCGAACGGCAACGGCACGCCGAATCATGAAGGACATCAAGGTCTCGATTCTTAGGGGGAACGCCGCCGAAGTGGCCAATGTCATTGGGGAAGCGCGGAGCATCAAGGGCGTCGATGCCCTGGAGGCGGGAGGCGATGCAGCGGAGCTTGCCCGTCAAGCGGCCCGGACGCTGGGGGTCGTCGTGGTCGTTACCGGGAAGGACGATATGGTAAGTGACGGAAAGATCGTCTATAAAGTCAGCAACGGTACCCCTTTGCTTACCAGGGTCACCGGGACGGGCTGTTTGCTAACCTCGGTGATCGGCGCATTCGCGGCCGTCGAAAAGGATCTGACATTGGCCGCGGCAGCGGCCCTGGCTTATTACGGAGTGGCCGCAGAGAAGGCTGTCGAGGTGTCCGGAGCCGATCGCCCGGGCACTTTTCAGACCGAATTTCTAAATCAGCTGCACCTGACGGATGGGGCCGCGCTGCGTGAACATGCGGCGATTCACGTAGAGTAGGTGCCGTACGTGACCAAGGAAACCGAGAATGCCAAATCCTGTCCGCTTTGCGGTATTTGCAAAGCCTGTCTTGATGCATTTGAAGGGAAAATGACAGGCGAATAATTGGATATATCGTATGGCACAGGCCCTGCCGGTTGTCGGATGGTTTACCGCGGTTTGAAGTCATTCATCCGTGATCCGGCACTAGCGGGGCCGCTGCATAAAAAATATTTTTAGTCATTGACAAAAGATGCAAGTGTGTTATATAGTTCATTTAAAGCGTTTTCAACTCATTTATATAAAACTATGTTTTATAATATAAAACAAATTGCGACAAAATCCCTTGACGATGAGCAGCACTATCCCGTGAAGCCTTTGTATTTTGACTTGATATCTTGGGACTCACGCATGTCTCTATATGAACAGGAAATAAAACATAGTTTTATAATATAAAACTAACATAACAAATTTAACCGCTTTCATCCCGGTTATTTGCTGGAAATCAAACTAACCCGATTTCCAGAAATAATAAATGATCCAACTTTGTAAAAGGGGAGTGTCATTTATGAGCGTAAAAAGAGGGTTTAAAATGACAGCTGTTCTGCTTCTGGCCGCTTCCGTTGTGCTTGCCGGCTGCGGCAGTTCCAATCAGGGTACCGGTTCCGGCACGGGAGCATCGGGGGGCTCGGGTCAGGCAGCGAAAACGATCAAAGTTGCGAATTACTTTGCCCCCGAGCATCCGCAGAACGTTGCACTTCGCGAGAAATTTAAGCCGCTGGTCGAGACCAATTCGAATGGCACACTCAAGGTTGAAATTTATGACAACAACAAGCTTGGCGCCGAGAAGGAATTTTACAACGGAGTTCGCAGCGGAACGATCGAGATGGGAATTCCGGGGCTGATTATGCAGTCCGATATCGAGAAAATGCAGGTTGGCGAATGGCCGTTTTTGTTTGAAAATTTCGCCCATGCCAAGAAAGTGTTTGACGGTCCGATCGGACAAGAGATGGCGGAAGATATGGAAAGCAAGCACGGCGTGAAAGTGCTCGCCTGGAGCGCTAACGGGTTCCGGATGTTCTCCAGCACCAAGCCGCTTAACAGCATTGAGGATTTCAAAGGCTTCCGCCTCCGTATGCCGAACATTCCGAACTATATCGCACTGGGCCAAGCTTTGAAAGCCAACGTATCGCCGCTGCCGATATCGGAGGTGTTTACCGCACTTGAGCAAAAGGTTGTGGACGGTCAGGATAATCCGATCGCTACCTTACGCGCATCCGGCTGGTACGAAGTTCAAAAGTATGTTTTGGAATCCAACCACATATTCAGTCCTAATATGTATATCATCAACAAGAAATTCTGGGATGCACTGACGCCTGAACAGCAGAAGGTCATCCAGGATGCATCCAAAGTAGCGGCGGACCATGAGTGGAAGCTGCTTGAAGACAGCTTTGAGGAGGATAAGAAATTCCTGCAGGAAAAGGGCTTGCAGTTCATTACGCCGGATGACAGCTTCAAGAAGGCGATGCAGGAAGCCGCAGCTCCATTGTACGAGGAATTCTACAAGAAATACCCGTGGGGTAAGGACATGGTAGAAAAGATTAAGGCGGCAGCGCAGTAACGCTGATAAGAAGTAAGCGCAAACAGGCCCGGACCGACCATCTGGCGACTTGGAATGCCCCGACAACACGTTTTCTCGATTACAACAGAGGAGGGAGTATCCGCGTGAAAAATGTAGGAAAAGCGGTTGAGAATCTGTTTAACGGTTTCATTGCTTTGGCGCTATCGCTCATGGCTATCCTGGTTTTTGGAAATGTCGTGTTACGCTATTTGTTTAACTCCGGCATTACATGGTCCGAGGAAATGGCCCGATTTTTATTCATATGGCTTGTGCTTCTCGGCGCAGTTATTGCATTCAAGGAAAATTCCCATCTGGGTGTCGATATGCTGGTCAAAAGATTATCGAAGCCGCTGAAAAAGATCGTATTCATCATCAGTAATGTGATTTTGCTGGCCGTTATCTACCTGGTGGTCGAAGGGAGCTGGAAAATTACGCTGCTTAACGCCGGCAGTACGGCACCGGCGACAGGCTTGCCGCTAACGTTGATTTACGGAACGGGTATTATCATGGGTATAGGTATGGGGCTGATCATCATTTTTAAGCTGTACCGTGTGCTGTTCGCTAATGAGGATGTCAATAAATATATGCAAATCCACGAATCTGAGGAAATCATTACGCATGTGAACACCTCTGGAAATAAGGAGGTTCCAAGATGATCGTTACCGTATTTCTTGGATCTCTGCTGGGCGCTATGGCGCTTGGCATCCCGATCGCCTTTTCGCTGCTCGTCAGCGGGATGGTGCTAATGTATACGATGGATATTTTCGACAGTCAGATTATGGCCCAGAACCTGATTGACGGCGCCGACAATTTCCCGCTGCTCGCGATTCCGTTCTTTATCCTGGCGGGGGAGCTGATGAATGCGGGAGGTATTTCCAAGCGCATCATTAACTTCGCTATGGCTCTCGTCGGTCATATCAAAGGCGGCCTCGGTTACGTTGCGATTATCGGAAGCGTCATGTTCGCAGGACTATCCGGTTCCGCTGTAGCCGATACGGCTGCACTCGGAGCGATTTTAATTCCAATGATGGTGGCGGCAGGGTATAACAAAAATCGGTCCGCCGGGTTGATCGCCGCCGGCGGGATCATTGCGCCGACCATTCCGCCAAGCATCCCTATGATCATTTTTGGCGTGACCAGCGGTGTTTCGATTACCAAATTGTTTATGGCCGGTATTGTTCCCGGTTTATTGCTTGGCGTCGGTTTGACCATTGCCTGGTATTTGATCGTACGCAAAGATAACTACAAAGTATTCCCGAAAAAATCCGCGAAGGAAATTTTGAAGGCCTCGGTCCAAGCGATATGGGCGCTTATTTTGCCGGTCATTATTATCGTCGGTTTGCGCGGTGGAGCCTTTACACCGGCGGAAGCCGCCGTCGTTGCCGCCTTTTATGCGCTGTTCGTCGGTCTTGTCGTCTATCGCGAGCTGAAGCTGAAGGATTTGTACCAGGTTTTGGTGGCGGCAGGCAAAACGACCAGCGTCGTGATGTTCCTGGCTGCTGCTGCGCTGGTTTCCTCCTGGCTGATTACCGTAGCCAATATTCCCAACGAGCTGACGAACATGCTTGGCCCGTTAATGGATAATCAATTGCTTTTATTGATGATGATTAATCTTGTCGTTTTCCTGGTTGGAACGGCGATGGATTTGACGCCTACGATTTTGATCCTGACGCCGGTGCTTATGCCGATTATCGATGCTGCAGGAATCGATCCGGTGCTTTTCGGACTTTTGTTTGTCCTCAACTGCTCCATTGGATTGCTTACTCCGCCGGTAGGAACCGTACTGAACGTAGCGGCCGGGGTCGGAAAGCTCAGTATGGAAGATATTATGAGGGGCGTTTGGCCATTCTTGCTGGTTGAAGTGATTATTCTGCTTCTTCTCACCCTGTTCCCGCAAATTGTACTTGTACCGCTTGATTGGTTTACTTGATAGAGGAGGACACAAGAGATGAAAAAATGGAAAGTTGTCGTTACCGATTGGGAATACGCAGATCTGCGGTTTGAGGAAAACGTGCTGCTTCGCCACGACTCCATCAAATTGGTTTCCGCCCAATGCAAAACCGAGGAAGACGTGATCGAAGCATGCCGTGACGCCGATGCGCTCATCAACCAATACGCGCCGATCGGCCGCAAGGTGATCGAGGCGCTCGAGAAATGCAAGGTGATCACCCGCTACGGTGTCGGCGTGAACACGATTGATCTCGATGCGGCTACGGAAAAAGGAATCTGCGTTGCCAACGTGCCGGATTACTGTATGGATGAAGTGGCCGACCATGCGCTGGCGCTGCTTCTGAGCTGGACCCGAAAAATCACGCTGGCCAACCATCATGTGAAAAACGGCAAATGGGATTTCAAAGTCACACAGCCGATTTATCGTCTTCGCGGAAGAACGATCGGTTTAGTCGGCTTCGGCAAAATCCCTCAGATGCTGGCGGAAAAAGTAAAGCCGCTCGGCTTGAAGGTCCTGGCTTATGATCCTTATTTTCCGAAGCATTTGGCTGAAGAGAAGGGGGTTGCGCTGGTCGAGCTGGATGAGCTGTGCGCCCAATCCGATTTTATCTCCGTGCATGCCCCGCTTATGGAAGCCACGCGCGGGATGATCGGGGAGCAGCAATTTGCCCGGATGAAGAAGGATGCCATTATTATTAATACTTCCCGCGGACCGGTCATTCACGAGAAAGCGTTGGTCGACGCCCTGACCAAAGGGCAGATTGCCGGAGCAGCGCTGGATGTGGTGGAAGAAGAGCCGATTCCTAAGGATCATCCGCTTCTCTCGATGGATAACGTCATCCTTACGCCTCATGCGGCATGGTATTCCGAAGAAGCGGCGGCGGAGATGCGCTCCAAAGCGGCTATGGGCGTAGTCGACGTATTGATTGCCGGCGAATATCCGAAGTACCTGGTGAACCAAAAGGTGAAAGAGCGGGTAGAGCTGAAGCCTTCCCGGCCGGAGCAGCGCTACCAGAGCCTTTAACCCGATAAACAAAAAAGGCTCTTCGTAAAACCGTGTTGAAATAAATTCTTTGTTCAAACTATAAAAAATCGTAAAAGTGTGTTGAAGTCACCTCCTAAAATAGTACAATGGTAATAAAAAGGAGGATGAAAAAAGGCTCAATCTCAAAATCAGTGCTTGACAATTAGCCGAACATCCGATGTCGGTTGCATTCGATCAGAATGCCAGCCTTATAGCGACTGCGATTTCGTGTAAAGTAGTGGCGGCGCTGAAAGGCTTTGATGCGATTGTGGCGGCCTTCTACAGTCGCATTTGTCCAGCGGCATTGATGGTAGTTAACGATCTCCTCTTTCCAGTTGCGCATGGTCTTCAGGGTGCTTTGGACGGCGGGGTGATCAATCCGATCGCCCTGCTCACACCAACGCTCAAATCCCAATTGGGCAATGGCAAGATTCGGCGAGCAGTTGTACCACGTCGTAAATGCTTCTTTCCATTCCCACACGCCGCGCAGTAGAGGGGAGTAATGGAGCAGCGTTTCCAAACGTTCGCGGCTTTTTTCATCAAGCGACTCCGCTGGCGGATTGAGCAACCGATGGTTCGCTTTCAGATAAGCCTTCGCCCGTGGCGACAGGGTGTTCTGCACGGTTTTCCGAACCGCCTGCACGCTTTCGATGACGTAACCGTGAACATGAAAACGATCGGCAATGCGAATCGCTTTTGGAAAACACTCGCGAATCCACGTGTGATACGCCTGAGCTAAATCCATGACCACCGCCTTCGGGTTCAACAGCAGGAAGCCAGGATGCTCTTGCGAATACGCCCGCAGTTCCTCCAGCTTTCGACCGGGCAGCAAGTCCAGCATCGTCTCGCCTTTGAGGTTGTGAATGCCGGTGTTATACGTATGGCCTTTCTTGATGGCAAAGTCGTCGATCCCCAGAACCAATCCGGACGTTTCTTGCGCTTCTTCCCAGACACGTTCGTAGATCCGCTCGCACTCCACTGGCACCGCCTCGTTATGCATGCGCTGTACGGTACTGGCCGGTGTTTGCTGCATCCGGGCGCTATGCGCGGCCGTGGACCCCAGCGCTTGTTCGACCGTCTGGGAGCGAAAGAGTCGGCTGTAGCGCTGCTTGGGACCGACAAATTCGTACGCCCACACAAATCCGGCTTCACAGCGCGTACAATACATCCGAATCGACGGCACGTGCAGGTAGGTTTGCTTTTCGAATACGGAAAGATGCCGGACGATCCGCGGTTCATTTCTTCCCTTGCGGACGACATGTTCAATGGACTTACAGCATGGACAGCATTGCTTGGCGTCCACGGGTAGAGCTTCTATGTGAAGTTCATCGGCATCGATGGACAGAATTTGTTTAATTTTCAGCTCTGGTAAGTCGAGCATTTCATTGATATACTGAGTTTGCATCTGTTTATTCCTCTTTGTTGTTGGGTAGGACTTACAACAATACAGGATTAGCAGATGTTTTTCCATATTTAGCCTTCGATCAATTCGTCAAGCACTGATTTCGGTTTTGAACCTGAAAAAATGGTAAGAGATATTAAGTTTCGTGGGTGGGATACCCTCCATAAAACTATGACCACTAACCTTCATGATGATTTGTATCTTGCATTATTCACAGTATTGTCGGATGGAGCATTAACGCCCCATCCATCCGCCATCAACAGTGAGTATCGTACCACTGACATAATCAGAAGCTGGCGAAGCAAGATAGACGACTGCACCTTGCAGGTCTTCAGGTCGTCCCCAGCGTCCAGCTGGAATTCGGGTTAAAATCGCTTCGTAACGAACAGGATCATTACGCAACTGTTCTGTATTATCCGTTGCTATATATCCTGGTGCGATAGCATTGACTTGTACACCTTTGTCCGACCATTCATTAGCTAACGCTTTCGTCAGTTGACCAACCCCACCTTTACTTGCCGCATATCCCGGAACTGTGATACCACCCTGGAAGGTTAATAAAGATGCCGTAAAGATGATTTTTCCGCTTCCCCGTTCCAGCATGCCTTTTCCAAGCTCACGTGCCAAAACAAATTGGGAATTCAAATTCACTTCAATGACTTCATCCCATAATTCGTCATCATGATCTGCAGCAGGCTTCCGTTTAATCGTACCTGCGTTGTTGACCAAAATATCAACACGATCGTGATTTCTTTTTATTTTGTCGATAAAATCATAGAGTGCTTTTCGATCACTAAAATCACATGAGTATCCAGTGAATTGACGACCAAGTTCCTTCACTTCTGACTCAACCTGACTGCCTGTTTCCTCCAGAGTCGCGCTGACTCCAATAATATCCGCACCCGCTTCTGCAAGTGCTACAGCAAGTTCTTTCCCAATCCCGCGTTTACATCCTGTCACTAATGCAACCTTCCCATCAAGTCGAAAACGATCAAGTATCCCCATGTTTTACCCCCCTGCCCTCATTTTTTCATTGATTTGCACAGTGTCACTGATTACCCATTGCATTTCACTAACACTTTCATGACACTTCCGCCGGATTCCATGAGGCTGAATCCTTTCTCAATTTGCTCCAACGGAAACACTTCTGTGATAATCCGATCTAAAGGCAACTTACCTGAAGCCGCAAGCTGGATAGCCTTTTCAAAGTCTTCAGATTCATATACTCTCGCACCAATGAGTTGAAGCTCTCTCCAAAAGAAGCGATGCAAATCCACTGGGACAGGCTTGCTGAAAATGCCGACTACAACAATCCTTCCCCGTACTCGAGGAAGCTTCGTCATGACTTCAGCCCCTGGGACTGAAGATGTGACCTCGAATACGATGTCTGCTCCTCTTGAATTTGTTGCCTTTTCTACAAAATCTGCAAGATCTTGTTCAATTGGATTACATGTTTCAAAACCCAACTCTTGCAAGAGCTGAATTCGATACGGATTGATTTCAGATACAACCACCTTGGCACCAGCTTCTCTCGCCACAAGTGCAATCAATGTTCCAATTGGTCCTCCGCCGAGTACTACAGCATATTCTCCTGGAACAACTTTTCCCATCCTGACATCATGACAAGCAACTGCCAATGGTTCGATCAAAGCACCAAATTCAAAGCTCAGTTCATCTGGCAAGCGGTGCAACGTACGAGCAGGAACCGTCCAATACGCTTGAAAAGCTCCAGACGTTTCAATTCCCATAAAATTTAATTTGTGGCAAATGTGACTGCAACCATCCGAACATGCTGGGCATTCCCCACAAGGATCAAGGGGCATAACTGTAACTTTATCCCCGACCTGAAAATCGGTAACTCCTTCACCAACGCTGCTGACAACCCCCGACATTTCATGACCCATAATATGCGGTTTCGTCACCCTGTTATCCATGTTTCCATGGTAAACATGCATATCTGTCCCACAAATGCCTGCATAAGCAACTTTGATTTCAACTTCCCCGTGACCTGGTTGTTGTCGAACACAGGAACCAATTCGAATTTTCTTTTCCCCTTCATAATAAGCAGCTTGCATGATGTGTTCTACTTCCTTCCTTTTTGATCATTTATTAAAATCAACTTTATAGGGTTGAAGCAAGTCCCAACGGAATTCGACACCAATCCCCGGTGTATCTGGTGCCACTGCCCTGCCATCCTTGATGACCAATGGCCTGGTCGTATATGCGTCAATAGGGAAACTGTGAACTTCAAGATATCCAGCATTAGGAACCGCTGACATCAAACTGACATGAAGTTCTTGCATCCCATGTGTACATACAGGCAGATTATAGGCATAAGCAAGATTGGCCACTCTTAACCAACCCGTTACACCACCAATATTCGACGCATCAGGTTGAGGAAAATCGATGTGCCCCTGTGTAATCATGTTTACAAATTCGTACACCAAATGGAAATTCTCACCAGCAGCTAAAGACAGTCCACCCTCTGCTCCGATTCGACGAAATCCTGCATAATCATCAGGGATTGTTGGCTCCTCTAACCAGTAAATGTCGAATGGTTTGAGCAGCTTTGCGGCTTTGATGGAAGTTTCTACCGACCATTTCATATTCGCATCAACCATGAAAACGACATCTGGTCCAATCAATTGCCGAACTGCCTCAACACGTTCAATATCTTCCTTCAGCTTCTCTTGTCCCAGCTTGATTTTTACTGCATGAAATCCTTTGTTAAGATATGATTGGATATTGTCCAGCAGTCTGTTCATTGGGAAATTCAAATCAATGGCACCTGCATACGCTTTAGTGGAAGAATCATTGCCTCCAAGCAGCTTCCAAAGTGGCTCATCCATACTTTTGGCTCGTATATCCCAAAGGGCAATATCAACTGCTGAAATAGCAAAAGATGCAATCCCTCCACGCCCCACGTAGTGAACTTTCCAAAACATTTCTTCCCAAAGCTTCTCCACGCAACTGGCATCTTTTCCGATTAAAAACGGCTTGAGATCCTGTTCAATCATTTGATATACTGACATGCCGCCTACTCCGCCTGTGTAGGTATAACCTACACCAGACATACCGTTCTCGAGTGAAATTTTTACAATAATCAACTCGAAGTTTGAATGAATACCATGTCTAGCATCTCCCAATTGTTCAGCTAAAGGAACGCGATAATACTCTGTTGTAATATCTGTTATGTTTTTTGTTCCCATTAAATAGTCTCCCTCTATGGTTTCTCGATTTTTATTCCGATTAACATTATAGTAGTACACATCATGGAATGTGTCAACATATTTTGGAACTATGTCTCAATATAATTTGCCAAATTGACTGCTTCGGAAATATTCTTTAATATAAGATAGATAGATAGATTGTTTTAGAAGGGAGGAAGAATCTGATGAACTCAAACTTACCAAAGACAAATTCTACCTTGGAACGTGCACTGATCTTACTGGAAAAGCTTGCTTCAGGTAAAGGTGGTTTGGGCATTGGTGAATTGTCCGAAGCCACCCAGCTACCGAAAAGCACAACGCATCGCATTTTGGAAACATTACAAAAATATAAATTCGTGATGCAGGAACCCTCTACAGAAAAATACTTTATTGGGTTAAAAGCAATAGAAATCGGAATGTCCGGACTTCATAATACTGATTTGGTGGAAGCTGCAATTCCACACATGCAGGATCTGGTTGCCCACACTGAACAAACATCATTTCTCGCTGTCTATAATGAAGGAGAAACGATATGTATCTATAAGGTTGAAGGAACTTCTTCTGTCATTACAAATGCGAATCTGGGCACAAGACATCCCGTTCACTGTACAGGATTGGGTAAGGCAATCCTAGCTTTCTACTCACTGGAAACGGTAGATAAAATCATTAGTGAACATGGATTGCAAAGGTTTACCCCCACAACAATTACCGATCATCAACAGTTTCTTCAGGAATTAAGTGAAATCAGGAAAAAAGGCGTGGCAAAAAATTACGAAGAATTTGATGAAGGAATGAGTTCTTTCGCAGCACCAATCTTCGATTATACTGGAAGAGTTGTTGCTGCTGTCAGTGTCGCTGGGCCTACAGCCAGAATTTTCGAAATGCAGGATGAAATTGAAGCCAGATTGATCGAAAAATCCTCACTGATCTCAAAAAGACTTGGCTTTGTGCCATCCATGAGGTCCATCTATCTATCTTAATCCCCAAAGGAGAAGAGCCGATGAAAAAAATCGGCTCTTCTCCTTTGGATTATTTTTTCTTATGTCTATGGTAACTTAAAAACAGGCCAGCAAAATCATTGAAAAACCGGCCACAACCGATAAACCTACTTGGAGAGAAAATCAACAAGTAGGGGCTGGGAGAGAATGATCGCGATGAACACGATGCAACAAATATTAATGATGCATATTCATGAGGGGAGGTCGCGCCGGGAGATTGCAAGATTGACAGGGATCCATCGGGAGACGGTTGGGAAGTACATCAGGCAATATGAGGAAAGGAGACAACAGCTACTAGCTGAGGGGAACAACTCGGTGGATATCCAAGCACTGATTGATGCCCTCACTACCGCGCCCAAGTATACAGTCGGAATTCGACCCAAACGAAAACTGACCGACGAAATGACAGCTAAGATTCAGGCTCATCTGGATGAGAACGAAGTAAAGCGAAGCCAAGGGCAACGCAAACAGCAAAAGAAGGCGGTAGATATCTTCGAGGCACTAGAAGCCGAAGGTATCCAAATCAGCTATAGTACTGTTCTTCGGACGGTTCGTAGTTTGGAACGAAAACCAAAGGAAGCATACATAAAGGCACTGTATGAGCTTGGGGACATTTGCGAATTCGATTGGGGTGAAGTGAAGCTCAAAATTAATGGAAAGTTTCAAACTTTTCAGATGGCAGTCTTCACATCCGCATATGGGAATTACCGTTTTGCATACCTGTTCACCAAGCAAACGACGGAATGCTTCCAAGAAGCACATGCCCTGTTCTTTCAGCATATCGGCGGTGTGTATCGAACCATGGTGTATGACAACATGAAAGTCGCGGTGAAACGGTTCGTCGGAACGGATAAGGAGCCGACACAAGGATTACTCCAACTGTCGCTTTATTACGGCTTTCAATTCCGGTTTTGCAATATTCGCAGCGGCAATGAGAAAGGACATGTGGAACGCAGCGTAGAAGTCGTGCGTCGGAAAGCCTTCGCCTTCCGGCACGAATTTGAATCGCTTGAAGAAGCGAACCAATATTTACAGGAGGTGTGCACTCAGCGCAACCAAAAGCCGCAAACCGAGAATAACGGCCAGACGGCGAAGGAACGACTGGAAGAAGAACGCCCCACCCTTTTGCCTTCCCCGCCCCCGTTTGACGCAGCCCGTGTACTTTACGGGCGGGCGGATAAATACGCGACGATTATGGTGGACCAAAATCGTTACTCCGTACCAGATCATCTGGTTGGAGAATCGATCATGATCAAGGTGTACTCGACCCGAGTGCTTTGTTTTCACCAAGAAACGAAAGTAGCGGAGCATGTACGGTGTACCGGCAGCCATGAGTGGCGGCTGGACTTGAACCATTATTTAGATACGCTAAAGAAAAAACCTGGTGCATTCGCCGGTAGCGCGGCGTGGCAACAGGCTCCCAAAAAGATAAAAACAATCTACGAAAGGTATTATACCAGACGCAACAAGGAATTTGTACAACTATTGCAATATATTCGAGATGATGCCAGTTTCGCGGAGATCGAGCAAGCTATTCAGGAATTGGAGTGGATCCACCCAGCCCATGTAACCACGGATAAAATTAAAGTGCTATGTGCCAAAAACCGAGATCTGGCGCCGGTGGTTCGGACGACACATTCGGAAACCGGCCAAGAGATTGCGGAGCGATCAGTTGAGCATTTGCGCATGTACGATGAATTGTTTGATACTAGGCCGACAGAAACGAAGGAGGGCGCTGCATGAGCCACTCGCCGCGCAAGGCGTTGAAGGAAATGATTCTGGAATACAGCAAAGAATTGCGGCTCCCGATGATTCGTAAGCATTTGGAAGAGCAAATTCAGGAAGCGACTCAACGGGACGCCAGTTACGAAGAATTTCTGACGCAACTTCTCGAAAAGGAATGCGATGCCCGTCGGGAAGCGTCCCGGTACAACCGAATACGGTTGGCGGAATTTACGCACAAAAAATATCTCGAAGATTTGGTTGTCGGGGACTTGCCGGAAGATGCACAGAAGAAGTTAAAACTGTTGAAAACGCTAGATTTTATCCGAGAAGGGCGCAACGTAATTCTGTCCGGAAACCCAGGGACTGGAAAAACGCACATTAGCATCGGGTTAGGTCTGAAAGCTTGCCTGGAGGGTTACAAAGTATGGTTTACAACCGTCCCCCTGCTCGTGAACCGGATCAGGGAATGCCGGTCGGAACAGACTCTACGTGCATTCCAGAACCGTTTCGAGAAGTATGATCTGGTCATAGCTGATGAGATGGGTTACATCTCGTTTGATAAAGAAGGGTCTGAATTATTGTTTACCCATCTGTCACTTCGGGCTGGACGTAAATCGACGATCATTACGACCAATCTGTCCTTTGAACGATGGGGTGAGATTTTTCAAGATCCGGTGATGACCGCTGCGATGATTGACCGGCTGACGCATCAGTCTTACATCGTCAACATGAACGGAAATTCATATCGCATGAAAGAAACAAAGGAGTGGTTGCAAAAACAGCAGTTGGCGTAGCTTTTATTTTTATGCCGCGTGGCCGGAAATTAAATGATTATGTGGCCGGATTTTCAGTTGACAAATACATTCTTACCCAGCCACAAAACTTCTGGACTGATTTTATTATTGTAATAATGTTTATATGTTTCATCGGTTGTGAATTTCTGTATATAATGCCATTTAGAATTTATCACATGACATAATCCCCAGCGAATACCTTCCAAAGGTCCGCGGTCGTGGTCTTTTGTTCGAAATGGGCCTGCTGCCTCTGGTGGATTTTTGATTACAGCCTCAATTTCGAAATTAATGCCATCTGGTGCATATTGAATCGTATTTTTTTCAGGTCCATCCGTAGATAACAAAGCAGCCATTCCACCACGATAATGCCATAAGAGCGTTTCATGTCCGCTGTTCGTTACAGGATTGTATTCTGATTTCACATAAGGACCTTCCGGATGATCGGCAATGGCTACCCCC
>NZ_SGWF01000002.1:0-109020 GCF_013337105.1 Paenibacillus sp. JMULE4
GAGAAGTGCTCGTTTGGCACAAAGGTCAAGCAATTCCGCTGAAAGAGACGGAAAAGCCAGAACGGGTGAAGCAAGCAAAAAAGGCGAGTTCTGCGCAGCACCGCAAACCCGCCGCCGATCATCCTTGGAGGATGTATCGGAACAAAAACCAAGTTCAGAATAGCACAAAATTAACGGTAATCCAAGCCACCTGACGGTGGCTGGGCAAACTAAAAAAGTGACATTTTTATAGGCGAGTTAAGGTGACATTTTCACAGACGCTTGACAGCGGAATATTGTTCAATCCGGAATGGACTCAGCGGTCATTCTCCGTTGAAGAACCGGGAACGACCGCCGTATCCTGTATTCGGTTTGGTTCGTCCGGGGTTTACCCGGCATTCGAGTCAAATGTCTACTCCCTTGGTGATGATCATCCTTGTCTTCCTTGAGCTGACGTTCTTCATTGCTCTTCTTTCTTTAAACCAGCTACACTCTCCAGGTAAATATAGACCCCCTTTCAACCTAATGATAGCGGTTACAAAAAGATCCGTTTGTCAAGACTTAAAATGAGCACAGGCACAGCGCCCTATCTTTGTCAGAAGCATCAGGACAGCTGCCGAAGATCCGATCACATTTCGACAAACCGGTCCTGTGGGTGTTTCTTGAACTGACAGAAGACGCACAGGGTGCGATTCCGCTTCGACATAAAACTGCTTCAAGCTTGACAGCTAAAAGCTCCCTGGTTTGTTAGATAAAAAAAGCCGAGGATCCGTGACGGATCATCGGTCATCCGAAGCCTATTCTCCTGCTGATCACCTGCCTACAAACCGGGGCGCCCGCTTCTCCTTGAAAGCAGCCAGCGCTTCTATGCGGTCGGCTGTTGGAATGATGGCCTCATAAGCTTGAGATTCGATACGCAGGCCGGTCTTCAAGTCAGCCTCGCTTCCATATTGAATCGCATACTTGGCCTGCCTTACCGCCAGCGGACCGTTCTTCATGATTTCGTCCGCTAAATTCAGCGCGGGGCGCATCACGTCCTCCCCTTCCCCGGCTACGCCATTCAACATGCCCAAGGCCAATGCTTCCCCGGCGGTAATCCGCCTTGCCGTAAAAATTAGCTCTTTCGCCCGGGCCATCCCGATCAGCCGAGGCAGCCGCTGGGTTCCGCCGCCTCCGGGAACGATCGCCCAGCTGACCTCCGTTAAACCGATAAGCGCCCCCTGGACCGCATAACGAAAATCGCAGGACAGCGCCAATTCCAAACCGCCGCCGAGCGCATGTCCGTTCATCGCGGCAATCGTCGGTTGGGGCAGCTCTTCAATCATCGTGAACACCTCGCGGATTTTCATCACATTCCGGCGCACCTCCTGCTCGGTAAGCGTTTGCCTTTCTTTCAAATCCGCTCCCGCACTGAAGGCTTTATCACCGGCACCCGTAATAATAACCGCATAGACGTCGTTATCCATCCGAATGCCGCTGACCGCTTGCTCCAATTGCACCAGCATCCGATAGTCGAAGCAGTTCAGCCTTTCCGCCCGATTCAAGGTAATGACCGCCAAATGCTCCCGTTTATCCAGCAAAACGAGCGACTCCTCCATTTTCCATCGTTCACCTCCAACCTTTACTGATCTCTCTCAGGTCATCGTACCGCTACACTTGGATCGAAACGGTGACGGTTTCCAAAAAATCGTATAGCCCCTCTTTCCCCCCCTCACGCCCCCATCCGCTTTCTTTGACTCCTCCGAAAGGAGATTCAATATTGGCCGAAACGGCTCCGTTCACGCCTACGTTGCCGACCTCCAGCTTTTCGGAAATAGTGAGCACTCTGGAGACATCCTTCGTGTAGACAAAACCTGCAAGTCCGTAAGGCGTCGCGACGGCACGCGTTACGACCTCATCCTCTTCCTTGAACGTAAGAAAAGTCGCTACCGGACCAAAGATCTCTTCCCGGCAAATATCCATATGATCCTGAGCTCCTCTGATCATCACAGGCAGGTAGTAATAGCCTGAGTCCGAATCCACACCGTCTACCATCTTGCCGCACACTTGAGCCTCCGCTCCTTGAGCCACGGCACTTTTGACCAGCCGGTCCACCTTTTCAATCGCTCTTTGATGAATGAGCGGACCGATATGGGCTTCCTTATGATGCCCCGGTCCCACTTTCAAGGTATTGATTTGCCGATAAAACCGGTCAATAAACTCTTCCGCTATGGATTCATGTACGTAAATACGGTTAGGAGACCCGCAAACCTGGCCGGTATTTCTGAATTTGGCATACTGCAGGGTCTTTACGGCTCTCTCCTGGTCCGCATCCGGAAAAATAATGCACGGGGAATTGCCTCCAAGCTCCATATGCGTCTGCTTTAAATGCTGTCCCGCTTGTGCAGTGAGCAGACGTCCGACCTGAGTGGATCCGGTGAAGGTGATTTTCCGGACGGCGGGATGCTCGCAGAACACCTTTCCAATGGCCGCCGCATCTCCGGTAATGATGTTCACGACCCCTTGGGGAAAACCGGCTTTTTCCACAAGACGGGCGAGCATCAATGCCGTTAACGGCGTTTCCGGAGCGGGCTTGGCTGCAAACGTGCACCCTGCGGCGACAGAGGCGGCCAATTTTCTTGCCAGAATGCCAAAAGGGAAATTGAAGGGACAGATGGACACGACGACACCCACGGGTCGTTGCAGCACGAAAATCCGGTTATTCGGATTCGCAGGCGAAACCACGGTTCCGTTAATGCGCTTGGCTTCCTCCGAATACCAGCTTACGTAAGCGGAGGCCGAACGGATTTCCTCCATCGCTTCCTTCAATACCTTGCCCGATTCGGCGGTCAACAGAGAGGCCAACGGTAAAGCGTGCTCCCTCAACAAATTGGCTAACCGGTATAAATATTTCGAGCGTTCCCTCGCGCTGACCATCGACCAGCTGCCGAATGCGGCCTGAGCGGCTTCAACCGCTCGCTCCGCTTCTTGAGCGCCCCCTTTCGAAACGTAGGCAATCACATTTTTCGAAGAAGGGTCTTCGACTGGCTCCCATTCTCCGGACCGGCCCTCGACCCATTGTCCGTTAATGTACATCTTCAGTTGTTCACCGTGCTCGATGAATTCCAACCAAGGAAAGTTTTGCGCGTTTATTTGCACACTCATATCCAACCTCTCCCCCATTTCATTGCACAGCTTCGACAATCGCTGCGATTCCCTGCCCTACGCCGATACACATCGTGGCCAAGCCCCTTTTGGCTTTTCTGCGTTTCATTTCATGCACCAGAGTGGTCAAAATTCTTGCCCCGCTGGCGCCCAGAGGATGCCCCAAAGCAATCGCTCCTCCATTGACATTCACGATCGACGGATCCAGTTCCAACCCCCGAATACATTGAAGCGACTGGGAAGCGAACGCCTCGTTAAGTTCCACCAGGTCCAGATCGGAAACGCTGAGCCGCGCCCTTTGGAGCACCTTTTGAACGGCCGGAATCGGGCCCAGTCCCATCACATCCGGTTCGACTCCGGCAACGGCTCCGGCCACAAATCGGGCTAACGGCTTTACGCCCAGCTCCTTCGCCTTGTCGGCACTCATCAACAGCAGGACGGAGGCGCCGTCGTTGACTCCGGAAGCGTTGCCAGCAGTAACGGTACCGCCACTGAACAGCGGCGGTAATTTCTCCAGCTGCTCCAGCTTAAGGTTAAAGCGGGGATGCTCATCCTGTGCGAAGGACGTCCGGTTCCCCTTGGCATCCTCCACCGTAACGGGGATGACCTCATCGTCAAACCAGCCCGATTCCCAGGCGCGCTGCGCCTTGTGCTGACTTTGCCATGCGAATTCATCCTGATCCGCCCGGGAAATGCGATACCGGTCCGCTACGATTTGGGCCGTTCCGGGCATGCTTGTCGATCCGTACAAGCGCTCCAACCGGGGATTGACGAACCGCCAGCCGATGGTGGTATCGTACATTTTCACATCGCCGCGGGGATATTCGGTTTCAGCTTTACCCATGACAAGCGGCGCCCTCGTCATGCTCTCCGTTCCTCCGGCAAGATAAATCTCCCCGGCACCGGCGCCGATGCTTCTCGCGGCGTACATCACCGCATCCAGCCCCGATCCGCACAAACGATTCACTGTCGTTCCGCCTACTTCCAGCGGCAATCCGGATAATAGAACCGCCATCCGGGCCACATTGCGATTGTCCTCCCCCGCTTGATTCGCGCATCCCAGAATGACATCTTCAATGTCCTGAACAGGCACCCCCGGGTTGCGCTCCAGAATAGCCCGTATGGCGGCGGCGGCCAAATCGTCCGGACGTACCGATTTAAGAGCGCCCTTATACTTTCCTATCGGAGTTCTGACCGCATCGACGATCACAGCTTCTTTCATGAACGATCACCGTCACTTATTCTTTTTTCCCATACTCGTATACGCCTCTTCCGGTTTTGCGCCCTAAACGGCCGGCCTGCACATATTTGACAAGCAGCGGACAGGGCCGGTATTTTTCCCCCAAGGATTGATGCAAATAGCGTAAATTGTTCAGCCGCGCATCCAATCCCACAAGATCCGCAAGCTCCAAGGGCCCCATCGGATAATTCAAGCCCAGCTTGATCGCTTTATCGATTTCCTCGGGAGTTCCGACTCCCTCCATCAGCATATAAAAGGCTTCATTGCCTACCAGGGCGCTCATCCTGCTGGTGACGAACCCGGGGAATTCGTTAATCGTCACCGTTTCTTTATTCATACGCCCGGCGACCAGCTGAATCAGCCGCACCGTCTCATCGCTCGTTTCCAGACCCCGCACCAATTCGATCAGCTTCATTTTGTAGGCCGGGTTAAAAAAGTGCATGGCCATGACTTTATCGGGACGCCTCGTAAACGAACCGATTTCGGTAGGGCTCAAAGTGGACGTGTTGCTGACCAGCAAACCATGCGCCGGAGCATGCCGATCGAGCATCTCGAAGATCTGCTTTTTCAAATCGAGCTTTTCCGTTACGGCTTCAATCACCAGATCCGCCGCTTGGACGCTGCCTTCCAAATCCGAGTGATAGGAAAGGCGCTCCTTGGCCGATGCCGCTTCTTCAAGCGTTAACTTGTTTCGTTGGACCGCGCCTGCAAAAAGCTCTTCTATTTCCTGCCGGGCGCTTTGCAAAACCTGTTCATATTTATCGACCAGCTTCACATGAAAACCGGAAACCGCCCCCGTGTAGGCGATGCCCCGGCCCATTACGCCGCCGCCGACAACAACCAGCTGTTCAATCAAAGCCTGTTCCCTCCCGTTAAGCGGATCAGTCATGCCGCCTTAAGCCAAATGCTTCATTTTTTCAAAAGGATTTTTGCAATGCTTGCAATAGTAAATCTCCTTGCACAGCGATGATCCGAAAGGGCTGTCCCGCACGATATGCTTGGAGCCGCAGTAGGGGCAATGAACGACCCCGTCCGCAGCCAAGGCAATCCCGTACGTTTTTAATGCCGTTTCCCCGTCGGAGCTGATTTTCTGAGATGTCCAGGATGAGGTAAAGCTCCAGCCCACTTCGGCTCGTTTGCCCGGAAATTGCTCCTCCAGGACGCCGATCACCAGCTTGCGTATATGTTCCAATGCGGGGCAGCCGGAGAAGGTGGGCGTTAGAACGACTTGAATGTGCTCCGGGCCGCAGTCAATGTTCTCGACAATACCCAGATCCACGATGCTGACAGGCAGCTCGGGATCCTCTACCGATTTTAGCGCCTCGCGTACCGCTTGTTTCTCCGCATCCATACGAAATCACCACCTTCGCTCTATCCCCAGACCATGTCCGGGTTTTGACGGTAAACCAAAGTAAATTCGTTGTACAACGGCATAAAACCGGAAGAGTGCAGTCCATAACGTCCGCCTTGTACCGACAGATTGCCGATCATCTCTTGTTCAGGGCATGGAATCGATAGTCCCAATTGGATCAATCGGGGATTCAATTCGTCCAGGCATTGCTTTAGCAGCGACTTCGCGCTGACCGAATTTAGGCCGTATTCCGCGGAGACGCGCTCTATTAACGGATCGGCGAAAAAATCGGAGATCAGCGGGTAAATTTGCCCGGCCGCTTTTTGCAGAAGCGATTGGCCTTGGCTGTCTTCCGAAATGAGCAGAGCCCATTCCATCCAATGCTCCAGATGAACGGCCTCCTCCCGCTTCATCAATCTCAGAACATCTTGCAGCCCCGAATCCGGGATTTCTCCGCCGAAGGACAAGCGCACGCCGTCGCAAATGTCATAGATGAGCTGCTTCATCACCAGCCGGGCCCAATCGTACTCATACCAATATTCGGCTAACCGGGAGACCTTGATTTGTTCCGGCGGCTTCCCGTAGATCAAATGATCTATCTGCTTTTCGCCGGTCGTATGGAGGTTCAGCAGCATCCTGCAGTGTCCGATCTCATCCTGGGAGATCGAACCGATGGCGATGTTTTCTTCCAGATCGGGTCCATATTCATATATTTTTTTGGTCAGCAAATGGCCTGCCCAAAACTCGTCTTCCGCCCATTGATTCATAAAGTCGATAAGTACCGTATTTTCCTGCATGACAGCCCCTCCAATCAGACGTTGTACTCCATAGAAGCCAAGCGATATTTTTTATCTTTCGACATGCCCAAAAATTCGGTGTCCTGAAAATGGATCATGTGCTTTCGATTCACAATGCTCAGCTTCACGCAATTCTCGCGGCGGGCAAAAATTTCTCTGGCGCTGTGAAGGGCCAGGATCTCGCTCGGCGCCCGCACACTGCCTACGTGAATGGCGGAGCGGTCCGCTTTTTCTTGAATGAATACCTCATATAATTGCTGTTTGCTCGTATCGTGTTGAGCCTGAGCCATACCGGTTCACCTCGCATCATGCCGTTTGGATTTTACTGCCCTTGTTCATCAAATCCCTGATCCATTGATAGTTTTCGTAGCTTTTACTTACGCTTTCTCGCCAATATTCCGAGGAAGGACCGCCGCCGTTAATCACCGCTTTGACCTCTTCCCAATCCGGCTCGGTATAGGACCAGGTTCCTGTTTTTGCATCTTTGGCTAATTGCGGATCTTGAAACTTGTAGCCCAAAGATTCCACCAGAGGAACAATCTTATCCAACCAGCGCGTGCGAATCGTGTCATTGGTGTCGACCTTGATTCTCCATTTCAAGGCATTGCTTGGCGCTTTGCCTTTCTCCGACGGACCAAAGTAAGCCAGCATCCGCGGATACCAGAGATCGAATGCATACTGCACGGTTTCCCGCTGCCGATCGGTGCCATGTGTCGTCAGCTGTTGAATCATATTCACGGCCAGGTTGTAATGGAAGGACTCTTCCTTCATGATTTTTCTCAGCGCCCGTTGATAGGGGAGGTAGCTGCCCTGCACCAGCGATTGAAATTGGACGATCGCCCCGGTGTTTTGCAGCAGCATAGCCGCAACCATTTCCTCATAAGAGCCGAAGGAGTAATGAAAAATATTCAACAGCTTGTTTTTGCGTTCAATATATCCTTCAATGATTTCTTCCCGCGAGTAGCCCAGATCTTCACAGGCCCGAATGAGAATATGAGCGTGGCCCATTTCGTCCTGAGATTTTGCCGCGTACATCATTTTCCTGACAATCGAAGGGGTATAAGGAATCCACTGGGACAGCATCATCGCGCCTACAATTTCGGCTAACGCCTGAAAGCCCATGACTCTCGTCACTTCCTTTTTGTATTCCTCCGGCATCCAATCGGTCGAATCGACTTTCCCGCCGCTTTCCACATGCTGAAAAAAAGCTTGAGCCGTCATCATATCGTATGGCCTCCTTTTTTTAATTACTGTTAATTAAAATACTTTGCAAAAAATATGCACGGCCAGAGCAGCCGAATCATTCCCTACTCTTCCGCCGGCATTTTCCGTTAACCCTACTCGGGCTCCCTCCACTTGTCTTGCACCAGCCTGGCCTCTTAGCTGCCACACGATCTCACAGATTTGAGCCAATCCGGTCGCTCCGCTGGGATTCCCTTTCGAAACGAGTCCACCGCTCGTATTGACGGGAATGGTACCGCCAAGCGTTGTTGCCTTCTCCCGAAGAAGCTTGACGCCTTCCCCTTCTTTACAAAAGCCCAATGATTCATAAATGAACAGCTCTACCGGTGAAACGGAATCGTGAACCTCCGCTACATCAATATCCGTAGGTTCCACTCCCGCCAGCTCGTATGCGCGTTTGGCCGCCCGCTCCGCCGCACGTTCGCCGTCCTCGGCATAAGGCGCTGAAGAATTGACTACGGAAGCCAGGACATCGACCGGTTCGCTTAACGAAGTGCGTTTGGCATACGCTTGGCTGGAGATCACGGCCGCAGCGGCGCCATCGCCTATAGGAGAGCACATCAGCCGGGTCAAAGGATCGCTTACCATAGGCGAGTTTAATATATCCTCTACGGTAATCGGGTTTCTGTATTGGGCATACGGATTAAGGGAAGCATGATACCGGTTCTTTTCCGATATGAGAGCAAATTCCAGCGGACTCACTCCGTATTTATCCATATAGGCTCTTGTTCTTTGGGCATAGGATTCGATGAAAATACTTCCCTGCATTTCGCCGTCCTTGATCAGCTCCACGTCTGTTGCGGCGGCAAGCGCCTTTAATGTCCGGGAACGGTCTGGATGGAACAGCTTCTCTGCTCCAACGACGAGAACCACATCGTATTGTCCCGACTTGACCGCCATATGGGCCAGATTGAACGCAGTAGACGCGCTTGCGCAGGCATTCTCCACATTATAGACAGGAAGTCCCGACAACCCGGAATCCCAAAGGCTGACTTGGCCCCGAACGCATTCCTGACCCGTGACGAAGCCGGCCATGGAATTCGCAAAGAATACCGCCTGGATTTCTTTTTTGTCTATTCGGGCGTCTGCCAGAGCTTCTGTGATTGCGCTTTGTGCCAAGCTCCTCAAGGTTTCGTGCTCATGCCTGGCAAACCGGGTCATCCCGACTCCGAGAATTTTCACAGGGTTCATGCTGAAGCCCCCTTCTCTCAACTACTTTTTTTCCAAACCGCTCAAAATCATTTGAGTAAATTGCCGGCTGACTTCCTGAACGCTGTATTTCTTTTCCGGCTTGAACCATTTATAAAGCCAGCTGCACATCCCCAGAATCCCGTTAACGACCAACACAGGATCCAAATCCACGAAATCGTTGGTTTTCACCCCTTGAGCGTAAATATTTCTGAGAACACGGATGAATTCTCTTTCGCGGGCGGTAATCAACTCCGTGTGATCTTCGGACAATTCATATTTATCTTGAAAAAATACCGTGAAGAAATCGAGATTATTGGCAACCAACGCGGAATATTCTTCTATCACCATTCTCAATTTGTCTTTAGGATTCATGGAATTTTCTGCGATCCGATTCATGGAATCCAGCCCTAATTTCATCGTCCGTTGGAAAATTTCATATAGAATCTCCTGTTTACTATTGAAGTGATAATAGACAGCCGGTGCAGTAATTTCCAGACGATCGGCAACATCCTTCAAGGTTGCGCTTTTATATCCCTTTTCCTGAAATATCCTGGCCGCCTGGTCTATGATTTCCTCGCGACGGAGATGGTATTTCTGGCTTTTAGATCCCATGACTTAGAACACCTCTAAACGATATTTACTAGATGACATTCGGCTTCGAATGAACCAATACGACCGCCCTGGATTCCACGACCTCATGACCGTGCTGGTTCACGCATCGCCCTGCAAGCTCAACGAATCCCGCTTTCAGCTTCTCTTTATAGGTCAGGGCTTCGATGGTCCATCGGGTGGTTACGGTATCGTTGGCGAATACCGGCTTGAGGAATTTGCCGCTGATGTTTGTGTTGGCCACGGCTGTACCCGCAAAAAAGTTTCCCAACGACGACGCCATCACACCAAGCGTGAAGGGCCCGGGAAAAATCCGCTTTTGAAACGGGCCTTTTTGAACAAAGGTTTCATTGACATGCACAGGATTGAAGTCGCCAAACAAGGCACTTCCCAATACCAAGTGCGTTTCGGTCAATGTAATGGAGGAACCAAATGCATCGCCAACCTGCAAATCATCGAAATACTTGCCCTCGACAACACCAATAATTGCCATTATACCCTAACTTCCTTTCTTATTGTATCAAAGATTCGATACAAATCTCCAGAAATTTCAGTTGCTTTAAAAGATTCCAGGTCAATAAAGCGGTGATGGGTTTTGCCCGTGCAGATCAGTTTTTCTTGTTCCGCGCGGATGATTTTATATTCGCATTCGAAGCCTTTGGCCGATAAATGTTCGATTCGGGCATGAATGATCAGTTCGTCGTCCAATCTGGCCGGCGAAAGATAGGAAAACTCCGAGCGAATCACCGGTGTTGCCACATTGTATTGTTCCGCCATCCTTTTGTGCGACAGGTTATATTTGCGCAAGACTTGTGCTTGCGCTTTTTCTGCAAATGCCAAATATCTGGCGAAATAGACCACTCTGGCATAATCTACATCGTCAAAATCGACAACCAGCCGATACTCCAATCCAACCCCTCGCTTCATTATTCATAATCGTGGATATACTCCACATGGAAAGGATCCACCGTCATCACCAATTGTCTTGAAAGAGCCAACATGAGAATGGCTAAATTTTTGATGCCGGGCACATCATGCTGACAAAGCCGTTTAAGGTTCTCGTGCGTTTGAAAAACCAATTCCTCCGTATTCATTTCCAGCTGCTTGCTCATGTTTGATTCGCCTCCCGATTCTTATTTTGCCTTATTTCGCCGTATAGAAAATGCGGTCGCGGTCTTTGCTGCGTTCGTCGGTCCAACGGCGGACTTTAAATTCAAAACGCGGCAAGCTTTCCTTCGCTTCCGTGACTTTCATCCGGACCCCGACTTTATGCCGAATCTGATCCTCCAATAAGCAGAGCATTTCCCGCTTTCTGTCCTCCGATACGAAGCTTTTGAATTCCAACGTGATCAACACCTCTTCTGTTCCGTTCTCCTCCATATACACCTTGCCCCGGTATTCTTCCACTTCATCATAATGGAACAGAATGGATTCGATAGCGGCAGGCCATACATTGACGGCCTTGATTTTGATCATGTCGTCGTATCGTGCGATGCTTCCGGCCTCAAAAGCATCGAAGGCGCGACCGCAGGAGCAGGTATGATGCGGCAGGAATACGACTTTGTCATCGGTCGAGAACCGGATCAGCGGGGCCGCTTCGCGATCCAGATTCGTCAATACGATTTCGCCTTCTTCCCCCGGCTTCACCGGCTCGCCGGTTTCCCGGTTGAGCACCTCGACATAGGACAAGTGTTCGAAGATGTGAATATGGCCTCGAGTCCCGTTATGCAGAACCCCGTGCTCGCATGTAAACCCAAGTCCGCCGCCCTGCTGCGTTGAACCGTACATTTCAAAAAGCTTGGCGCCCCAGAAGGCTTCCATTTTCTCGACCCAGGCGGGGGAGTAGCATTCCGTAGCCAGCATAATGCTCTTGAGCTCCGGAAATTCCTTGTGCGGGTCAATGCCCATTTCGGTACAAAGCACGGATAACCGTGTCAGGTAGGCAGGCACGATGGTGATTTGATTCGGCTTGAAACGAAGCATCATTTTCAGTTTGTCCTCGGATCTTTGGGTGCCTACATGCATACTCAACACGCCTAGATGCACGTAGGATTGCGTCAACGAATCCGGACCCGCCAATTGTCCCGCCGAGCCGGGCCACGTATTGTAACAGGTATCTCCCCGGTTTACCCCGGACCAATGCAGACCCATCGCCCACGTTTGGCCTGCGTATTCCTGATCTGCTCGGCTTCGACCGTACACTTCCTGTCCCAATCCGGAGGTTCCGCTTGTCATATACAGACCGATCAATTGCTCCTTTTTCATCCATGTCCGGCTGCCGAAAGGCGGATTGGCCTGCTGATCGGCGACCAGATCTTGTTTGCTGATTCTCGGCACCTTGTTCCGGAAATCATCAAAATGACGGATATCGTCGGGTTTGATCTTGTGCCGGTCAAATAAATTCCGGTAAAACGGATTGCGCGCATATTGATGCTCCAGCAAAAATTTGAGCTTTTTCCATTGCAGTTGTTTGATTTCTTCCCGGGTCAGCTGTTCCAATTTCGGATTGAATAAGCGTCGGTTCATCTTCATTCCTCCACTATGTTGGATTTAATTACGCACCCATATACATCTTTTGGATATCGGAATCTGCGGATAATTCGGAAGAGCTCCCTTCCTTCAACACTTTTCCGTGCGATAAGACATAGGATCGGTCCGATACATGTAAGGCGGCCTTCACATTTTGTTCCACCAGCAGAATCGAGATATGCTGATCCCGCAGCCTGCGGATGGTTTTGAAAATTTCTTTCGTAATAATCGGAGAGATCCCTAAGGAAGGCTCATCGAGCATCAGTAATTTAGGCTGTGCAATAAAGCCGCGTGCAATCGCGAGCATCTGCTGTTCCCCTCCGCTTAGCGTACCGCCTTTGTGATGGAGGCGTTCGTAAAGTCTCGGAAAGAGCTCGAACGCTTCCTTGATTTTCCGGGCTACCTTCTCCTTTTCCCTTCTCCAACGGAAGGCACCCAGCTCCAAATTTTCAATCACGGTAAGCTCCTTGATGACTCCCCTGCCTTCCGGCACATGAATCAGTCCGGCCTCGACTCTTTTGTAATCCGGCATATGGGTGATATCCCTGTCCATAAAGGTGATGCTGCCCTTGTAGGCGGGATTCAATCCGGATAAGGTTCGAAGCAGCGTTGTTTTGCCGCCCCCGTTCGCGCCTAAGATGCTGACGATTTCCCCTTCCATCACTTCCAGCTGTACCTGCTGCAAAACATGGATTTTGCCGTAGCCCGATTCCAGGTTTTCCACCCTAAGCACTGATATCCTCCTCTCCCATATAAGCCTGAATCACATCACGGTTGCGGTTAATGTCTTCCGGGGACCCCTCGGCGATTTTCTTTCCGTTATTCATCACCACAATGTCATCGGAGACCTCCATGACGAGTCCCATATGGTGCTCCACCAGCAAAATGGTTATGCCCATTTGGCGTATTTCGCGGAGAACGCCAACCAGGCGTTTGGTCTCGCTGTCATTTAATCCGGCGGCCGGTTCATCCAGCAGCAGCAGCCTGGGTTTTGCCATCAAGGCTCTGGCTAACTCAAGCAACCGCTGATACCCGCAGGGAAGCTCGCTTGCCGGCGCGTGCAGCCAATCGGACAGCCCGATCTGACCGCTCACCCGATGCGCTTCTTCCAACGCTTCTTGTTCTTCTTTACGGGAGATCATACTGCGTATACTGCTTCGGAGCATGCCCGCCTGGAAGCGCTTGTCATAGCCGACCAACAAATTGTCCAGAACGGTAAATCCGTTGCTGTCAAACATTTTGACGCCTTGAAAGGTCCGAATAATCCCGTAATGGGCGATCTGGTGCGGCTTTCTTCCCGTAATGGCCCGGTCTTCAAAAATCACTTGACCCTCCGTCGGGGCAAAATTCCCCGATATGATGTTGAACATGGTGGTTTTCCCCGCTCCGTTCGGGCCGATGAGGGCTTTAATGCTTCCTTTCTTGATGTCGAAGCTCACTTGATCCACAGCTTTCAAACCGCCAAACATTTTGGAAATCTTCTGTACCTGCAGCATCGAAACACCTCCATACCGTTGGGCTGATTCGGTCTCGTCACACTTTGCGCCGTTGAAAGAACCTTTTTTGTAAAACACCGTAGATGCCTTTAGGCATGAACAGCAAAATGACGATGAGCGCCGCCCCGGTCAGCAATATTTTATAATCCTTAAATGAATGCGTCGTTTCGACCAGCAGCACCCATACGAAGGATCCCAGCAGGGGACCGTAGATGACTCCGTGACCGCCAAGCAAGGACATGACAACCAAATCGACGGAAAGGGCCAAGCCGAAAATATCCGGCGCGATAAAGCTCAAATAGTTGGCCATCACAAAACCGGCCGCAGCCGCATACATCGCGCTGACCACGAAAATCTGAAGCTTCACCTTCCCCGTATAAATGCCCAAGGCCGACGCCGCTTCTTCATTGCTTTGGATCGCAACCAAGGACCGCCCCGTGCGTGTTCGGGTCAGATTGCGGGCCAGAATAAATCCGACTCCGAAAATAACCCAGGCTAATATAAAATAGCCTCTTTCACCCAAGCTGTTCGAAAATACGGTCAAGGAATTCACGGACATTCCCGAAGAGCCGCCGGTGAGCGGGAACATCGATATCGCCAGCGCCTGAACCAGAAGGGCGAAACCCAGCGTGGCAATAGCCAGGTAATAGCCTTCCAGCTTCAAAATCGGATAACCGATGATGAACGCCACAAGCGCTGAACCGATCAGAGCAGTCATAAAAATGAGAACCGGATGTACGCCATGCTGGCTTAGTATGGCTGTAATATAGGCTCCAAGTGCGATAAAGCCTCCGTTGCCGAGCGAAATTTGTCCGCCGTATCCCATCAGCATTTCCAGGCCGGTGGCCGCTAAAGCGTAGATTCCTACAAAGGTAAGCATACTGTACAGATAGTGATTGGGAGGAAGCACAGCGAGCATGATGGCGACCGGCACGATAACAACGGTCCAAACGGCGATTTGTTTTTTTCTCATCGCTTAAACCCTCCTACTAACCCTTTGGGCATAATAATGAGGAGCAGGAGCAAAAATACAAGCGTCATCACATCCTTGTACTCCGATGAAACGAATCCCGCCATATTGCTCTCGAATATCCCGAGCAGCAGTCCTCCCAGCAAAGCCCCGACCGGACTTCCCAGCCCTCCGAGAATCGAGGCCACCAAACCCTTTACGACAAAGACAAGTCCCAAGGTATAATTCATCAGCAGCAGAGGCGCGATCACGACGCCGCTTATGGCGCCGATTGCACCGCTTAAACCAAAGGCGATCATTCTCATCTGGTTCACGCGGATGCCGGCAAGTCTTACGCTCTCAGGATTCGAGGAGCAGGCCCGGAACGCTTTGCCGTAATACGTTTTATGCAGAAAATAGTAGAGCCCGCCGTTGATCAGAACCATGACGGCAACAATCACCAGGACCTGGTACTGAATCGTAATGTCGCCCCATTTGACGGCGCCGGCCCAAACCGGCTCGGCCGTTTTGGACTGTTTGCCGAACACCAGCATGGAAATCCCTTGTAAAGTAATCATGATGGCCAAGGTCATGATAATTTGATTAATCAACGGCGAGGAAGAAACCGGCCTCATCAAGGAACGCTCGATGATCAGTCCGATGATTACCGCAATGAATACCGCTGCAATAAAAGCCAATACGGAAGGCATATAACCGCTGAGTACAATAAATGAAAGCGCTCCCATTGTAAAGTATTCGCCTTGGGACAAATTAATCACTTTGGAGATCGAGAAGACTAACGTAAATCCCATGCCGATCAAGCCGTAGATGCTGCCTAAACTGATTCCCGTGATCAGGCTTTGCAAGACATTGTCCATAGGAAATCCCCTTTAATTATTTACTCGAGCAAGGACCATTTATTATCACGGATCTCTACGATTCTCAACGTTTCCGGAGACAGTCCGATCCGGTTGTCTTTGGTAAATTTGAAGGTTCCGTTCACGCCGATTATGCTCTCCCCCCCGTTTTCCAAATAATCCTTAATCTTCTGCGGGTCGGTTCCAGCCTGTTTCAAAGCATGATAAGCGACATTTAATGCATCGTAACCGAAGCCTTCGATATAACCGGGTACATAGTTATGATCCTTTTGAAAACGGGAGATGAATGTTTCCAAGACTTGCTTTTGCGGATGATCGTCAGGAATTTGCTCGAATGTCGTAATAATTCCTCCGGCGGCCAGCACTTTATCATTATCGATTTTTCCGATCAAGTCCAGGAAAGCTTGTGTAGCTGAAGAATGGGGAGGCAGCATCGGCACATTCAGCCCGATTTCATCCATTTCTTTCCTTACCTTGACGGCAGGCTCCCCTGTCACGAACGAAATCACAGCATCCGGCTTGGCTGACATAATGGAAGTCAGCTGCGGCTTCATTTGGATATCGTTCATATTAAATGATTCTCGTTTGACGATATTGACTTTATACTTTTCCGCGTACCGGGCAATCGCTTTGTCTGCGATCTGTCCCAAGGCATCGTTGGGATTGAGGACACCGATATTGTTCAAGCCTTTATTGGCAAAGTACTGAAACTGACGCTCAATGACCTGATCCGTGGAATGGACGACCGCCCAGCCCCAGCCAATCTTCGGATCCGGGATGTAACCTCCCGACATCGAGATCATGGGAATTTTGGCGGATCCCGCCGCCTGCTCCGCAGCGTTGGAGGTCGGCGTGCCGTTCGGGCCGATGATCATCACGACCTTATCCTCATTGATTAGACGCTTGGCCCAACGGCTTGCCTCTTCCGGTTTGGATTGGTCATCGTAAACGATAATCTCAAGAGGATGGCCATTCACTCCTCCCGCTTCGTTGATTTGCTTTTTCAAGGTTTCAACGGCACGCTGTGTGCTTTGTCCCAGCCATCCGGCCGGACCCGTCAGAGAGAGTATTGTGCCGATTTTATAAGCTTCATTGCCCTTTGGTCCAGCGGATGGATGGTCGGAGGCTGGATTCGTCTCTACCTGATGATTGGCGGACGGATTAGCGCATCCGGCTGCCGCAAGCATACAGATCATGATGAAAATAAAAGGAAGCTTGAACTTTTTCACCACTGCATTTCCCCCTCTATGGAAATATTTTTAAATAAAGCGCTTTCTTTTTTGGGGTAAAAAAATAAGGGAACTGCAATCAACGTCCTGATGGATGAATGCGAGTCGGCTGTCAAAATACGATATTTCCAATGTCAGCTCGTCAAATTGGCATCAAGCCTCACCTCCTGTGATGATAAAATTTTAATGAACGTTAAGTAAAATATACTGTAGAAACTTCTCTTTGTCAATTGATTTTTCGCACTATTCTGATATTGGTGTTTGTGACGGTTTGAGCTTGTTTGTCCATTCTCGTTTAATAAACAAAAGAGGCGAGCTCCTGCTCCCCCTTTCAGTGAATGATTATAATACTTCTTTATGCTTTATATCCAAAGGATTGCGAGACCTCTTTCATCATCTTTAATAAATATTGGCTTGTCACATCATCGATTTGCGTCGGGATCGTATGCGAAAAACCAACGACAACGATGACGGCGAGCAATCGCTTTTCAAAATTAAAAACCGGAAAGGCTATGGAGGATATGCTCGGAACCAGCGGTTCCTTCGCAAAAGATATAGCGTTCTTACGGACAATTAAAATTTCGGATTCCAGACGATGCCTCTGTTCCTCGTCAAGCTTGGCCAACTGCTGCTGTTTCCATTCCCGGATGAGATGTTCTTCCATGAAAGCCGCAAAAACCTTTGCGGTGGCCGACATAATGGGAAGAAACGTGCCGATTTGAGCCCCGATGTTCAGTCCCTGCAGACTATTGATAATTTTCACTACCATCGGTCCATTGTGAGACCACGTCGTCAGCAGTACGGTGTTTTTGCAGGTCCGGTTGATTTCCTGAAGAAAAGGCGTCACCCGCTCGATCATGTTCTCCCGGTTGATCGCTTTCATACCGTACTCTACCAGCTTGCTCCCAAGAGTATACAGGCCGGTTTCCTTATCCCTGTAAAGCATCCCGATTTGAGTCAGCGTATTCAGATACTTGTACAAGTTGCTCTTGGTGATTTTTGTTTTTTCGTATATCTCGTTGAACTTCAACGGTTTGTCATAAGAAGCGACTAATTCAAGGATCTCGTTGCCAACCTGCAAAGACTGAATTGTCGTACTTGTTTTGGAAGCAGCCATTTTAGACAACCCTTCTGTAATTGACCTCTGTATACAATATAAGATAATCATATCCAATGATCAATATCTCCCCATCACTTGACAGTTAAACGAGACGATCATCATCCCTGAGAAAGGCGTTCTTGATGATGCCGGATGTTGTCAACAGAACAGCCATGTCATTCCATCAGCTTATTCGGCAACCAGGTGGTTAGCGGCGACCAATAAGTAACCAGGAAAAGGATCACAAGCGCAACGATGAGAAAAGGAACAACCGATCGAATGAGCGTCTCAAACTTCACTTCGCCTACTGCCGAGGCAATGAATAAGCCTGCTCCGACCGGCGGTGTGAGCAGCCCGATGGTAGCGTTCAAACAAACGATAACGCCAAAATGGATCGGATCAATTTCGAACGCATGAACAAGCGGCATGAATATCGGCAATAACACAATCAAAACGGCCATCTCGTCCATAATAATACCGATAAGCAGCAGGAACAGATTCACCAGCAGTAAGAACACAAAAGGGCTCGAGGTCAGCGTTCCCATAAATTCGACGATTTTTTGCGGAATTTGTTCAAACGCCATGACCCATCCAAACAAGTTCGCCGTCGAAATCAGCAAGGTCACCGCAGAGGTGGATATGGTTGCACCCACTAATATTTTGGGAAAATGCTTGATTTTCAAGTCCCTGTAAACAAAGAATCCGATCAAAATCGCCAAGAAGCAAGCGAACGCCGCAGACTCGGTTGTTGTGAAAATACCGCTTAGAATCCCGCCCACAATGACAGCGGGAACCGATAAAGCCGGCAATACCTTAAAAAAACTGGAAACTATTTCTTTCCATAATGCTTTTTCGGATCTCGGAAAGCTGTGCTTGTAGCCTAAATATGCGATTAAGAGAATAAAAGCTGCCGCAAGTATAAGCCCCGGAATAATCCCCGCTATAAACATCTTGCCTATCGAAACTCCAGATCCTACAGAATAGATGATAAACAGCATACTGGGCGGAATGATAGGTCCCAACAGCGCAGCCGATGCCGTAGTTGCCGCCGCAAATGAACGGCTGTAGCCTTCCTTCTCCATCTCGGGAACCATGATCCGCGACATCATTGCCGTCTGGGCCGTCGCGGAACCAAGAATAGAGGCCAGGAACATATTCGCAATGATGTTGACGTAAGCCAATCCTCCGCGAAAGTGACCTACGAGCTTTTTCGAAAAATCGATTAATCTTCCGGTAATGCCGGCTGAGTTCATCAGCTCGCCGGCCAGCATAAAGAGCGGAATAGCCAACAGGCTAAAGCTTTCGACTCCTGAGTACAGACGCTGCGGAACATTATTGAACAGAACCATATTACCGTCCAGCCCGATATAGGCTACGCTAGTAATCCCAAGCACCAATGCGATGGGAATCTGAATGGCCAGCAGGGCGAAAAAAATGAGTAAAATAACCATTATATTCCCTCTCTACGTTGTTTTTGAAATACGCTTGCAAATAAATCCAACGAATGTATAGCCATAAATAACAGCCCCAGGGGAATGCCTATATAAGGAATGATCATCGGTAAGCCGACGGCTGGCGATTTTTGCAGCAGGATAGAGGGGTTCGTTATCCATTTCAAAGATAAGCCCAGAGCAAAAATGCAAAAGGCTAATGAAATAAAAAAAGCAATTCCCAAAAAGATGCGTCTTGTGTTTTCCGACAGCCTTTCCATAATAAAGCTTACGGCCGCCGCCTTGTTGGTTTTGATACTCATGCTTCCGCCAATGAAGGTCACCCATACTAAAGCGAATAATCCAAATTCGTCCGACCAACTCAGAGGTGAATTTAAAAAATAACGAAATATAACCCCTAACATCAGGGAAGTGACCATAAACGACAATATCAGAATGGCTAATATTCGTTCTATGGAAAAGACGGCATCACTAAGTTTGCGAACGAAGGTCATACGTACAACTCCCTTGGATGAATATCATAAGCTCCCATAAGTGCGGGTAGAAAAGAGAGGTGATTCCGGACAAGGGAGAAAAGCAAAGCTTTCCCCCTCGCCGGATCATGAAATAAGAAACCAAGGCATCGCAACAGCTATAGACTACTTGTTCTGATTTTCCTGAATGAGCTCTTTAATCAATGCGTTGCTGGAATACTTGGTATAAAGTTCGTCGCGGACGACCTTAAAGCTGTCATTATTGCTCAATTCAGAAACCGTTGCGCCTTTTGTTTTCAAATTATCCAGGTTCTGCTTTTCCAAATTGATCGATTCCTTGTTCCCCCAGTCCACAGCCGTTTTCATGGCTTCGGCTACTATTTTTTGATCTTCCGGCGACAAAGCTTCCAATTTCGTTTTGTTCGCGATCACAACCCCCGGCCACGCCATATGATTGGTCAGCGTAAAGTTTTTAGCGGTTTCATAATATTTTTCGGTCATCAAAGCATCAAGGTCAATATCGATCCCGTCGATCACGCCTGTTTGCAAAGCCGTATACACTTCCGGCAGAGGCATCGGAGTCGGACCGGCGCCTACGGCCTTCCAGAAATCTTGAATGGACGGGCTGCCGAGAATACGAATTTTTTTGCCCTTCAAGTCTTCCGGTTTGGTGACTGTCGTACTCTTCATCAAAATATGGCGGTTCCCCGCAAAAATATAGTCCATCCCGACAAGCCCCTGATTGCTCAAGCCATCCAAAATTTTCTTCGCCGCTGTGGAATTCCGCGCAGCCGCAGCTTTCTCAATGTCGCTGAACAGGAATGGCATGAACCAAGCATTGAATTCTTCCGAACGGGTACTCATGTAGGCGTTCGTTATAATCCCGAAATCGAGCGTGCCGGTCTCCAGCTGCTGCACCATGTCCTTTTCTGCCCCAAGTTGTCCCGCCGGGAAAGTCTCCACTTTCATTCGGCCGTTAGAACGCGCTTTCAATTCTTCATTGAACTTGTCGGCGGTCTTATGCCAAATGTGTGTAGGCTGCGTAATATGCGCCAGTTTGAACGTGTACGTTTTACCTTCCTCTCCTGCTGCTTGCCCTTCATTGGAGCTTTTGGTTTGCGTTCCGCCTCCGCAACCGGCAAGAATGAGAGACATGCTCAGCGTCGCGGCCAATACGAGTGAAAACGTCTTTTTCATAGTTTAAAATCCCCCTATAAATTGTTTTTTATAAATTCATTGCATCGGGCATCCAATGTTTCATGGTGATTTCATTGCAGGCAGAATGAGCTCTTCTGTCATGAAGAAATCGCTTTCATATTACTTGCAACGATTGAAATTACGAAGGCTGCGGCATACAACAAGCATCCTGCCGGGTACTCTTTTCACTCCTTTCCTATGCCCGCAATCCCATCTCTTCTACCCGGCGCAAAGATTTCTCAGCATGTATCCTCCAATACTCTCCAACACCCGATAATTCGAAAACGCATACATCTTATCAAGTAATCATGGATCGGGATTAAATTGATTGGGACTAGATAACGATAATATGTGAATTAAGTTCTCTATGTTTATATTATATAACTATGTTATGAAGTTTCTGTCAACATTATTTTTTGAAGCAAGCCTCATCGCACCACGAATGACAGACGCTTCCAAAGCCTGCTTTTCTCGCCTGTAAACTACTGCTTTACGCAATAGAGACGATAGTTTTAAAAAATCGTTTGAAAAAATATTCATGTTTTGATATTGACAATCATCAGGCGGTCATCGTTATAATAGAAATATAAATGAGAACTTAATTCTCTATTTGTGGATTTCAATCCAACCGAGGTGATTCACAACCAGCGTTACTGTGTCATCCTTGATTGCTGACTATCCAAATCAAAGTGAGGTGAATCCCATTGAAAAAATTTCTCGTATTCATTGAACGCAAACCGGGCTTTTCCGGGAATTCCATACCGGAGCATCGTCAATTTATCCAAAGCTTGCGAGATAATGACATCCTGGTATCGGCCGGCGGTTTTAACGATCAAACCGGCGGTGCCTATGTCCTTCAAGCACATTCCCTTGAAAGCGCAACCCAAACCATGAAGCAAGATCCCATGTACATGGAGAACGAATGTATCTATACGATAAAGGAATGGAACGTTCAGTAAAATGTAAGGGCTTTAATTTTGGATATAAGGAGTTATAACCATGAAATTAGTGAGCTTTAGTTATAACGGGATTACCCGGATCGGCTGCATCGCAGACGAGCAGATCATCGATTTAAATTTGGCGTACCGCAGCATGCTTGAATCGCAAGGCGTCATCCGGGCCGAGCAAATCGCAGAAGCCTACATTCCTGCCAATATGGTTGAATTTCTTCAAGGCGGACAGCAAAGTCTCCAATTGGCCAAACAGGCGATCGAATATGTTCGGCAGAATGAGGCTGCCTTGAAATATAAGGCGGTTCACCCGACTTCAGATGTAAAATTGGAAGCTCCGGTGCTCAACCCCGGGAAAATGATTTGTGTCGGCCATAATTATCGCGAGCATATTTTGGAGATGGGACGCGGACTCCCCCCCGTTCCTGTCGTATTCGCCAAGTTCAGCAATACCATCATCGGCCCTCAGGATGATATTCCTTTCTTCCCGATCTCCGAGCAGCTTGACTATGAAGCGGAATTTGCTTTTGTCATTGGCAAGCGGGCCAGAAATGTATCGCAGGATCAGGCACTGGATTATGTAGCCGGTTACACGATCGTCAATGATGTGACATACCGCGATTTGCAGCGAAGAACCCTTCAATGGCTCCAGGGAAAAACCGTAGAAGGTACGGCCCCTATGGGTCCATGGTTGGTGACGAGCGACGAGCTTGATGATCCGACCGGCCTGGAAGTCGTGCTTACCGTCAACGGCGAAGAGCGTCAGCGTTCCAATACAAAAAATCTGGTGTTTACCGTTGCCTATTTGGTCGAGTTTTTATCCAACCTGATGACCCTCGAGCCGGGCGATGTGATTTTAACAGGCACACCGGGCGGCGTAGGCGTAGCCCGTGATCCTCAAGTGTTCTTGAAGGACGGAGACGTGGTTCGAATTGAAATCGACCGCATCGGGGCGTTGGAGAATCGGGTATCCAAAGTCGAAGGAGGACAATAAGCATGAGCATCCAAGAGGCGATCCGCTCCATCCATGACACGATAGATGACATGGTGCGCGTGTCCAAAGGATTATCCGAAGACATCATTCGCTGGAAGCCCGCCGAGGATAAATGGTCCGTGATCGAAGTATTGTGCCATGTGGAAGAAGCCACTCCTTTTTGGTTGAATGAAATTCAAGCGTTGGTGAAATCCCCGGGTATCGAGTGGGGACGCGGACTTCAGCATGAAGGCCGGTTAGCCGCCGTAGCTGCGGCCGGCGGGCGCTCCACCGGCGAGGTTCTTCAGGGCATTGAGAGCTCCAAGGCGCAAGTACAGGCGGTTCTCGGCACGCTTACCGAGGAAGATTTAAAGGCGGAGGCGCCGAGCCGCAACCCCCGCTTTGGAACCAAGCCGCTGCAATTTATTGTCGATCATCTGTTGGTCGAGCATCTCATCACCCACCTGAACCAAATCAACCGCAATATCGGACAGTATCGGGAAGCGCATTAAACCCTAAACCCTTTGGAGGTGTGGTCGCATGGCAGAAAAAATGGAATTTTTCCAAAGTCAAACCGTACAAGATTTTAATAAGGAAATTGAGAAGTACCATCTGGGACCTCTTTGGAATGCCATCCCTGACTTGATGCATAAACAGCCTACTCCGCAAGCCGTACCTTATCTGTGGAAATGGGAGACGCTGTACGCCAAGCTCATGGAAGCCAGAGAAATTTTCACGCCCGATCGCGGCGGTGAAAGAAGAGCCATCTATTTGCAAAACCCGGGATTAACCTACCGGCAGCCCTGGGGATGGGCTTCCACTACCCAAACCCTGTATGCGGCGGTTCAGTTAATCCTCCCTGGCGAAACCGCGCCGTCACACCGGCATACGCAAAGCGCTCTCCGTTTCATCATGAAAGGAGAAGGAGCTTACACTATCGTTCAAGGCGAACGCATCTTCATGGAAGAAGGAGATTTTCTGACCACGCCGGGAGGGCTTTGGCATGGCCATGCCCATCCCGGAAATCAGCCGATGATCTGGATGGATTGCCTGGATATACCGACCATCTACGCGATCGGCGGGACGTTCTTTGAAAATTACCCTGAAAGGATCGAACAGCCGAAGGTGCCGGATAATTATACCGCTCAACGCTATGAAGGCGGCATGGTTCGCCCCATCTCGGATCGCAAATCCCAGGCTGCGCCTCTGGGCTCTTTCAAATGGAAGCAGACCTTGGCTGCACTCGAAGGCTTAAGCCGGTTTGAACCGGACCCGTACGATGGCTATGCGGTAGAATATATCAATCCGTCCAACGGAAAAACAGCGAACCCGAACATTGCTTCCTGGATGCAGAAGCTTCCTAAAGGATTTCACTCCAAAGCGCACAGGCATACCAGCTCCACCATTTATCAGGTATTCAAAGGCACAGGTTATACCGTCATCAACGGGATTCGTTATGATTGGTCCCAAGGCGATTTCCTTGTCGTACCGAACTGGGCCTGGCACGAGCATGTCGCTGCGGAAGAATCTTATTTGTTCTCCGTTAGCGACCTGCCGATTATGGAGAAGTTTGATCTTCAACGTGAAGAACATTATGAAGAGAATCAAGGGAACCAGGAAATTGTGGATGAATTTAAACCTCTGTTACCTTAACTCGCAAGTTCCGGATTCATTCCCTTATCCGCTTTAATTTAAATCAACATTATTAGAGGAGCATACCGTTATGACGAAAGAAATAAACGTTCCGTTCCTGATCGTTGGCGGCGGCATCGGCGGTCTCGCGACTGCGCTCGGTGTTACCCAGACGGGTCGATCCGTACATGTGCTAGAGCAAGCGCCTGAATTCGGCGAGATCGGCGCAGGTATCCAGCTGGCGCCAAATGCTACGGCGGTATTAGACAAACTGGGGGTACTTGACGCCATATCGGAATATGCGGTCTTTCCGAAACGTTTGGTGCTGATGGATGCCTTTACCGGAAAAGAACTTAGCGCGCTTAATCTTGGCGAGGCCTTCCTCGAGCGTTACGGTTATCCGTACATCGTGCTGCACCGTTCCGATTTGCACAAGGCTTTGCTTGATGCTTGCCGGGCTAACGACCAGATTACGCTGGTGAACAACCAAGTGGTGCAATCTGCCGAGAATGTCGGCGAGAAGGTCCGGGTTACCTGCTCCGACGGTACAACCTACCTCTCCGGCGCAGTGATCGGAGCTGACGGACTGTGGTCTAATACACGCAAACTGTTCAGTCCCGACAAGCCCGTCTGCTCGCAATATGTAGCTTACCGCGGCGCGATCCCTATGTCTGAGATTACTCCGAGCGCCGACCTGGATGATGTCATCATGTGGATCGGCCCTAACCTCCACCTTGTCCAGTACCCTGTACGCCGGAAGGAGCTTTACAACCAAGTGGTTGTATTCAAAAGCTTCCGATACAAGGAAGATTCCGATGACTGGGGCACACCGGAGGAGTTGGATGAGCATTTCGGCACATGCTGCGAGCCTGTACGCCATGCCGTGACCTTCATTCAACGTCAGCGCCGCTGGCCGATGTATGACCGGGAGCCGATCGGTAACTGGACGGCGGGACGCATTACCCTGCTCGGAGACGCCGCCCACCCTATGCTGCAGTATCTCGCTCAAGGCGGTTGCCAGGCCTTGGAGGATGTGGCATGTCTGACCGAATCTCTCCGCAAGTACGGCAACGATACGGAAAAGGCTTTCCTGGCCTATCAGGAGGAACGCATTCCACGCACGGCGGAAGTGCAGCGCAGCGCCCGCCTGTGGGGCGAATTCCTCCACACCGGAGACGCCATGGCCATCCTTCTGCGGAACAGAATTCTAGCCGGGCGAAGCGCTGACGACTTCAGTGTTTCCGACTGGCTCTACGGCCGCAGATACATGTAAATGTTCTTTATAAGAAACAACAGGTTGTGACAATATCGCGGCCTGTTGTTTCAAGCTATTCCATTACAAATCGACCAGTGATCTTTTGCAGATTGCCGGAAATGCTTTTGAGCAATTCCGCTTGTTCAGCAATGAGTTCCGTAGCCATATGATGCTGTTCTCCGTTGACCGCCATGGATTGCGCAGATGCGGTAAACTGCTGGGATATATCCCAAATCGTCTTTATCCTGTCTTCCATAGAATGGAGTCCCAGCTGAATTTCACGCATTTCCGCGGAGTGTACGACCGCTTGTTCGGCCGTCCGGCTGCATTTGTCGGCGACATCGCGAATCATATCGTTCAATTCGCCCAGCGTGCGGATTCCCCGTTCTACAGCAAACTGCCCCGCTTTCACACTGGCTGCGGTTTCTTTCGATTTCAGCGCCATATTATGCGTCAGCTCTATCGCGCGATCCGCCACCTCATTGGATGTAGCGGCAAGCTTGCGCACTTCATCGGCTACCACCCCAAATCCCCTGCCCTCTTCCCCGGCTCTTGCCGCTTCAATCGCCGCGTTCAGCGCCAACAAATTCGTCTGTTCGGCGATTTCCCGTATGTAAGTTATGAACTCTCTCATTTCTTGCGATTGCCGCTCCAGCTCTTCCATAGATGCAACACTCTGCTTGCTCGTTTCATGCAAATCATTCATTTCCTTGCGCATCTCCAATGTTTTATCCAGTCCCATATAAGAGGACGCCCGTGCCTCCTCGGATATCCTGCCGGAAAGCTCCAATTCTTGACCGGCCCGGCTGACCAGCTCTTGAATCTGTTTCATCAAGCTGCTGTTTTGTTCTATGAGCTCCAGCTGGTCGGTTGCTCCCGCGCTCACTTCCTGCATACTTGCCGACAGCTGCTCGGCCGAGGAAAGAAGCTGGCGAAGTTCATCCGCCTGTTCGGAGCCGATGGTATTGACAGTCGCTGAAACCTCCTTCATCTCCGACAAAATCGTTCTCATGCCGATGACAATTTTGTTAATTTCAAATGAAACCTGCCCGAGCTCATTGCGCCTGGAGCCTGCCGGAACGGGCATGAGCTTGCCTGAAGAGATCGCCTTCATCCTTTCCGTCCAGTTTTTTATTCCCTGAAAAACGGTTCGCTGCAAGTAAACGCTTACAAGCAAGAATGACGCCAACAACAGCAAACTCAGCCATACGCGTTCGCCCGCCGAATCGGCCAACCAAAGTCCGCCCAATCCGATGAGCAGAGGAATGCCGAATAAGCTATAAAACAGGGTCCGAAACGATAAAGACTGCACAACTACGCCTAACCGCAAATTATACGGCGAATCCTTCCTTCCGGGAATGTTCACCGGAACCGCTGCATCCAATAAGACCTCTCCTGTATTCCGGTGGTAAATCTGGGTTAACGGTTCGCTCGTTTGAGCGGCCGCCAGGCCGACGGTGTCGTTGAAGATCGTGCCCTCCCGGAGCCGATTGGTATGCAGGACGGAAAGACCCTGATGCTCTACGAGCAAAAAGTATTCGTCATGCTGAAGACCATTGTCGAGCAGCGCCCGAATTTCTTCCGACCTTTCGGACAAATCATGTCCCTCCAAAAGCTTGCCGATCTCTGCCGCCATGGATTGTACTTTGGCTAATGCGCGATGTTCCAGCTGTTTAGGTATTTTCACATGGAATGCCCCCTTCACTTTGCCAGCGCTATAATAGATGAAGCCATAAGCCTATACCTGTTACCGGATGTAGATATGGATAAATTTAGCATTGATTTTGCGGTCCATAAGAAAAAAGGGCGAATCCCAAAGCATACACCCGCTTCGGGAACAGCCCAAACATCGCATTAATCTTCAATCGTGGAAAGATCTCCTGTCGGAAGGCCTAGCTCCTGGGCCTTCAACACCCTGCGCATGATTTTGCCGGATCTTGTCTTGGGCAGCTTGCCTACCACCTCGATTTCCCGTGGGGCCGAATGTGCGGAAAGCCCGTTGCGCACAAATAAACGAATTTCCTCCAGCAGCTCCGGCGTTTCGCGATAACCCTCGCGCAAAGAGATGAATGCTTTGATGATCTCGCCGCGAATCGGATCAGGCTTACCGATCACGCCCGCTTCCGCCACAGCGGGATGCTCCACGAGTTTGCTTTCCACATCGAACGGACCGACCCTTTCGCCCGATGTGTTGATCACATCGTCCACGCGGCCTTGGAACCAGAAGTAGCCGTCTTCGTCACGGTAAGCGGAGTCGCCTGAAATGTACCAGCCCTTCAGACGGAAATACTCTTCATATTTGGCCGGGTTGTTCCAAATCTTGCGCATCATGGACGGCCACGGGGTACGGATGGCCAGATTGCCCAGGCGATACGGCGGCAGTTCATTGCCCTGGTCATCGACAATCGCCGCTTGAATGCCCGGGAACGGCTTGCCCATCGATCCCGGACGCATATCCATACATGGGAAATTAACAATCATATGCGCACCGGTTTCCGTCATCCACCATGTATCGTGAATTCGTTTGCCGAATACTTTCATTCCCCAGCGGATCACTTCGGGGTTTAGCGGTTCGCCCACGGAAAGCACATGACGAAGCGTGGATAAATCGGACTTTCTTGCCACTTCATCGCCCGCAGACATCAGCATCCGAAACGCCGTCGGCGCGCTGTACCAAACCGTAACCTTGTAATCCTCAATCGTCTGATACCAGCGCTCGGGAGAAAATCGTCCGCCGCGGATCAGATTGGTCGCCCCGTTCAACCATGGGGCAAATATACCGTATGTGGTTCCGGTCACCCACCCCGGATCGCCGGTACACCAGTAAATATCGTCATCCTGCAGGTCCAGTACCCATTTGCCGGTAATGTAATGCTGGATCATGGCTCCGTGAACGTGGAGCACGCCTTTGGGCTTGCCCGTCGATCCGGATGTATAGTGCAATATGAAGGGATGTTCAAGATCAACCCATGCAATGTCCAATTCGTCGGACGCTTCCGCCATCTCCTGACGGTAATCGATTTCTCCCGGAAGCCATTGCTCCTGTTCATCGACAACAATGACATATTTCAAGTGCGGGAGCTTATCGCGCGGAATACGCTGCTTCAACGCGGAGGTTGTGACAATGGCCACTGCTTCGGCATCGGCGAGCCGGTCCAGTACAGCCCCTTCCATAAAGGCTTCGAACAAAGGGCCGACGATTGCGCCGATCTTGATCGTTCCTATGATACCCGTATAAATCTCCGGGTTCCTCGGCATGAAGAAAAAGACACGGTCTCCTTGACCAATGCCCAGCTTCAGCAGCAAATTACCGAACCGGTTGGAGATTTGGCTGAGCTGCTCGAATGTATATTTTTCCTTACGCGCATCATCCTCATAAATTAAGGCCGTTTTATTCTTTAGAGACCCTTGCGCATGGCGGTCGATCGCCTCGTAGGCCAAATTGCAATTGCCTGTTTGATGCCAAGTAAATTGAGTCTTGATTTCGTCCCAGCGAAACGTACTGTAAGCGGATTCGTAGGATTGCAGATTATACCTCCCTTTCACACTTGGAATCGTTTCGACAAGTTGGCGTTCTGTCATGAAATCAGCCCCTTAACCAATATTGAAAGCGCTTTATACCGATTATACACGGATTTGCTTATTATAGTGAAAAACGCGCGCGAATCGTTAAAAAAAGGGTATGAAACGTAAAAAAACAATCCTGTACGGGTACTACGAATGGTTAGAAACAGGAAAGACACCAAAAGATCGTTTTCATCCAATATCCGTGATCCGGATGGAAAACGATCGCTTTTCCCGTTCTGCCTCAGTACATATTTTTCCCGTAAAATATTTCGTCCATCTCCATATTCAAGCTTTCCGTTATGTCCTTTTGCTTCTCCGGACTCAGCTTGTCTTTCGTATATCCAAACAAATAATTGTTCAAATCAAATGCTTTGAGCTTGCATTTCGTATGGAAAATATTTTCCTGATATACATTGACGTCAATCATGTCATATAAGCTTTTGATTTCCTCCGGAATGTAATTTTGGATGGAGCTGATCTCGTGATCGACGAATAATTTGTGGCCGTTGATATCTCTCGTGAAGCCGCGAACCCGGTAATCGATCGTCATAATGTCCGTATCAAACGAATGAATCAAATAATTCAGCGCTTTGAGCGGCGAAATTTCCCCGCAGGTAGACACGTCGATGTCCGCCCTAAACGTACTGATCCCTTCATCCGGATGGTATTCGGGATACGTATGAACCGTAATATGGCTTTTGTCCAGCTGCATGACGACCGTTGCCGGGAGAGGTCCGGGCGATTCCTCGAACGATTCCGTCGGGGCTTCTTCCACCGGTCCCTCCGAAATCAGCAAAGTCACACTGGAGCCCTGGGGGATATAGTCCTGCTTTGCGATATTCAAGACGTGCGCGCCTATAATATCGGATACGTCCTTGAGAATGCTGGTCAATCGGTCGGCATTATATTGTTCATCTATATATTCCAGGTAAGCTTCGCGTTCTTCTTTTGTTTCCGTATAGCAAATGTCATACATATTAAAGCTTAACGATTTGGTAAGATTATTAAAGCCATGCAATTGGATTCGCTGCTCCGGCGTTAGCTTCATCATGAATTTCCCCTTATTCTTGAGATTCAATGAATACTATTCCCTTTTTCCTGTTTACCCATTCTTTTCCCTTTAGGACATGGTAAAGAAAATAATGTTCATTTTTTTTGAATCGTTTCTGTCGGATCCGGTCGTTTTCGGTTGTTTGAGGAATACCATGATTTCATTCACGTAAACAATCCTGACAAAAGAAGGGGGAGCCCGATGATACATTTCCATCAGGTCAATAAACATTACGGCCAATTTCATGTGCTGAAGGATATTAACCTATCGATAAAACAAGGCGAAGTCGTTGTTGTCATTGGTCCTTCCGGTTCCGGGAAAAGCACGATGGTTCGCTGCATCAACCGATTGGAAACGATCACAGACGGCGAATTGATTGTCGACGGTGTTAGAATCAATGACAAGTCGACGGACATCAATAAATTGCGCCGGAATATCGGAATGGTGTTCCAGCATTTTAACTTATACCCGCATAAAACCGTACTTGAAAATATTACTCTCGCTCCCATGAAAGTAAACGGGATATCCAAAGAGGAAGCGGAAAAGACCGCCATGTTTTACCTTGAGAAAGTCGGCATACCCGATAAAGCGAATTCGTATCCGTCTCAGCTGTCCGGCGGCCAGCAGCAGCGTGTCGCCATTGCGCGCGGTCTTTCGATGAAACCGAAAATCATGCTGTTCGACGAACCGACGTCGGCACTCGATCCGGAAACCATCGGGGAAGTCCTCGACGTGATGAAAAAGCTGGCGCGCGAAGGCATGACCATGGTCGTGGTCACCCACGAAATGGGATTCGCCAAAGAAGTCGCCGACCGGGTCGTGTTTATGGACCAGGGTCAAATTATTGAAGAAGCACCGCCGGCTGAGTTTTTTGCCAACCCGCGCGAAGAACGGGCACGCTTATTCCTCAGCCGTATCTTAAACCACTAATTCAGGTAAAGGAGAGGTTCGCAATGAAACGTTGGGGTAAAATGATGAGTATTGCTTTAACCGCCGTATTGGCCATGGGCACTTTGGCAGCCTGTAGCAAGCCGTCTGACCAGAAAGCGCAAGGAACGATCGCGAAAATCAAAGAGCAGGGCAAAGTTATCGCCGGTGTGAAGTATGACCTGAATTTGTTCGGATTAAAAGATCCGTCTACCGGCCAGGTTCAAGGCTTGGACATCGATATCGCGAAAGCCATAGCCAAGAAAGTGCTTGGTGACGAGAACGCGATCGAGCTTAAGGAAGTGACCTCCAAAACGCGGATTCCCATGCTGAAAAACGGCGAAATCGATATGATCGTGGCGACGATGACGATTACGGAGGAGCGCAAGCAGGAGATCGATTTCTCCGACGTCTATTTCACAGCGGGGCAATCGCTTCTTGTTCCGGCTAACAGTCCAATTACATCGGTCAAGGATCTGACGAAAGCTTCCAAGGTGCTTACGGCAAAAGGCTCCACGTCCACCAAAAACGTTCGCGAGGCGGCGCCGGACGCGCAAGTGCTTGAATTCGAAAACTACGCCGAAGCGTTTACTGCATTGAAAGCCGGCCAAGGCGACGCATTGACGACCGATAACGCTCTTCTGTTCGGTATGGCAAAGCAGGACCCGAACTTCAAGGTATTGGACGAAACGTTCACGGAAGAGCCGTACGGCATTGGTATCCGTAAAGGCGATACCGAGTTTGTGAACCTGGTGAACGAAACCTTGAAGGAATTGAAGGAAAACGGTCAATACGATGCCATTTACGAGAAATGGATCGGCAAAAAACCGACGAAGTAATAAAAGCCGAGGGGATGAGCGCAAGCCGCTGGTCTCCTCTATGCTTTCAAACGGGATGTAAGGAGGGAACTTAGGGATATGTTTATTGATTTTACGGTCCTGACCGACAATATAGACCGCTACATGATCGGCTTCGGCGGAACCGTCGCAGCAAGCGTGATATCCCTCATTGCCAGTTTTATTCTCGGCACGGTGATTGCGGTGTTTCGAATTACCCCTTTTAAGCCGCTTCAATGGTTCGGCACGGCCTATGTTGAATTTATTCGGAATATTCCTTTGCTGCTGATTGCTTTTTTCGTTCTGGTCGGACTTCCAATCCTGACGGGCGTTGTCCTGGTCCCGTTCGTGACCGGATTGGTTGCCTTAACCGTATATACCTCCGCCTTTATCGCGGAAGCGATTCGCGCCGGTATTCAGACGGTGCCTAAAGGTCAGATGGAAGCCGCACGCTCATCCGGCTTAACCTACCTTCAAGCCATGTGGCACATCATCTTGCCGCAGGCCATTAAAATAGTGATTCCGCCGCTCGGCAACCAGTTTTTGAACCTGGTGAAAAACTCTTCGATCTTTACGGTTTTGTCCGCGTCGGATCTCATGTATCAAGCCGATTTGATTAATTCGGATACCTTCGATACGTTCAGCTCCTATATCTTTGCTGCGTTATTTTACTTGATTTTGACCATTCCACTCAGCTACGGCGTGCGATATCTGGAACGCAGGTACGCGGGGAATTAAAGGAGGGGAAGCGTAATGGATTTTATAGGTGCATTGTCCCCTGTCAATATACAATTTATGCTGCAAGGCTTTCTGCTCACGATTGAGGTGGCAATCCTCTCCATTGCGATCAGTTTTGTCATCAGTATTCTTGTGGGCACCGTTCGGTACGCCAAGGTACCTGTATTAGGCAAAGTATTCGCGGTCCTGGTCGAGACCATCCGCAACCTGCCGCTGCTTTTGATCATCTTTTTTACCTACTTCGCTCTGCCGGAGGTCGGCATCAAGCTGGATAAGTTTACAGCGGCCGTCGTCGCTCTGGTGATTTTTGAATCGGCCATGATCTCCGAGATCGTGCGAAGCGGGTTGAATTCGGTCGAAAAAGGGCTCATCGAAGCCGGACGTTCCTCCGGATTGACAGCGACGCAAACGTTAAGATATATTGTTCTTCCGATCGCTCTTCGCCGGATGGTGCCACCTATGGTCAGCCAATTTATCTCGCTGCTGAAGGATACGTCTTTAGCGGTGGTGATTGCGCTGCCGGAGCTGATGAACCACGTGCAGATCATTAACGGTCACAATATCAATTACGTCATACCGACGTTCCTGTTTGCAGCTTTGCTCTATTTTGCAGTCAATTACCTGCTTTCTATCGCATCGCACAGGCTCGAAAATAAACAGGCCTAAAATTATGAATCTTTTCCCACGCGACAAAATGCTCTTTCTTCCTGTACCATAGGAAGAGGGAGTATTTTTGGTATCCGGAGCAGAAAGGAGCGGCGAATCAAGATGCGGGATCACAGATTGTTCATCTGGGTCGTCATACTTCTGTCGACGGCGCTGCTGGGAGAGGTGAAAATGATCCCATTCGGCGGGGATTTCCGATTTTCACTTGGTATCGCGGCGTATTTCTTCGGATTATTGTGGTTTTCCGTTCCCGTCCTTGCAACAGGCTTATCGGCAGGTTTGTTTATCGTCTTTTTTCGGATTGTGATGGATGCTTCGCTGTACGGTATTCCTTGGACCGAAGGCATCGTGCAGCATATGCCTGTATTTTTTTATTATGTTACGTTTGCGGTGGTCATCTCCCTGCTAAAAATAAAAACTAACGTGGAATATCCGTTGAAGGTCGGTTTTTACGGTGCGTTTGCGGATATCGCGTCCAATGGAGCGGAGCTGCTGATTCGTATGGTGTCGGGCTCGCCAACCATGATAACGATCCATGGGGCTTTGATGATTGTACTGATCGGCTTGCTTCGCAGCTTCTTTGTCGTCGGACTCTGCAATATGCTGGCCATTCGGCAGGTGAGGGCCCAGGGAGAGCAGCGCCGGCAGGAATTGGAGCGGTTAATGCTCATTAATTCGGATTTATTTGAAGAAGCCTTTTATCTTCGCAAATCGATGTCCCATATTGAGGACATCACCCGGGAGAGCTACCGCTTATCCAAGGAGCTAAAAATTCTTTCTCCTCCTCATGCGGCGCAAGCGCTCCATATCGCGGAGAACGTGCATGAACTCAAGAAGGATTCCCAGCGCATTCTATCCGGCTTATCCAAAATCATTCAGCAGGAACGGATGCTGTCCAAGCGCATCCCCATTTCGTTTCTTTGCTCGATGGTAGCGAGGGCCAATAAAAACTACAGCCTGCTGCTGGGTAAAACCATCGAACTGGATAACCGATGCGACGTAAATCTTTCTACCGATGAGATTTATCCGCTTCTTTCCGTACTGAACAATATCGTATCCAATGCGGTCGAGGCCATTGAATCCCAGGGACGGATTGAACTCCGGGTCGATCTCGAATTCGATTCCGTCGTATTCTACGTGACAGACAACGGTCCCGGCATCTCTCACGATGAGTTGGACTTAATCTTTCACCCCGGCTATACGACCAAATTCGACGACGAAGGGAACTCGTCAACCGGTATTGGTCTTTCGCACGCGGCGGATATTGTCCGTTTGCTCGGGGGGAACATAAGCGTATACAGCGTACCGGGTCAAACAAGGTTTGAAGTCCGGATTCCGTCGGAACGTTTAATACAAAGGGAGGAGGCCGATCATGCTGAAATTTTATCTGGTGGATGACGACCCTGCCGTCCGAAAAATGATTTCCCGGATCATTAGAGAAAGCGGCCTCGGAGAGGTCACCGGCGAATCAGATGACGGAGCGCAAACATCCAGAGAAGACATTCGGGATGCTCAAATCGTGATCATCGATTTATTGATGCCTGGCCGCGACGGGATTGAAACCGTCAAAGCGCTTAGGGAAGAAGGCTACGAGGGCAGGTTTATCATGATTTCACAGGTAGAGAATAAGGAAATGATCGGGGAGGCTTACCAGCAAGGAGTCGATACCTTCATCCAAAAGCCGATTAACCGCCTGGAGGTTCTTGCCGTCTTAAGACGTGTATCGGATCATTTATTATTGGAAAAATCCATGCAAACCATCCGTCAATCGCTGAGTTTATTGGAGACATCTGGCATTGCGGATTCCAAAGGAAAAACGGCCGAGCGGAAGGAAAAATCCATCGAAGAACAGGCCAGATCCTTATTGCCGCTATTGGGCATCGCCGGAGAAGCGGGTGCCTCTGACCTTATCCATATTGTCGGTTGGTTGAAAGAGCAGGAACAAGACGGGAATATGCTGCCCGATTTGCCGCCGCTCAAAACCATTTATGAGCAGGTTGCCAAGAAGAACAGCCAGCATCCGGATGCAAGCATGCTCAAGGACGTGCGCGCGCTGGAGCAGCGGGTACGCCGGCTGGCGCTGCAATCTCTTACCCATCTTTCATCTTTGGGATTAAACGATTACGGAAACCCGACTTTCGAATATTTTGCCTCCCGTTTATTCGATTTTCAGGAGGTGCGCAACAGGATGCGAGAACTGGAGGAAGACAGCAAGACGTCGTCCTCCAAGTTGAATATTCGAAAATTTCTGTATGTATTCTATATGGAGGCGCGTTCTCCAAGTCATTGAAGCCACATCGTTCCTATTTTTTGCATTTGAGATCTCATTTGCCTGCGGGCAGCGGATTTGCGATAATGTGTTTATGACTTTAATGGAAAAAAAGGAATGATGGTTAATGGAGAAAAAAAAGAAGGTGCTTGCTTTCCTGGGATCCTACGCGGATTCGTCCGGTCCCGGATTATATGCCTGCCGGTTCGACACGGAAACCGGAAGTCTCGAAATCGTCGATCAAGCCGACGGCCTTCAAAACCCGACTTTTCTCGATGTCGATCCTGCCGGAAAGAAGCTGTACGCCATAACGGAAGGAACGGATTCCAGCGGTCAGCGCCGCGGAGCCGCCGCCGCTTTTCATTTCGATCCGGCAAGCGTCAAATTAACCTTGGTAAATAAGGAAAACACCGTACCGGCGCCTACCTGCCATATCACCCTGGATCATTCCCGCCAATGTGTCATCGTATCCAGCTACCATGGCGGCATGATCGGGCTGTCCCCGCTTCTGGAGGACGGAAGCATCGGTGCGACAACGGATATCCACCAGCATCGGGGCTCCAGCATTCTTCCCGTGCAGAACCAGCCGCGTGCGCATTCCGTTTTTCTCGACCGTTCCAATCGCTTTGCCGTCGCTTCCGATCTGGGCCTGGATCGAATCTTGATCTACAGGCTGGATCTTCCCAGCCAACGGTTGATTCCTCATGGGGAAGTCGGGGTTGCGCCCGGATCCGGTCCGCGGCACTTTGCCTTTCATCCGTCATTGCCTTACGGCTACGTGATTAATGAGCTGAATGCCACCATTACCGCGTTCTTCTATAATGAGGAACAAGGGGAATTGAGTGAAATTCAAACGGTGTCTACTCTGCCTGACTCCTATAAGGGAGAAAACGCATGTGCGGATATTCATATTTCCCCCGACGGCCGTTTTCTGTACGGCTCCAACCGCGGACATGACAGCATTGCGGTATACGCCATCGATCCGTTAACAGGCAAGCTCACTTTAGTGGAGCACGCCTCCACGCTGGGCAGGCATCCCCGCAACTTTGCACTGTCGCCGGACGGACGCTTTCTGCTCGCCGCCAACCGGGATTCCAACAATATTGTCACATTCAGCAGAGATGCAAGCACCGGCAAGCTTCTTCCTGCCGGAAGTGTACTGGAAGTGTCCAAGCCCGTGTGCATCAAGTTTGCCGTTTTGGATTAAATTCACGGGCCCGTCCCTCCGTTCTTGCGGAGGGATTTATTTCATTTCGGCAGGAGGGTGCCCCACAGCCGAACAGCCATGAAACCTATGCACCGAATCTTTGCCTATAGCCGCACTTCCTGCATAATTCTTCAACAGCCTCTCTCCTGGAAAATCCATAGAAAAGATTGTTCGCTCTTTCACCTTCTACAATTTCAGAGAAAGAACGGCTGTGGATATTCCCTAGATTAATCACGCCTTCTCCATCCAGACAGCAGGGCACGACGGTTCCGTCAACCAGAATCGCGGCATGGCTCCGAAGCGCGTGACAGAAGCCCTTACCGTCATCCTCAGGCGCTTGCAAGCTCGGCCATTGAAATTCATGATCCTGATTCAAATAAATGCGATCTGCAATTTTGACCCCGCTGCCCGGTACGACTTTTTCCTCAATTTTGAAGTCCAGGTTAAACTCTTTCTCCAGCATGGCCAGCGTTTCCCGGTTTCTGCTCTTCTCCAGGTTGGTGGCATTATCTTTATCCAAATTCCACAGCCTGAACGAAATAATCACCTTATGTTCGACCGCTTCCCGGACAAACGAAAAAATGTTGGCCAGGTATTCTTCCCGGTTCGTCGACCCCTCATGCCCGTCAAAGCTGTGAAGCGAGAAGTTCATTTGGCGCAGCGCCGGTTTTCCGAGGATTTTATGCCCGGCTTTATGAATCAGCGTTCCGTTCGTCGTTATATTGACCTTAAAGCCTTTAGCGTGGCATGCGTCGAGCAGCTCATCAATTTTGGGATGAAGAAGCGGCTCGCCTTTGACGTGAAGATAAATATGATTCGTATGCGGCTTGACCTGATCCAATATGTCATTAAAGGTGTCCGGCCTGATAAAATTAGCCTTTCGGCTCGTTTGCGGGCAAAAGGAGCAGGCCAGGTTGCATACGCTTGTAATTTCGATATATACTTTTTTAAATCTTTTCAAGACCTGCTCCCCATTCTATTCTGTTCTATGGATCGTTCTTCGAATGATCGAATGGCTTCGCGGGCTGCATCGGGTATCGGCGTACTTTTCCCGCTGTTTGTATCCACGAGCACAATCGTCCCTCTTCCGGCTGCTTTCAACTGGCCATTCACGGCCAAGGCGTATTCCAGATCCAGGGAAGAACGTCCTATATTGGCTGTTCTTATATGGAGCTTCAAGGGGTCCCTCAAGTAAATTGACGCCAGATACTGGCATTCCAGGTTGGCAACGACCGATACCGTTTTATCGTTGAACAGATCCTCCGTCAATGCGAGATGTTCAAAATACTCGATGCGTCCCTGCTCGAAATACATAAAGTAGCTGACATTATTCACATGTCCGAGCAGATCCGTCTCACAATAGCGGACTTTAATCGGAATGGAAAAATGAAATTTCTCCAACCAGCTCTGAGGGTCAGGCTGGACAAAGCTTATCGTTTTCACAGGATGAGTCTCCTCTCGTTATGCATGCAGCAGTATATCTACATATTTTAGTGCTAATCTATTGTATTCGCAAATACGGGGCCGTCCCATAAGTTGCTCTCTTACTCGACCTTTTTGGTTCATCGCCGCCCACTTTAATAAATTATGAGCAAGGGAAAGCCACCCGACCTTGGGCAAGCCGCGAAGCAGGAAACGCCGGAAGTTCCGGTTATTTTTCATTTGTCCGAACGCACTCTCCGGTTCGATCATGCGTCGAACTGACAACGCGTAGCCTTCCTCACTTCGCAGCTTTTCCCGCGTCTGCCGCTTGTAGCGAAGGTACTTGAGACTCACCCGGATTTCCCGGTTCCCTTTGGCTTTCGTGCAGGCATCCTTCAAAGGACAGCCTGTACACTCCTGACTCCGGTAGTGGCGCAGACGAACCTCATAGCCGCTTTCCGTTTGTTGCTCCATTGGCAGACAGAGTTGATCCATGTTATATTGAATGTACAAAAGAAGCCCTCCTTTGAATGGTTACTCGTCACTTCCATTTTACCAAGGTTTGGCTTCTTTTTGTTTTACAAAATTAAAAAAGGGGGTATCCCCGTCACCTCAGTGACTTTTGGGACACCCCCGTCAACATAGCCGTCTCTGCGGTTACCTGATTTCAACTTCACAGAGGCGGTTTTCAAATCAATTCAATTAGTTATCGTTATTGTATTCGATAGGCGGCTTGTAAAGCCTTGATAGGACTGAACAATGTAATAAGAACCTGCTGGTAAAGAAGGTATACTTACCGCACCATTGTGTCCTACAGTATAGGTACTGCCGATGACCGTATTATTGCTTGCATCGTATACACGCACTTCAGCGCCTGAGATTAAACCTGACGATTCCAATGTCGATCCGTTTTGAGTTAAGGCAGGGGCGAGAATCACCGTAACCGGGATTTCTAACGTCATTCCCCCATATACCGCGCTAATCACTGTCGATCCGGAGGCACCGGGTGTGATGACACCATTGGGAGCTACAGCAGCAATGTTCAGATTTTGGGATATATAAACCATATTAGCATCATAAGTCACGTCGGTTACCGTTCCGTCCCATCCGGCTGCACTTACCGTCACACCTAACGGTGTCAAATCATAAAAAACAATCGGACCTGCAGGCGAGTAAGTAAGAGATGTAACCGTAGGTGTGTTTATAATAGAAACCGTATACGTCCGGGATGAAAGACCGTCAAAAGATCTTGCGATCACTTTATCTCCATTCATAACAAAGCCTGTACGAACCGTAGTTCCATCGGATTGGTACACCTCTAACGATGTTCCCGGCGAAACGGAAAGTCCTGCCTTGAAGCTCTCTACCGGCGTATTTGCCGGCACCAGAATTTCGCGCACATTCTGATCAATGCTATATACTGCGGATGTTATCGCAGTATTGCCGATTCCGTTAGCAAGATGGCCTTGTGCAGCACTTTCATTTGCATAAAACTGATTAATATCTGTGAACGAGCTGATCAAGCCGTTAGACACATTCATTTCAAACACAGTCCAATAAAGCTCTGAGCCTGCTCCGGTTGGAATATCGTAAGTTTTTGCAGGCGTTGTCGTAGCCCCCACGTATACCTCAATATGAGCTCCCGATTCCCTCATATTCGTTTCACCGGAAAAATTATGCACATAAAAACGATAAGTACCGTCTACCAATTGACGAATGGTCGTCGTTTCAGGACCATAAGAAGTAACATCGTCATGGTCCAGATCTGCGTATACAGCGCCGGATACGGAATGAATTCTATCCGCATACCAAGTATGGAAAACCCCTCCATTCGGTATTGGACCTACAAGATGCGAATCAAGATCCCGAGGCCGTTCACCCCAGGTTAATACAATACGAATTTCATGGGCTGCCGCTACACGAATAGCCGTTGCATTCTCATTGGTGTTACGCACGTTACTTGCTGAAACTCCAACGAGATAGGTGGTAATAAACCCTGGTTTAGAAAGCTCACCCGTATAAATCCCCGGCGGTAAATCAACAGAATAACGGCCGTTGCTATCGGTGACAACCGTAGCGACGATGGTACCGTCCTTATTATCCAGTCCTCTCCGGAAATGAATCGTCATCCCGGCAACGGGTTGATTCTGAACATCGACAATTCTTCCTTCAAAACCGTATACCGTTTCTGTCACAGTATCATCGTCAGAAGAACTATCATCGTCATTGGAACTGTCATCATCGCCGGAAGAACTGTCATCGTCACTGGAAGAACTGCCGCCGCCTGATGCACCACCGCCGGAAGTACTGCCTACACTTATTCCGTTCCCTGTGGTGATATTGGAAGGAGTACGTTCAAAAGTCGAGCCGTTCGCATTCACGGCGGCACGTTCTATTGTCCCGTTCCCTGTTACGGAAGCTGCCGCATTCAAAATCAATTCGGCGATGGATGCGCCCGTTCCAACATTTATTGTCGAATTGCCTGCTTCCCGGGCAACGGTAAGCTGCTGGATCGAACCCTCAGTCAGGCTTACCCGTACGCTGGTGGCCTGCACATCCACTGTATTGAATTGCCCGGCTAAAGTTACCTGAGCATGAGGGGGCAGCACACTGGAAAGAATGACATCGGTAATCGTGCTCGTCCCTCTTGCTTCCAGCAAAGCACTCGACTGTACCGTGAATTGCTGTACGCTGGTAGCTCCTTCTGCCACGATACGAACGCTGCCGTCTGCTTTATTTACAATGACGGTAAGCAGCACGGAATCTTCAATATGTACCGAGTTGGCACCACCGCCATTGACGGTGGTAATACCTTTCACCGTTACATTCTTTAAGAAGACATCCCCTTCACCGATCGATTCAGCTAATAGAAGATTGCCTTCAATGACCGTATTTCTCAAAGTAACCCCTTGAGCGCTGATGACTACATTTCCGCGGATCGTCTCTACACCTGTTGCAGGACCAAATGTACCCTTGTGATCGTAGGTCACGACAGGAATCGCGTTAGACTGAATCCGATCCAACAGTACGACAATTTCTGCTCGCGTCATAGCGTTGTTGGGCTTGAATGTTCCATCTTCATATCCGGATAAGTACCCTTTGGCAGCAAGTGCACCAATGGAACCCTTGCTCCAGCCGGCAAATTGCGCCGCATCTTTGAATGTTTCGGCACCCGCAGCATTTTCTTGCAGTTTAAGCACATTCTTCAGCACGACTGCTGCTTCTTCACGACTGATTTGTTGATCAGGATGAATTGTTCCATCCGGGTAACCGCTAACATATCCCGCCGCTTGAGCACGGGCTATTTCAGATACGGCCCAATGCGAAGCACTAAGGTCCGTGAAGGATACGGAAGCTTCCTGGCTAAAGTGGAAAGAGCGATTAACTAAAGTAAAAAATTCCGCTCTGCTGATACTCTGATCCGGCTTATAAGTTCCATCCGAATAACCTGACAATAAACCCTTGTCGATCCATTGCCTCATTTCTTTCTCGGCCCAATGCTTGTTAATGTCGGAAGGCGCTGAAGCCGGTGCTGCGATCACGAAGCCTGGTAATGCGATGAGCACGCATAACAGGAGTACGATCGCTTTGGATACATACTTCATTCGTTTCACCCATAGTTCCTCCTTAAGTTATAGTAGCATGTATATATTACCATCGTAAGATCAAAGCTACAACAAAATTTTACATTTTTTAGTCTTATTTTCCCATTTTTTTATTTCCATTTTAGTTCAAAAGAAACAGTATTTCCCTGGAAAGTTTCTGAAAGCCGAAAAAGACCCTCTTTGGTGAGGGTCTTTCGTCTTATAATAATGATGAATAACGGTTAAGGAGCGGTCACAACCGTCACTCTGGTTCTCACTTCCGCCGAGCTTCCTTTATAAGCGATAAGATCAAAGCGGCCGACGTTGCCTGTGACGGTTACCCGTCCTTCTGCATCGATGCTCACTGTCCCTAATGGAGCGCCAGGATTCATTGGCTTTATATAGTCTACGCCGAATGAGTTGCCGAAGGCGTAGTTATAATTCACCGTATTGCTTCCTTTATAGCCGATGCCATAATTGTCTTTAAAAGAGAGGCCCATTAAGGTGTAGACATTTTCCGTCACCGAGCCGCCGGACGGCAGCGTTAGTACAGCCGTTTCGTTATCCGCCGTAAAAGAACTGACGGAAAGCGGGTCATCCTTAACGTTAACCTCTACGTTTGCTATTTTTTGTTCATTTTTTACCGTTGTGTATACTACACTGATATTCGTTTTACCCGCTTTACTGCCAAGAACATAAACGCTGCCGTTTTTAACGGCTGTTTTTACGATCTGTGTATCGGAAGCGGCAGCGCTCTGGCTAAAACCGTTAACGAAATAGATCTGTTCTCCCCGGGCGTTTTTAATCGTAAAAGACAGCTTTCTGGCAAACAGGCTCTGGGCAGGGTCGAGATGCGCATCCTGATAAGCCGCGGGAACGATGCTGCCGGGGCGGTATAAAGCCGGTACGGCATCCAGGAAATAGGTGAGATCATTCGATCTTTTGATCTGCACCGTTCTGGTTGCACGGGATATTTCTGTTCCATTCTTCAGCAATTGAGCCGAAAAGGTGTATGAACCACCCTCTTGCCCAGGAGGTGCGTAAAAACGGAATCCGTCGTTGAACGTTTCAAATTCAGCTCCGGTATATTCGAAAGCCGGACGATTGGCATGTCCCTTGGCCGGATCTTTATCCAATGTCAATCCATAAGTGGTCTCTGTAACGGTATCCGTAAACGTCGAGCCCGGATCAAGCCGGATGGAGTACACGTCGCCTCCACTGGCCACGATTTTACCCATAGCCACATTGTTGGCCGCGTCCAGTTCTTCTCCATATTGATCGACCACGGTATAAGTGAATTTGGTATAGCTTCCGGGAACAATCTCACTTGCAGGCGCCTTTACTTCTTTAAAACCAGCAGGAATGCGGGCATTCTGTACGGCATACTCACGGAAAAATGAAGCAGTCTTTCCTTGATCCATGATATCGGCGGTAATACGGATTTTACCGTTGGCCGGAGCGGTAATTGAAGTGAGCCAAATGCTGCCTTTGTTCTTGCCGGCCTTCTCAATCACCGCACCCGTGCCTAATGAACCGTCCCGCTGATCGGCCTGAGCACCGATTACAGTGATCCTGACCCGATCGGCGAAAGCGTCGCTGGTCAAATCTTCGAGACTCAGCTTGGCTCCGGACTCGTCATAGGCTGTAACCGGAATGTAGACGTTCGTGTCTCCATTAGCGATCACTTTGTTCATATCGCCGAATTCAATGGAAACCGCTTTGGCATAGGCTTGAACGGCAATTGTAACCGAAGCCGAGCCTCCCTGAACGTATACGCTGGCTGTATAATCCGCTGCAAGAAGGATGTCCTCAATAAGAGTGACGTGCGCCTGAATCGTATCGTCTCCCCGTTCATCCACAATATCATAACGGAAATTCGCCGTTCCGGGATGAAAGTGAAGACTTACGGCATCCTTCAGATTCGCCGTCCCCTGGCTGGCTTGAAGCGCTTCGCGCAGGGCGTTAAATCCCAGCACATTCCCATACTGGTCATATGGAATCAAATCGAATACGGCCTTCTGTCCCTTTGTCTTAATCGCCGTCCGGCTGTCCGAATAGGAAACCTCACCCGCCTTCAGCGTCGTCACCACCGGCTCGGCGCCTATAGTAAAGCTTTTTTGCACGGCGATATTCGTATCGTTATGCCGGAGATTAACGTGTATAAGAGTGGATCGCGAATTCAAATGGTACGTCAGCGTATCCAGGGTGAGTCTCAAATCCCCATCCGGTGTTTTGTCCAATCTCGGATGCAGCGCCGAACTGTCATTTACCGTATAGGAGAACGAGGCGGGCGAGAAGGAAGCTTTTTGCCCATACTGATTGATCGCCTTTAACCGAATCGAGGCATAGCGCGATTTGGCCAGCATTTCACTTTCCGTAACAAATTCAATGCTTGTTACAGTTTCGTTGTCCGCTGTAAATTCCGCCTCGATTTGCTCCACATCCTCTTCCCTCAATCCTCCCAGCGTCACCTTGTACCGGCCCGCGGTAAGCTTGCCTTCCTTCAATGTAAGAACGGCGGAGGGGTGCCCCTCTGTATATGCAACCGTCGCCGCCACTTCCACACCGTCCTTTGTTAAGACCAGTGTAGCCGTATCCGGATCCACTTGCCGGTTCAACTGTACCTTCACCTTGTTGTAATCGATCGCTTCCGCCGAAACAACAGAGACCTTCCCGGCTTCGGCTGCATTCAATTGCAATTGGTATGCTTGGTGAGCCTGATAGGAGGCTTTGATAAAATCTTCCCGGGTTGCAGCCTCATCTCCGGCTTTGCCTCCAAAATCGATGCCCTGCGTTTGGGCTGCCTGCATATAGCCGGTGTACCAGGCTTCATTCGGTCCGGTTGGAGCGGCTTTTATTCCCAAGCCTCTGACCAGGATGGCAGCAAGCTGGCCCAGCGTGATCGACCCGTCAGGATCAAAACGCGCTTGATCGACGCCTTCGATCAGTGAAGCCTGTTTGGCCGCTTCGATGTAAGGAATTCCCCATGCGTGTTCGGGGGATTGAGCGCTGACATCCGTAAAAGTAGACTTTTGAACCGATGAATCTACAGGTATGCCAAAGAGCTTGGTCGCTATTTTGGCGGCCTGCACCCGTGTCAGCCGGTCGGCCAGCCCGAAGTGGTAATCGGACATGCCTTCGACATAACCTTGGGCCAGCATGAAGTCCACGATTTTTCTCGTATCGGCTTCAATAGAATCCAAATCTTTAAAATGTTCCGAGGTTTTAACCTGAGGATGGGAATAACCGGATGAGGTATCGGACGGACTCGCCGCATTGGCCAAGGCCATCGGATACACGAGAGACATCGCTATAGTGGATGCCATAGTAAAAACTAAGAAAAACCTGGCCGCTGGCCAGGTCCTCTAAAATCCTTGTGCAAACCCATACATTTGAGCGTGGGGAGGGATGGGTATGGGGTTCCAACCGCTCTTGAAATCGTGTTTTATTGAATTGATTAGGCGGAAATAACACGATTTCAAAGGCGGCCCGTAAACTTTCCACCCCATACCCATTCCCTCATCTGATCGACTTCGAACTCTCTTCCACTTCTCTTTTCCTTAACCGATCTTCGATGCGGTATTCATATCCATGAACACCCTTATAGTATTCCGGATACATTTCTCCACCACAGGATTCACAAGCGAATTGTGGCGGAACTTCCGGATCCCCATCGTCCATCATGTCAAAATCTCTGACCACACTAAGCGGTATTTCTTCGCTCTGCGAGCACGTCATACATAGATATTTGACGACCTCTTTGGACTGCAGGTGCTTGCTTAGGCTTAACTGCGTTGGTTTCTTCTTCTTCGCTGGTTTTCGTTTCTTCGATACCGGTGAGATCGTTAATCATCCTTTCTAACACCGCCTTGCTTTTTGCACAAACGGCATGCTTTACGACAAGCTGCCCCTCTTCAAGGCAGACTTCTCCCTTGTACTCATAATAACATTGGCATTTTGGACAAACCATAGGGTCTTTCCCTGTCTGCGCTTTGATCCGTTCTTGCCAGTTCCGCCGACGAATCAGCTTTTGTACCTTCACAATCGTCTTCTTAACCTTCTCCTGCCATGTCTGTACTTTTTCTTTACATTCTTTCTTGATCCGCCGCGCGTATAGTCCATAATGGCGGATCATCTTAAAATGCTCATCTGGAATATGACGAATTAACCGCGAAATAAACTCCTCCACGGTTACTTTCTCTTCTTTTTCCATATCATCCGTCTTGTCATGGTAGCGAAATACGACATACTCTCCATCGTATTCCTTAATTCGCTCGATCGCTATGGCCGGACGACGGATATAACGTCCAATGTACCCCAGTTGCGTTTTTACGTCCCCTTTCTGTTTTGGGCCATGTACATAGAAGCCTTCCTCATTTTCGGAGTAGGCTTTTTGCAGCAACGGCTGTACCTGTTTCTTCTGCTCTTCCGTTAAGTGACGGCGAATGAGCTTCAGCACCACCGTCTGCCATTGTTTTCGCAGTTTCTTAAACGGAATGTAGTCGTAGGTCTTCCACTCCCCGTTCGCTGTCATACCTCCCATTGTCACAAGCATATGCACGTGCGGGTTAAAATTCAGTTTCGATCCGAAGGTATGTAAGCCTGCAATAATCCCAGGCGTTACTTTATGTTTCTTCTCAAAGTGTTCTTGAACCAGTCGGGCTGCTTCGTCCATGAACTCTTTCAGCATTTCCCGGTATTTCAGAAAAATGTCGCGTAATCCTTCATCGATGGTAAGGATGACATGCCTATGGTTCACTTGAAACACGTCTTCCGCCATCACACGGCTCCACTCTTCTGTTTCTCCGCATGAGCACGTCGTACAGAACCGTCCCTTACAGCGGTAAGGAATTTTTCTCGTGTCATGACACCCTTCACAAACCAGCAACTTAAAGCCGTTCCTGGGATTCCCGCAACCAAGAAATTTCTCGATCTCTTTAACGACAACCAGCCGGATTCGTGTTTTATTCTTTTCATAAAACTGGGGCCAATGCTCCAGAAAGATCCGTTTCAGTACGTTCGTCTCCATGTCCTTAGCATACCGAAAATTTCTTAGAAAGGGTACCCCCTTACGCTTTAGTTCTGTAAAGGACTTAAAGATTCTGATATGTTTAGAAAGGGTACCCCCTTACGCTTTAGTTCTGTAAAGGACTTAAAGATTCTGATATGTTTAGAAAGGGTACCCCCTTACGCTTTAGTTCTGTAAAGGACTTAAAGATTCTGATATGTGGACAAAGACTTATACATAAAAACAATTCATCCTTTCACCACTCGTTGATAAAGATAATCATTATCAACAAGAAGTATAAGTTACGCCTTGTCTTTTTGTATATGATCTTTTCGGACAGGTTTTAAATCATCGGCGTCCGAATGCTTCACGGAAGAACATGCCCACAAATACCCATGATTTGATCAAGAATCATTCCATGATTGTAAGCCGTGTACTCGAACCAAGGGCCAATGGTAACGATATGAACCCGCTGTCCGCGAACAGCCTTTAAATTCTTCCAATGCTGCGTCTGCTGAAGTTCATGCCAGTTTACTCTTGACATGACATCCTCTGACAGCAGGATCAGTATGCGCCCGGCCTCCCAATCCTGTAATTCATCCGCAGTCATCCGTATAAAGTCTGAAGGGAGCTGATCGATGCGACGCGGAGCAAAGGGCAGCGCAGCCGGATCCTCTCTCCGGTTTACCCAGCGGTAGCATCCTTTTCTATCGATCATGATCGTAAGCAGATCATCCTGACGGATCAGGCGGTTTACCTTATCCGAGACAAGGCCGGCCTTGTCGTCATACTTATCGAGCCATGCCTCCGCTTCTCTTCCCCGATCCAGAAATTCCGCTATCAGACGCAAATGGTCACGCCAGCTTCCGGTCAGCCAAGGCACGAAAAACGTCCGCGCGATCTGCCCAAGCCTTTCTTGCTCCTCCGGCGTTACGTAGGCATCGATTCCAATGATGCAATCGGGGCCAAAACGGCTCAGCGCCTCGCGGTTAAAATCATACCGGTGTCCCAAGGGTACCGTAACGTCGGCCCCGTATTTTCTGCGGTAGTGGTCGGTCCAATACTGGTCCATCGGGGCTGCCTGCGGAATGATATGAAGCGGCAGCAATTGCCCCAAGTTAGACCAATTGTATGCCGCCACTTTCATTTGCCGGTTTTTCAGATAAAGGGCAGGCGGAATGCCCACCTGCTTTCTAAACATGCGCCTGAAGTGACTCTCGTTGTTATATCCGGTCTGCCGCGCAATTTCTTCTATGGGCATGCAGCCCTTTTCCATCAATTGTTTCGCCTTATTCATACGCAGCTCATTAATGTAATCCATCGCGCTAATTCCGTAAGTATCCTTAAACAACCGCCTAAAATGACGGGAACTGACCTGCATCGAGCCCGCCAGCTGTTCTATGTCGATAGCCTGTTCATAATGCCGCTCCATGAAAGCTTTTGCAGCTACAAGCTCCTTGTTCCAGCCCTTGACGTTTTTTAAAAGACGGCTTTGCATGATGCTGTAAAGCAATTCATGAAAAGCGGCCTGACTGCGCAGGCGCTCCATCTTGTTTTTACTGTGCCAGCAGCGGGCCATCGTATCGCAAAGTGCAAGATCGGCGTGGCTCGGAGTGAAGTCAAAGTCGCCGCTGAACGGAAATAAGCTTTCCGAACGGTCCGGTGGATCGTTGGCTGTCTCCAACACTGCAAATCCGGATTCGAAACAAACGATATATATCCCGTCCTCATCCTGAACGGCGGCTTCTGCCCGGACCTCTTGACCCGCCCTGCATACCACGATAAATCCGGGCCGCAGTCCATAATTGTGACCGTTGATGCTTACATGGCCCAGCCCGCCGATCGGGATAAAAAGCATATGGAAATCCAGCTTATTCGATTTAAAATTCCAGCACGTATTACGCTTCTGTATATGCCAAACATCGTGGAGCTTAAACCACATGTTCTCCATTGGTGTATATGCCGCTTGATCGTTGATGAATGTCGAAATCATGATCCCATGACTCCTTTCTATATATCGACGGCTATTGCAATATCATTACAAAGTCACATTCTAATTGATAATGATTATCAACGTCAATGTTTTTTTTGCAAGAACCCCATTTTGTTCACAAAAAAACGCTCCATAAAAAAGCCTTTGAGCCCGAACGGTTCGGACACAAAGGCATTTTGCAATTTTTTCCGGCGAACCTTATGAACCATGCTCGCACGGGAATTATCCTTTTACAATCTCCAGCAGCTTCTCGTAATTATTGACCACATCGTACTTCAATTGTCCCGTGCTTAATCGGGCAAAATGCTTGCGGGCACATTCGATCTTCGCCTTCTCCACTTCTCTCAGTTCCATCGAGTCGATCGAGCCCTTGGTCTCCGCAATAAAGTAAATGTGCCTTACCGTGCCTTCCTTGAACACAATGGCCCAATCGGGGTTGTAATTACCTACCGGAGTCGGGATGAAGAAGCCGCGCGGCAGCTTGGCATAAATCTGCACTTCCTGGCTCGTATCCAGCGCCTGGGCGAAGGCCCTCTCGATTTTGGAATCGGTCACGACATAATCGTAAATGTGCTTCTCGGCGGAAACGGCATTGTGGCCCAACTGTCCCTTCAGCGTATTTTGGGTAAATATGTCCGTATGGAACGTCTCATTCACAACGTCATAGGTGATCGATTCAATGATGGTAGTCGCCTTTTGTTCATTGATCAGCTTGGCCGCCCGAATGATAAATTCCTCCGGGTTTTCCCTGAACTGCTGAAAGGTGTTCTGCTTCACTCCAGCCAGGATAGACGCAATCGTCTTTCGTGTGAGCCGCGTCTCATCCATCAGCTTGCCGATCAAATCGTATTTGATCCTAGAGGACGCCTCCTTGTGAACAAACTCCGTCTGCGTCTTTCGGGTCACAAACGCCTCACCCTGCCTCAACTGCTCCCTTGACTCGATCCGGTTCATTACTCCATGCTGGACGGCATAACGTACGGAGGGAACCCGCAAGTCGGCATCCAATGCCGCGATACAATTTCGAACCAGCTCGCCAGAATCGAACCGGACGGTATAGACCGATTTGCGGTTGATCCGATCCCACAGCTCCTTAAACTCTTTTTTGTAGAAGTTGCCGTTCACGGTGACGGACGGGATATTGCGGTCCCGGTCATTCTCCGTCATTTCCTCCTTGCCTGCTGCATATATCGTTTTGATCATCTCGATGAGCGGTTCTTTATAAGGCAACAGTTCATTAGGCAGCTTGACGTCTTGCCGTTCAACTGCGGCATAATAATCATCCGTTAACCGGAACTGATCGTCGACATAGCCGTTCTTTATGAATGTATACTGCAATTTGGCGGCCAGCTTTTCTCCGATTTTCAATGGCTCGCCGCGGGCGTTTGTTAACACCTTGTCCATAAAGAAGCCCATATCCGCCTTGCGGGGCCGGTCCGATAAAGCAGCGGCAATTTCATGCTGGAGCTGCTTGGCGAATTGCTCATAGGATTCGCTGGCGATTACTGTCAAGACGTTGATCTCATGCACGTCGATACCGGGGACGCTGGAATCGATCCGCTCCCCATGCCGGTTGACGCACAGTCTGAGGCCCCGGCCTACCTCCTGCCTTTTTTTGACGGCGGAATCGCTGTACTTCAGCGTGCATATCTGGAACACGTTCGGATTATCCCAGCCTTCTTTCAAGGCGGAATGCGAGAAAATAAACCGTGTCGGTTCCTCGAAGCTCAGCAGCCTCTCCTTGTCCCGCATGATCAAATCGTAGGCGTCGGCATCATCCGAATCCGTCTCTCTGGCGGATACTTTGGAATCAATGAACCGGCTGCTCCTCTTGTCGATGGAGAAGTACCCTTTGTGCGTCTCTTTTACATGAATTCCGTTTAAATACTGAACGTACGGATCGTCCGAACCCAGCGACAGCTGCTCGTTCAGGAGATCCATATATTCCTCTTCGAACATGCCGGCGTACACGCCATTATGTTCGCTGCCGTCCTGATCATACTGCCGGTATTTGGCAACCTCATCGATGAAGAAGAGCGACAGCATTTTGATCCCTTTATAGAACAGCACCCGCTCCTTCTCCAAATGGGATTTAATCGTTTCCCGAATCTGGATTCGCCGCAAATGCAGCTCGCTCACGTCGCCCTGGACGTCACCGGCCCGCAGCGTAACCCCGTTAATGAAGCTCACCGTATTGTTCCGACCGTTGATTTCGGACACCTTATAGCCTCTGTACTGTTCCAGCCGGCCGGATAATGGATACATGTCGTCGCCGCTTCTGATTCTCAGCGTTTTTTTGCTCAAGCCGGTTTTTGTGCGGATTTCCAGCTCAAGCCGGGCTATGGGAGCATGTTTATCGCTGACATCGATGCCTTCGAGATACAGGTAGCTTTCGGTTCCGCTTGTCCCTTTCACCGAGATGCCCTTGACGCTGATCTTTTTCACGAGCTTCATATTGTATGCATCCAAGGCGTCGAGCCGGTAAACCTTGTTATATTCCTCCCGGTGGGTAGCCGAATATCGCAGGGTGAACAGCGGATTGAATAATTTGAGCGATTCCTTGGTCTTCTGGCCTTCCACCGATTGCGGCTCGTCAATGATCAGGATCGGATTCGTGCCGGCAATCACATCCATGGGTCTGCGGGTATGGAATTCATCCAGCTCCATGTAAATCCGTCTTGCATCCTGCCCTCTGGCTGCAAACGCTTGCGAATTAATAATCATGACATTGATGCCGGCATCGGCGGCAAACCTCTCGATATGATGCAATTGCTTGGAGTTGTAGACAAAATATCGAACCTTCGACCCGTATTCGGCCATAAAATGATCTTCCGTCATTTGAAACGTCTTGAGTACGCCTTCCCGGATGGCGATGGACGGGACAACGATGATGAATTTGCTCCATCCGTATTTCTTGTACAGCTCAAACATCGTCCGGATATAGGTGTAGGTCTTGCCCGTACCGGTTTCCATTTCGACCGTCAGGTTATATTGGCCTTCGAGCCGCTCCGATATTTTCAATCCGTTCTCGCGTTGTACGGCTTGGATATTGCGGAGTATGTCATGATCGGGCAGCTTGATGGCATGATTTTTAAATCCATATTCCGGTTCGTTATTTGCCGTTTGAAACAAATCCCCCGCATATTCGGCCTTCTGCCGTCTGCCCTTATCCAGCGTGAAACGGGAGGATTCGTTAGGCTGCCCGTAAAACGCGCCGACAACGCTTTTGACGGCATCCAGCTGAAACGGTTGGTGCTTGAATTTTATTCTCATGTCAGCTCACCTTCCTTACAGCACCTGGATTTCCGTGCCCGGAGAAAGCAGCTTGAACAGTTCTTCCACGTTGATGCGTGCGGCGTCGTCCCTAAAAGAGCTGTCGCGGAATACGACACGCTGAGGCTGTTCCATTGCAATCTTCTTCATGACCGATTCCGTGATGTCTTCATCGAAGCAGGCGATCAAGGAGCCGCCTGCCACATGATGAACGGTCTTCCCTTCAACTTCCTTTGTTTCCATGGGCAATGAAAGCTCCAGGCCGCATTCCAGCATCACTTGAACGAGCAGATCTTCCCCGGTCCGGTCTTCCTTGATGTTGGATGCCAAATCCGCAAGATCCACTTGACCCAGCTCGGCCGGCGTATAGTAGACATCCTTCATATTGGAGGAATCCGTACGGTATACCCGGAAACCATAATCAATGTCCGCTCCGGTCTCCTCTTTGATTTTCCCGGCGGCGCGGCGGATGCGCTCTTTACCCAGCTCCGTTAAGTAATGAGGGCGGTTCAGTTCGTTTAACGTATCTATCGCATTTTTGAAGATCATTTTCCGGTTTTGTTCGGCCTGATTGTACATCGCGTCAATATCTTCCTGCAGCTGCACCAGAATAAATTTTCTGCGGCCGTTATCCTCCGCGTTTAATTCCATGATCGCATGGGCCAGTGTACCGGAGCCGGAGAAGAAATCGAGGGCCAGATCCTCGGAGCCTATGCCAAAGCCGATCAGATGCTTGATTAAGCTGACGGGCTTCGGGTTAGAAAACACGTCTTTGCCGAATAGCCGGAGCAAATCGCTGCTGCCGTCGCTGGTTGTTCCATTCTCATCCAGCATGGCGCCGGATTTATAGATGCTTCTGGGCGTCTTGCCTTTGGGCAATCGTTGTTTAAACTGGACCGACCAGTTCTCGCCGACTTTAATGATCCGGATTTCTCCTTTGGCCAGGTCTTCTTTAAACCTTTTCTCCGACCGGAGCCAGCTGATCGGATTGCCGTTTTCGTCCAATTCCAGGACGGTGCCGTCCGGGCAGGTAATCGGATAATATTGCTTCCCCGATTTTCTTTTAAATGTGTCCCAATAAAATTTACCTTCCGAGTCTTCCTCTTTGTAGCGCTTCAAATAGTCGTCGGAGTACATTTCATAAAGCTCATCGACCATCTCTTTATTTTTGGCGTAAACCAGAATATATTCATGCTCGACGGCGACATGCCTGGAATCGTTTCCCCCGCCCTTTTTATTTTGCCAAACCAGGTCCGCGATATGGTTTTTGATTCCAAATATCTCATCGCACAACAGGCGCAGTCTTGGATGCTCGCTTTCGTCGATACTGATAAACACGATTCCGTCGTCTCTTAACAAGTTCTTGGATACTTTAAGCCGGGAATACATCATGGTTAACCAGTCACTATGGAATTTTCCATTGGATTCGGTATTCTGAACCAGTCTATTCCCTTCGGAATCGACTTGTCCCGACGCCGCCAAATAGACATCGGCAGACGATTTGAAATCGTCCTTATAAATGAAATCCTTTCCTGTATTGTACGGGGGATCAATGTAAATCATTTTAATCTTATGTAAATAGGACTCCTGCAGCAGCTTCAGCACTTCGAGGTTGTCGCCTTCGATGTACAGATTTTGCGTGCTGTCCCAATCGACACTGTCTTCTTTGACCGGCCGCAGCGTTTTATCGATGGGCGTATTGGCGTTGAGGATCGCCTCTTTCTTGCCCGGCCAGGTCAGCTGGTATCGTTCTTTCTCTCCTTCGACAAGGACATCGGACAGCTCCTGTTTTAACAAATCAAAATCGATCGCGCGGATCAATTTCCCTTGACGATCTCTTGTCTCCGTAATCACATTGGGAAACAGCGCCGCTATTTTCTTGAGGTTGACTTGTGTCGTATTGAATGTTTTCATAGCCAATTGATTCATGAGTTTGCCTCCTGTGTTTCCCCTTGGTCATCCAGCACTATTTTTCTGTATATTACTTATTCTTCTGTCTACAGGAAAGTCCTTCTTTGGACATATCCCATGCACGGTGCGTCAGGGAGACAACGACAAATAACCCGACCCGGGCTTGCGCCCGAATCGGGTTATTCTGTTATATTAAACCATGATTTTGCAAATATCGTTGGTGAATTCGACGGGATCCTGGATCGGCAATCCTTCGATTAACAGTGCCTGGTTGTACAACAGATTTGTATACAGATTGAGTTTCTCTTTATCGTTTGCATAAGCATCCTTTAAGGATTGGAATACCTCATGATGGATGTTGATCTCCAGAATCTTGTCCGCTTTGACATCCTGGCCGCTAGGCATGGCTTTGAGGATCTTTTCCATTTCAATCGTTAATTCGCCCTCCGTAGACAGGCAGACAGGATGGGTCTTCAGTCTCTTGGATGCTTTGACATGCTTCACTTTATCCTTCAGTATGTTTTTCATATATTCAAAGAGGTCTTTGGTTTCGCCCTCTTCTGCATCCGACGTGTTTTCGCTTGCATCCGATTCAATTCCCAGGTCGCCGCTCGATACCGATTTAAATTCTTTTTCTTTATAGGTCATGAGCATTTTGACGGCGAACTCATCGATATCATCGGTAAAGTATAGGATCTCATATCCCTTGTCGGCTACTAGCTCGGTTTGAGGAAGCTTCTCGATGCGTTCAATCGATTCCCCGGAGGCATAGTAGATGTATTTTTGATCCTCAGGCATTCTCGACACGTACTCATCCAGGGTGACCAGCTTCTTCTCTTTGGAGGAGTAGAACATCAGCAGATCCTGCAGCATCTCTTTATTGGCGCCGAAATCGCTGTATACCCCGAATTTCAGCTGTCTGCCAAAGGCCTTATAGAATTTTTCATACTTCTCTCTTTCATCCTTCAATAAGCTTTGCAGCTGGCTCTTGATTTTGTTCTTGATGTTTTTGGCGATGAGGCTCAATTGCCGGTCATGCTGCAGAATCTCTCTGGAAATGTTGAGCGATAAATCCTCGGAATCCACCATTCCCTTAACAAAGCTGAAATAGTCGGGAAGCAGATCGGGACACTTATTCATGATCAGCACATCGTTGGAATACAGCTCCAGGCCTTTCTCATATTCCTTCGTATAATAATCGAACGGCGTATTCTCCGGGATAAACAGAATGGCATTATACACCACGGCACCGTCGGCACTAATATGAATATGCTTTAGAGGCTTATCGAACCCGTAGCGTTTCTCGGTGTAGAAATTTTCATAGTCTTCCGGCGTAAGCTCGTTCTTGTTTTTCCGCCAAATCGGAACCATGCTGTTGATGGTTTGTTCTTCAACATATTCTTCGAATTCATTGTCGCTGCCTTCTTTAGGCCGCTGCCCTTTCACATCCATCTTTATGGGGTACCGGATAAAATCGGAGTATTTTTTGATAATCGATCTTAAACGATACTCTTCAAGATACTCGTCGTATTGATCCTCTTCCGTATTCTCTTTAATTTTCAAAATAATATCCGTACCTGCCGTCGCTTTCTCGCATGGCTCAATCGTATACCCGTCTGCTCCTCTGGATTCCCACTTATACGCCTCATCGCTGCCCAAAGCCTTGCTGATGACCGTAACCACTTCGGCTACCATAAAAGCAGAATAAAATCCCACCCCGAATTGACCGATGATATTGTGCCCATCCTTCAATTCGTTTTCTTTCTTGAATGCCAATGAGCCGCTCTTGGCGATAACCCCCAGGTTATTCTCCAGCTCCTCTTTGGTCATACCGATCCCCGTATCGGAGATGGTCAATGTCCGGTTGGCCTTATCCGGCTTTACTTTGATGTAATAATTGTCTTTATCAAAAACCAATTGATCGTCGGACAGCGCTTTATAGTAGATTTTGTCAATGGCATCGCTCGCATTCGAGATCAGCTCTCTTAGGAAAATTTCTCTCTGCGTATAAATGGAGTTAATCATCATTTCCAATAATCTTTTGGATTCGGCTTTAAACTGTTTTTTGGCCATGATTCGCTCTCCTTTCAATCCGTTCCGCGATTAGCACTCTAAGCGCCTGAGTGCTAACTCTCCTTTTTATATTACATAGACGATTTTTTGATGTCAATATACAGTAGAATTTTTGAGTCCGGTCAATTGACTATATGGCCCCCCATAAATTACTTTTCCATCAGCAGTGAAACTCATGGTTTGTTCTGCTACTTTATATGTCCCATTTTCTCTTTTTACAATATACTTTGGTTTGATTTGGAGCTGACTCATCCAGGTTTATAATTTCATAGCTTAGTTGCTGCACTCGCTAAGGCTACAAAGGGAAGCAAATGTCTTGCTGTTCACAATGAATTATCCCACCTTTCAATAAATATAATAACAACTTTACCATATTCATATCATTTTAGTGATATAATAAGTGAAAAACGCGAATTCGCCGGAGAGGCTTATGAAAGCGCTTAAAAAGAAGGATTATACCCTTAATTCCGTAAAAAATGCGGCGCGTATCTTGCGTCTGTTCTCTTTGGAACGGCCTGAATTGGGAGTGACGGAGATCTCCAGGCTCTTGGGACTAAACAAAAGTACGGCCTACCATCTCATGACTTTCCTCACGGCCGAGGGTCTGTTGGAGAAAAGCCCAAAGTCCCGGTACCGCCTCGGCCTTGCCTTTTTGCGTTACAGCGGGATCATTACGACACAGATGGAAATTCACCGGGAATCGCTTCCTTTTTTGGAGAGACTGGCGGAGGAACTGGGAGAATCCGCTTTTATCGGCATTTTGGAAGGGACTAATGTGGCGTACCTTCAGAAAGTGGATGTTAAACATCCCCATCCCCTGTCGCCCATAGGCAACCGGAACCCCGTATCCTGCACCGGATCGGGAAAAGCGATTCTGGCCTTTCAAAAAGAGGAGATCATTTCAGGAATAGCGGAACGCTTGCAGCCTTACGGTCCCAATTCCATCACCGACCCGGAACGCTTCAAGAAGCATTTAAAGAATATCCGAAGCCAGGGATATGCCCTATGTATTGATGAAATATACGAAGGCGTTTCAAGTATTGGGGTGCCTGTACGCGATTATACCGGCGAGGTGGTGGCCGCCGTCAGTATCGCCGGGCCGACAGAACGCATCCGGAGCTGCAATATTGAGCATGCGGTGACAACGTTGAAGCAAGCGGGGCTTGGGATTTCCGCCAAATTGGGCTATTACGGTTGAATCCCGGCGTTCGGTGAGATCCAAGGCCGCAGATAACACAAAGCGACCGCTCCTTCTAACGATACCGGGGAGCGGTCGCTGCTTTTTAGAATGGGAAACGGCGATACTTTTCCTGAACCGAAACCCATTTGGTTATTGTAAATTCATCGATAATCCACGGATTCCCAAACCTTCCGCTTCCGCTCGCCTTATTTCCGCCAAACGGAATGTTGGGGCTGTCATTCACCGTCTGGTCGTTAATATGCGTCATCCCGCTCTCGATTTGCAGCGCCAACTCTTCGCCTTTGGCCAAATCTGTCGTAAAGATCGAAGAGCTTAACCCGTATTCGGTTTCATTCGCCATAATTATGGCTTCTTCGTCCGTATTCGCTTTGATAATGGTGGCGATGGGGGCAAACAGCTCGGTTTGCGCCAGCTTGCTTGAGTTATCTACATCAATAAATACGTAAGGTGTAAGTACATTGCCTTCCCGTTTGCCTTCCAACGCCATTTTCGCTCCATCTCGTTTGGCCGCCTCAATCGCACTGACCGCTTTCTCAAGCTGACGCTCGTTAATAAGAGGGCCGATCATGGTGTTCGGGTCCCTCGGATCGCCGCACGGAAGGGCCTTCGCTCTTTCCACAAACTTTTGGACAAACTCGTCGTGCTTATCTTTATGGACAATGATACGGTTAATAATCATACAAATTTGTCCTTGATGGATGAACTTCCCAAACACCGCAGCATCCACCGCCCGGTCGACGTCCGCATCCGACAGCACCACAAACGGACTGTTACCGCCCAGTTCCAGAATAACTCGCTTCAAGTTTCTACCGGCAATCTCGCCGATGTGTCTTCCGACGGCAGTAGAACCGGTGAAACTGATCAATCCGACATGCGGATGGGTTAACAGGTCATCGCCGATTTCCGTGATATCCGTGAGAATCATATTGAATACGCCATGAGGCAGACCGGCGTGCTCGAATGCCTTGGCGATAATGGAACCGCCGGTTAAGCCAACTTGAATATCAGGCTTATGCACCACGCTGTTCCCCAACGCAATGGCCGGCGCAATGGTTCTCATCGACAAATTCATTGGGAAATTAAACGGTGAAATCGACGCAACCACTCCCAAAGGAAGCCGGCGGATATGATTGACCTTCCCCTCGATGGCAGAAGGAATCTCCCTCACCTGATCGATTGCGTCCGCATAATGTATTGCTTCCTCCAGCACCTCCAGGGCGAGATGCACTTCCACATTGGCTTTTAACAAAGTGCCTCCCGTCTCACGAACGATGATATCCACAATGGCGGCCCGGTTAGCTTTCAAATACTCTGCCGCCTTGTAAATGACCGTCTTCCTTTCATCGGCGGAAGATTTGGCCCATTTCTTTTGCGCCTGCTTCGCCATGTCAATGGCCTCATGCAGCTGCTGGGACGTCGCCAACCGAACCGTAGTCACAACCGAATGATCGTAAGGATTTACAATATCGTAAGTTTGGTCGCTTCTCCCCTCCACCCATTCGCCGTTAATAAAGCTTTTGTTTAAATTTTCGTAACGCGTCATTGGAAGTTCTTCTTTTGCGATTTCCATTTGTAAGCTCCTCTCATCATTTATTATTAAAGGCTGAAAGCTGACAGTCCCTTCTAGTGAAGGACTTCGATCCGTTTCTCATACGTGCTTTCCAGCATACGGATCAGATGGGTCAGCAGCGTATTATACGGAACGGCAATACCGTATTTCCCCGCTTTATCCACGATGGCTCCGTTGAGGAAGGCGATCTCCGTTGCCCGTTGAGCCAGCACATCCTGCAGCATGGAAGTCAGATGCTCGCCCGACATGGCCGGATCGAGAACGCCTTGGATCGCTGCGATGATATCTTCTTTTTCGATATCCACTTGTTCCGCTTTCGCTACGGTCACGATTTCGTCCAGGATGCCGTTCACGAGCTCGTCAAACCGTTCATAGCCTCCGATATCCGATGCCTTCAATCGAGTCAGCGCCGCAAGCGGATTATACACCGCATTAAATGCGACCTTCTTCCAAACGATGGACATCACGTCCGGTTCAATGGACACATGCAGGCCGGCCTCGTTCATCATGCCGCAAATCTGCTGCAGCGCTTCGGTGATTTGTCCGTGAGCGCTCATCATGACGGTTTCCCCGGAGCCGAGTGCGCGAATCACTCCCGGAGCAACCAGCTCCGTACCGAAATTGGTCACGCCGACAATCACCCGCTCGCGAGGGACATATAAAGTAACCGCTTCCAAATTACCCAATCCGTTCTGCAATGTCAGCACTTGCGTGTGTGGACCCATGATGGGCAGCGCTTGCTCGACAACAGCTTGGGTATGCATGGCTTTGGTGAAGACCATGACAAGATCTGCAACGCCTACCGTAGTAAAATCCGTCACGGCTTCTAATCTATACGTGGATGTGCCGCCTTCATGAATGACACGCAATCCGTTGGTTTGAATTGCTTCTATATGATTTCTCCAACGATCGATCAATATCACGGATTGCCCGCTGCGATGCAGCATCGAGCCAAATCGGCACCCCATCGCTCCTGCGCCTGCGACTGCGATTCTCATCCCATCACCTCTTTGACAGCTATGCCGCTTCATTGTCGGGTTCGCGGTCAAGCTGATTATTTGACACTATCCAATTCCTTGAAGAGCTCCTTCACCAAATCTTCGCCAATTTCTTTGGAGAACTTATCAATTAGCGGTCGGGTGAGCTGTTGCATTTTGGCTTTTTCTTCAGGTGACATTTCATTCACTTGCATACCGGCGGCCTTCAACTTCTCCAATGTTTCCTGGGCCATCGCTCTGTTGGTTTCCCGCTGAAATTTACCGGATTCTGCAGCGGCTTCCTGAACAATCTTTCTTTCTTCATCCGACAATTGATCCCAATATTTCTTGCTGAATATGAGGATGGTCGGAGCATACAGATGATTCGTGATAGTTAAATATTTTTGAACCTCATACAGCTTATGGGATTCGACCACCGCAAAGGAGTTTTCTTGTCCGTCAATGGCTTTGCTCTCCAAAGCGGAGAATACTTCGGAAAAGACCATCGGCGTCGGATTGGCTCCCAGCGTTTTAAACATCTCCAAATGGATGGGGTTAGGCAGCGTCCGAATCTTAATTCCCTTAAAATCTTCTACTCTCGTAATCGGGTGCTTGCTGTTGGTGATACTACGGAATCCGTTTTCCCAATAACTTAATCCAATGATTTTGTGCTGCGGCAGTAAATCCATCAATTTTTGGCCGATAGGCCCATCCATGACGGCATCCGCTTGTTTTTCATTATTAATTACGAAAGGAAAATCGAAAATACCGAATGCTTTGATCGTGCCGAATATGGGCGGGGTCGTGATTCCCGCTACCTCCTGCAGGCCGCCCTGCACGGCTTCCATCATTTTCTTATCATCACCAAGCGATGCATCATAAAATCGTTGAACCTTCATTTTCCCACCGCTTTTTTGCTCGACGAGTTCCGCGAATTTCTCCAAACCGAGCCCCTGCGGGTGGCCTTTAGGACTGACAATTCCGGCTTTCATCACGCGCGTTTTCACATTGTCGGAATCTTGGGCTTTAGCTGCTGCCGGCGTTGATGCTCCATTGGCGACATTTGCACCGCTATCTCCGTTACCGCCTTGAGTTCCCCCGCTTCCGGCATTTCCACAGCCTGTGACTACAAGTAAGCTAAGTACAGTTAATCCAATTACGAGCGGTTTTAACCATTTTTTCATAGCCTTCCCTCGTTTCATGTGGATTTGATATTGAAGCCTTCCTTCTCTCAAGTGAACCATCCTAGCGGAACGGTTACGATAGACGGAAAGAGGATCAGCAGTAACAAAATCAGCACTTCAACCAGCAAAAAAGGCCAAATTCCCTTCAATATGCCTTCCATATCCACCTTGCCGACACCGCAAGCGACGTTCAATACGGCCCCCACAGGCGGGGTTAGCAAACCGATACAGTTATTTAGAACGAAAAGGACTCCGAAATAAACCGGATCAATCCCGGCCTGTTCGATAATCGGCATGAGGATCGGGGTCAAAATCAGAATAGTGGGTGTAAGATCCATAGCCGTCCCAACAAGTAATACCAAGATATTAATCGCAATGAGCAGCAGCAATTTGTTCTCAATCAACGGTCCCAGCATATCCACCAAAAGAATGGGAATATCTGCTATCGTAATCAGCCAAGCGGAAACCATCGCGGCAGCCGCCAAAAACATGACCACGCTCGTCACTTTTGCTGAAGCCACAAAGACACGGAACAAGTGCTGGATTTTCAATTCACGGTAGATGATGAAGCCGACGAGAAAGGCATAGAAAGCCGCAACCACCGCTGCTTCCGTTGGTGTGAATATCCCCCCGCGCAATCCCCCGATAATAATCACCGGCAGGAGGAGCGCCCAAACGGCTTGTTTGGTTGTATGCCACATTTCTTTTACAGACTTGCGGGGGAAAACGGCTACCTTATCTTTACGAACGACCAGGGTCCAAGCAATGGTTAGCCCTAATGCAATCAGAAGCCCGGGGACAATACCGGCCATAAACAGCTTGGTAATCGATACACCGCTGGTCACGCCGAAAATAATCATCGGAATGCTCGGAGGGATAATCGGCGCAATAATACCGCCCGATGCAATCAAAGCGGTCGATCGATTGCGATCATACCCGGCCTTTACCATCATCGGGATCAGGATTGCGCCAAGCGCCGCCGTATCGGCCAAAGCCGACCCGGATAAACCGGCAAACAAGACGCTTCCAATGATGGCGACATAACCCAATCCTCCGCGTATATGTCCGACGAACGACAATGCAAAGTTGATAATACGAGTGGAAATCCCCCCTGCATTCATCAATTCGCCTGCGAGAATAAAGAACGGGACGGCCATTAGCGGGAAGCTGTCCGCGCCGTTAATCAAATTCTGGGCAATGATCAGGCTGTCGAACATATTCAATTGGATCATTAAAACCACACCGCTAATTAACAGCGCGAAAGCAATAGGCGTTCCAAGAGCCATAGAGCCCAAGAGTGAACCGAGGAAAATCGTCATTGTCATGGTTGGTTCCCTCCCGAAAGCGTCTGCCTCTTTTCGTATACAGGCCCGAGCATCTCTTCTTCCGATTCTTTCATGCGAACAGCTTTATCTATGGCAGATTTGCGGAGCAGTACTTTGTACATTTTGATCATAACCACAAGGGCCATACCTAAGCTCATGATGATGCCAATCGCGTATACATAGGACATCCGTATTCCTGTAGCAGGCGCATTGCTGTCCATATTGAGCAGAATCAGCTTCCAGCTTCCTTGTAAAATCAACAACAAGGCAAAGAGAATCAACACATGGCTGATGATATAGGCGATCTTTTTCATGGAAGGCGGCAGTCTTTTGACCAGCATCTCTACCCCGAGATGTTCATTATCCTTCAAGGCCCCGATCGATCCCAAGAAGATCATCCACACAAATAAGAAACGGGACATTTCCTCAGACCAGGTGATCCCCGAATCAAACACATACCGCAAAATCACATTGCCCAGTACCAGAATGCACATAAATAATAGGGAAAACGCCATCAAAATGTTCAAAGCGTTACTTAACCATTTGGATATGTTCTTCATCTGATTCCCTCCATAGGAGTAATCATATTCGTAAGATGTCCCGCCGCACCTTTTGTCCAACCATCCTCTTTGAGAATCCGAACCCTCGTGTTCAACATTCAGTGCTGCTGCTTGGATACTTGCGGCAAACGCACATCAAGCACAGCAGACCGCCCTCCTTTGACCATGTGCAGAGCGCTGACTATGGCCTCCTTTAATTCACTTGGTTTTTCAACCAATCTGGGATACGCTCCGCCGGCGGCTTCGGCCACCTTGGCCAATTCGGACGATGGATCGAAATTGACCCAGAATTGGTCCGTCTGGCGGGCTACGCCGTTGGGATGGACACCGAGCGTAGACATTCTGGGCGCGCCCCATCCATGATTGTTGTAAATAACGGTCAGAAAAGGGGTATTGTATTTCCTCGCCACCCAATGAACGGGTGTCGGATTACTGAATATATAGGAACCGTCCCCCGTAAGGCTGACGATGGTTTTATCCGGCGCAGCAAGCTTTGCGCCAATCGCCCCTCCTCCGTGCCATCCTAAAGCACTCGCACCGCTTCCCAGCAAGGTTCCGGGTGTATTGCGCGGTAAATGCTTGCTGACGGTTGCATAATTGGTAATCGTTTCGGTCAGCACAATCGTATCCTCATCTATGGCTTCACGGATACAGGCAGTAAGATACTCCGGCGTAATGATGTCGCTGTCGTCCAGCTGCTCCAGGCGCCTCCATTCTTCCCTTTGCCGGTGATGAATCAGGGTGAAATATTGGTTGCGCTCCCGGACGGCTTTTTCATCGATCAAATGATGGATTGTATTGAAATAAGCGTTCAACTGCTGAAGAGCCGCGAATGAATCGGCCTTATAAAATCTTTTGGACGGGATATACCATAAAGGTGTCTTTTCTTTTAATGGGTCAACGTCTATAAAGTAAACCGTACAGTCTTTGGCCGGTTGATTGTGCAGCGGAATCCAGGGCACATCGCTGTCGATCACAAGAACCAGATCCGCTTCGGCAAGGATTTCATTTTGCTCCGGATGATTCCACTGATAGCCTACATGAAGAGGATGATCTCCAGGGAAGTTCATATAATAAGGCGCTGATTCCAGTACCGGAACGGCTAAACGCTCGCTCAATCGGACAAGCTCCGGAACCGCCTGCTTGTTTCTTCCTAAATAAGAGGTGACGATTAGCGGTTTTTGGGCCTGCAGCAAATCGTTCGCGATCTCGGCAATCTTCTCCGGGGGAATGGCACTCGGGGACAGCGGTTCCCAGCCTTGCGTCCGGAAGGAAGACCGTTCGATCTCTTCCTCCAGCACTTCGCGCGGGGCCATGAGGTATACCGGCCCTTTTGGGTCGCTTTCCGCTATTTGCAGTGCCCGATGGACAAGCTGCTTCACATTTTTTCCGGTGCGGATTTCATTATCGTACTTCATATACTGCCGCACAATACCGCGTTGATCAAACACGTCTTGAATCCAATGAATATGTTCATTTCGGCTCCCGACAAGCTCGCCTTCTTGAGTAAACGGAGAAGCGCCGGCAAAAATAAGCACAGGCACCCTGCCTTTTGCCGCATTATGTACGGATCCGCCGAGATTTTGGGTGCCGCATTCCACATGGATAAATACCGCTTGCGGCCGTCCGCTGACTTGGGCGTAGGTATGGGCAGCGCTTAAAGCGACGAATTCGTGCGGACAAATAATAATGCGGGGGTAGTTCTTGTTTTGTAATTGGGCCTGTGCCCATTCTTCGATGAGAGCGGGGTGATCGCTTCCCAAATTGGCGAAAATACAGGAAACGCCGGCCTCATGAAGCGATTCCATTAAAGCGGAAGCCGTAGTAAATTTACTTGCTGCCTTGTTGTCCAAACCATCCTTTAGCTCATAAGTTACTGCGGATTGGTTATTCGGGGATGATGGTTCCATGGTAAACCGCCTTTCCATTATGAAATTCAATCGTGTTCCCTCTGCTCACCGCGAAAATATTTACATTTTCACCCTGTACAGGTTTTTAAAGCGATTACAAATAACGTTATTGGAATCTATAATAGTATCAGAGTGTATTTTGCGAAACTTTAATTTTCTTCTATATTAAACAAATGAAATAAAATACGTATTAAAGGAGGGCCGTGGAATAGCGTACGTACCCGGATATAAGGAGGAAATCGTGATGCGGCCTCATCAAGGCGGCAAGCGCTTTAGTTCTGTTCAAAACGCGGTGCGCCTCTTGAACGCCTTCTCCCCGGAAGAAGCCGAATTGGGCATCAGCGAACTGTCCGAGAAGCTGGGGATTGCCAAAAGCACCGTTCACCGCTTGGTAACCACATTGTCGGGTGAAGGCTTCATCGCCAAGGACCCAAATACGAATTTGTACCGACTGGGCATTTCGATTCTGGCCATCAGCAATATCGTCACTTCCACCATGCCCCTTCATCAAACGGCGCTGCCCGTTATCCGCCAACTGGGTAAAAAAACGAAAGAATCCATCCATATCGGTATTTTTCGGGATGGCGAAGTTATTTTTCTCAATCGCATTGATGGCATAAACACCCATGCTTCTCTCTCGATGATAGGAAGCCGGGTGCCGGCCCATTGTACGAGTTCAGGTCAGGTGTTTTTGGCTTATCAACCGAAGGAAACCGTGAACCTTTTGTTCAGCAAGGGGTGAGGTCGCCTTGTATCTTTTGGCTTATCAACCGAAGGAAACCGTGAACCTTTTGTTCAGCAAGGGGTTGAAGGCTTACACCCGTAAAACGATCACGGACGTAAAGCAAATGCACGCATTACTGGACAAAGTCCGGGAGCAGGGTTTCTCGGTGAGTGTAGAGGAATTGCATGAGGGCATCGCTTCAGTAGCCGCCCCGATTCGCAATTCGCGGGGACAAGTCATCGCCACCGTGAGCATTCCGGGCCCCGTCCAGCGCATATCCAAAGACGCCCTCCCGCTCTTGACAAAGCTCGTATTACAGGCAGCCAAAGAAATCTCCCTGCGCTTTCAACAGCTTAAACCGCCATGACCAGCGGCCGAAAAGTCTTATAATATTACATTTTTTTACATTTCAATAGTATGAATTACTGAAAAAGATAAGGGATACTGCCCGCGGCAGCATCCCTTATTGCAGTTTCCAGCCATATATTGTTCCCAAACCCCACATGATGCCCAAGCCAATCCACATGCCTGCCCATACTGCGGCCGTTCCCGATCAAGCCGGCATATCATCCATGAAACCAAAAGGCTTACGCGATTTTATTGGCGTCGGCGATCACCTTCGCCAGTTCGCAGTGGCGCAGTTTTTCCTTCTGGCTCTCGATGTCGATGTTGTACAAATTTGCCGCATTTTCTCCGAGGATTTTCTTCTTCACATTCAAATCGAGCGTTACGCCGGTTTCCTTCTGAATATCTTCTGGCAGCTCCATCGCGATGAACTTCTCGATCATCCAGCCCGGCTCCCATATCGCATAGTCGCTTCCGAACAGGATCCGGTCTTCGCCGATCCAGTACAGCAGCTCGCTGATGATTTCCGCAAAATAGCGGGGACGCGTATGGATGAAAGGCATGACAATCGCCAAGCCTCCGTATACGTTCTTCTCCTGCGTCGCAATCCAGCAGAAATCCTCCAGCCGCGGAAGCCCGACGTGCTCGACGATGAAATTCAAATCCTGGAACGCGCTGGCCACATCGTCGATATCGGCAACGTCGAACGCATCGCGGTTCAGCGGAATGATCGTCGGCCCTTTGTGTACGTGAATGTTCTTGATCCCGAGCTCGACGCATTTCTCCAGGTAGCGATAAGACCAGTCGTCCGTTAATTTATATCCTTTCGAGCCCTTATACCAGTCGGCCGTGTACAGCTTGACGCCGGGCCACCGGTATTTCTCATGATCCTTCTCGAGCTGCTCCAGGCCGCGCGCTCCATGGCGCGGATCGAACGTTCCGTTACAGATGAACCGGCCCGGATACTGCCGCGCAAGCGCATCGTTGATATCCGGATCGCCGAAGCCGTTCTTGTAAAACTCCTTCAAATAGACCGGCTGAAAGATGGCCATGTCGCTGTAGCCTTTGACAAACACATCATCGATCAGCGTGCCGGCATCGTATTTCAGGAATTTGTCCTTCGGCCACAAATACTCCTTCGGGGTCATTTTTTTGTGATAATCGTAAAAGCAATGGATGAACTGCTCTCCTTGAACGTTCAACTGGTTCTCTTTGCTGCCGTCCCACAATGCAATATGCCCGTCAATGATGAAAATTTCCTCTCCGTTCGGTAAGCGGTACATGGTCATTCCTCCTTGAAAGGTATCACAAGCACCGGGAAACGCTTACAACATAGATCGAAGACATCATGCCCCCAACCGTCCTCCCACTAAAACTCATGGAGCGCATGATGTTCCGTTCCCAATGCTTACTTCAAGTATAGTCATTGCCGGAACCGAATAAAATGTATATCTATATAAAAAACGATACCAAACGTCGGATCATTTCTGTAGGAAGAACCATCAGGAAACGCCTTGGCCGTTCACCGCTTCCAGCAGCAGGTCGGCCAGATGCACGGCTCTCATTCTCTCCTCCGCACCCTCCCGAATAATGCCCAGCCGCATCTGCAACAGGCAGCCCGGATTGGCCGTCACGATCGTTTGCGCACGTACTTTGTTCACCTTTTCCATTTTATAGTCCAAGATTTGCATCGACATTTCTTTCTCCGTAATATTGTAGACCCCCGCAGATCCGCAGCAATGATCGGCCTCTTCCATCTCACGATATTGAACGCCTTTAATCGAGGCCAGCAATGTCCGTGGGGCACTCGCTGTACCCATGACATTCCGCAGATGGCAGGAATCCTGATACGTAATCACTTGTTCCGGCAGCGAAAGTTCCCTTTCGGCAAATTGAAGCTCAACAAGAATTTCGGAGAAATCCCTTACTTTGCCGGCGAATGCTTTGGCTCGCTCTCTCCATTCCTCTTCATCCCTCAGCAAGTGATCGTATTCAACCAATAAGGCACCGCATCCGCCTGCATTCAGGACGATATAGTCCACGTCCAGCGATTCGAAGGCCTCGATGTTGGCCTTGGCTAACCGCTTGGCCATCTCTTTCTCTCCGCCGTGTGCGTGCAAGGCGCCGCAGCATCCCTGGCCGGAAGGAATCACAATGTCGCAGCCTGCCTTCTGAAGCAGCTTCATCGTGGCATCGTTGGTTTCCATGAACATCGTATCCATAAGACAACCTGAGAAAAAAGCGACCTTCTTCTTTGCTTGCCCTTCGGCAGGAAGATTGGCAGGACGGTTGTTCAACGCGCCGGCGCTTGCGATTGGCGGTATCGTTCGCTCAAGCTCCGCAATGTTCCCGGGCAGGATATGCAGCAATTTGCTTTTTTGAACGATGCGCTGCAGACCGCTCTTTTGATAGAACCTAAGGAAATAATGCAGGCGCTTGATCCGGTCTTTGTGCGGAAACAATTGTTTAAACACAAGCCCCAGCATCACCTTCACGTGCATTTTATGCTTTTTCTTTTGCTGAATCACATCCCGAGCTTCCTCAAGCAGATGACCGTATTTCACGCCGGACGGACAAACCGGCTCACAAGCCCGGCAGCCGAGGCAAAGATTCAACTGCTTCTCCACATCTTCGTCCGGTTCAATGACCCCGTCGACGACCCCCTTCATGAGAGCGATCCGGCCGCGCGGAGACGCCGCTTCATATTGATCGGTTTGGCCATAAGTCGGACAGGTCGGAAGGCAGAAGCCGCATCTCATGCAATTCATTAGCTCGTTGTAATCCAGCTGTTCTTTGAAGCCCTGTCGAATCTCTCTCTGCACCTGCCGGTTCATCTGGTCATCACCACTCTTTTGCGGGCGTCTTTTGCGAACATTTTGCCGGGATTCATGATTCCGTTCGGATCAAAGGCTTGTTTGACGGCTTTCATCGCCGCTACGCCTTCCTCTCCAACCTTTAACGATAAATAAGGCCGCTTCATCTCGCCAACGCCGTGCTCTCCGGTAATGGTACCTCCTAGCTCGATCGCCTTCCGGAAAATTTCTTCGAACGCTTTTTCAACGAGGTGCATCTCTTCCTTGTTTCTTCCATCCGTCAAACAGGTGGGGTGCAGGTTTCCGTCACCGGCATGACCGAAGGTACAAATCGTTACATTGTACTTTTCTGCAATCTGATTAATGGCACGCACCATTTCGCTAATTTTCGACCGAGGGACCGTCGCATCCTCCAGAATCGTCGTAGGCCTCAGCCGCGCGAGCGCAGATAACGCGGATCGCCTGGCCGTGCTTAATGCTTCGGCTTCCGCCTTCGATTGGGCGATTTTCACGGATACCGCATGCCCTTCCTTGCAAATTCGGGCGATTTGTTCCATGTCCCGTTCCACGACCTCCAACGGCCCATCCTGCTCAATGAGCAGCACCGCATTCACATCGGTCGGTAAACCGACCTTTGCGAAATCCTCAACGACTTTACACGTAGGCTGATCCAGAAATTCGAGCGTGGCCGGGATAATCCGGTTTGAAATAATCGCCGATACCGTTCTGGCCGCCGCGTCGAGATCTTCGAAAAGCGCCAGCATCGTTTTTTTCGTTTCCGGGATGGGAATGAGCTTTAGCGTGGCTTCCGTTATGACGCCCAGCGTCCCCTCGGAGCCGACAAACAGCTTTGTTAGATCGTATCCCGCCACATCCTTGGGCGATTTCCCGCCCGTTCGAATGCAATCTCCATTCGGCAGAACGATTTCCAGCCCAAGGACATAGTCCTTGGTGACACCGTATTTTAAACCCCGAAGCCCTCCCGAGCATTCATTAATGTTGCCGCCGATGGTTGAGATTTTCATCGAGCTGGGGTCCGGGGGATAAAACAACCCCCTGGCCTCCACGGCTTCAATTAATTGCTTCGTAATGACGCCCGGCTGCACCGTAACGGTTAAATTCTCTTCGTCAATTTCCAAAATCCGGTTCATATGATTGAACACAAGAACAATGCCGCCCTGGGTCGGGCATGTACCGGCGCTTAAATTGGTGCCGGAGCCTCTGGGTACAATCGGGATTCCATGCTCATTGCATATTTTTAAAACCGCCTGGATTTCTTCTTTGCTCTTGGGCATGATGACGGCGTCGGGAAGCGCCTGAAAGTTCGGCGTCGCATCATACGAATAGGACAATCTCGCTTCATTCGAGTCATGATACCGGGCGCTTCCGATAATTTCTATAAGCTGGCTTCTTATTGCTGGTGGAATCACAAGAAGTCCTCCTTTCGTTATCACCATTATAGGAAGAGCCCTTTTAAATAACCATGTGCGAAAACACAAAAATCCTTAATATCAATCCTCATTTATTGGATGATTATCTAATTTCAATAAGGAGAGCGCAATTAAAAATAACGTAATGCCTTCCGGGCATTTGGGGTTGATGCCTGTAAGCTCCTTGATCTGGTTGAGCCGGTAGTGCAGCGTATTAATGTGAATATGAAGCGCATCCGCGCTATCTTTAATGGACAATTGCTTTTTATAATAAACGCGGATTGTCTCCAGAAGCTCTTGATCCGATTGGATTTCCGATAAAATCCGGTTGATGAACTCATGCTTTGTTTTTACGCTGATCTCCTCCAACACGATATCCAGCAGCAAATCCTCGTAATAAACGATCTCATGATGCTTTTGCGCCACCTTCAGCGCCTTCTTCGCTTCGTTGTACGTATGGTTCATTTTGAAGGGTTCGATGGTCTTGCCCACGCCGACGGCCAAATTAATCCCGTAATGCTTTTTAAAATATTGATGCCATTTGGTCAATTCCCGGGAAAGCATTTTGGGCGCATTTTGATTTTTGGCATCTTTGATCAGAATGAATTTTCCGTTGCCCCAGCGAATGAAAAAATCGGTCGGATCGCGTTCAAAATTTCTTAGAAAAAAGTCGGCCATCAGCGATTGCGCTTCCCGAAGCACCTCGTCGCGGTGGTTGACATCCACTTGGAAAAGGACGCAAATGTACGGAATCTCAACGGAAACCCCCAGGATTTGGCCGCGATTGATAAACTCCTGATCCACGTCCTGGATATGAATCCACTCGTAAAAAAAGGATTCGAGCCCCCTTGTTTCCCGCTCTTCCTTCTCTTTCTGCAGGGCTTCTCTAATAATGAGCTCCGTCATTCTTCGCAGCAGCTCCGCGTAGGGTTCAACAACCGAGGGAGTACCTGTGATACCAATGACGCCAATCACCTTCTTGTTGTAGTAAATCGGCAGATTGATTCCCGGCTTCACTCCTTTTAGCCGCTTGGCATCCCTTTCGGTAATATGCAGCCTATGTCCGGACTTCATGACAAGCGTCGCACCCTCATGAAATGAACCGATCCGGTTTTTGTCCGTCGAGGCGATAATGATCCCCTGACCGTTGACAACGATCAGATGCTCGGTCATGGCCGATTCCACTTCATGGATGATTTTTTTGGCTAATTCCGGTAGTAATTGCAGACGAATCACCAAGCTTTCTAAAAGTGATAAACAGGAAAAACCAGCGCGCTCCGGTATTAAGCCGGAGCGCACTGGTTCCAAGGCATCAACTACGTGTAACCAGCTGCCCGAACACCGATTACACCGCTACTTTCTTATCCGCATTCAACAGATGGAAGAATTCTCTCATAAAGCCCGGCAGATCCGGCCATGCATGCCCCGTTACCAGGTTGCCGTCAACGACAAGCATCTTCTCGACATAATGGGCTCCCGCCGCTTCCACTTCAGGACGGCAGCAAGTGTAAGCGGTCATCGAACGGCCCTGGATATGCTCGCGCACGGTCGTCAACACCAGCTGACCGTGGCAGATGACGCCCATCGGCTTGTTTTCCTGGAGGAAGTGGGCCGTAATTTCCTGCACTTTTGGGTTCATGCGGATATATTCCGGGGCGCGTCCGCCGGGGATAATCAGCGCGTCGAAATCCGCCGGGTTAATGTCGTCGACAGAAGCATGCGAATCGATTCTATATGCGGTTAACTCGGTGAAGGTTTCCATCTGCGGAAGGAAATCGTGACAAACCGTTTGAAGCTTCTTTTTCGTAGGCGAAGCAATTGTCACATCGATTTGCTCCTCCAGACAGCGATAGTAAGGATAGAAAACTTCCAGGCAATCTACAGCATCACCAGTCAGGATAAGCACCTTTTTACTCATCTTCATCACCGATCCTTTTTGAGTTTGTTTAATATATGATCAAGAATGTTATGAACATTCCCGACAGCAATGGGAGCCGCGCTGCTTATGTCCCCTCCGTGGCCGTGGCCTCCAAATCGTAGCGGGCCTCTAACAGACCGCGGCAATAATGGCCGTTAAACTCCATGCTCAATCTTGTTCTTTTGGCGCCCAGCAGGTAATCCGCAAACCCTTCCGGCGTTAAAGCCTCTCCTTCGGGAGTGGTAAAGGCCCAAACCCCGGCGTGGTTGAGCTGCGCCTTCTTCTCTACATATCTGGATCGCATGTTCTGCCCCTCTTCTGTGAGCGGGAGCTGATGCAGCTGCTCCAAGGTCATGGCAATGATCGCTTCTTTCGACAAACCCTGAGCCAATAAATGCTTGATCAGCTTTTCCTCCCGGGCATAGAACGCTTTGATTTGAAACGTTCTCCGCAGCTCGTCAAGCTCCCCGTCGGACGCTCCAAACCGGCTGGTCGATTCGCTGAAGCGCTTCCCCTTCGAAACCCCTTGATTGATTTCATCGGAAGCACAGTGGTCGATCAAATTCACTTTGACCTCCCGGACCCATTCCAATTGGGAAATACAGGTCCGGATATCCTCCGCCATAATGAATGCGAAGTTTGGCGAGCACCAATAGGTCGGTAAACGGAATACGACCTGCACTTGATTACCGTCGATTTTCGTATGGTCGATAAACCCCAATTCCGTTAAGGGTTGATCAAGCTCCGGGTCATATACCTGATCGAGCTGCTTGTATACCTGCTGTTCCTTGGTCAGCAACATCCCATGCACCTCCTGTCAACGTTCTGCCGTAAAGAAGCGTACGCGATTTTATTGGCATCGGCGATCACCATCGCCAGTTCGCAGTGGCGCAGCTTTTCCTTATGGCTTTCGATGTCGAACCCACAAGGCAATATGCCCGTCATTGATGAAAATTTCCTCTCCGTTCGGTAAGCGGTACATGGTCATTCCTCCTTGATTTTCAAAAAGAGTGAATTCAACAAAGGGAAACGCTTACAAAAATGACTGTGATTTGAAGTATACCGTCTCGATGCGAAGAAAGAAATGGTTTTTTATATAACAACATTCCGCATAACGGGCTATATTTTTTGTATGTTCATACAAAAAAGATCGGGGCCGCCCCGATCTAATGGCCGCCGGAGCCGACATAAAACCCGATTTTGCCCAGCTGTGCCGCGCGCTCCATCCGTTCGAACGCCTGCGCATATTGCTCCAACGGCATCATTTGGTCCAGCACGGGTTTGATTTGATGGGTTTCAATAAATTGGAGCATCTCCCGATACTCTTCCCCGCTTCCCATCGTCGTCCCCAACAAATTATACTGGCCATAGAAGAAGTCGCGCAAATTGAATGGAACGACATCTCCCGTGGAAGCGCCGAACGTGACTATGGTGCCTCCCGGACGCAGCCGTTCAAGCGACTTATGAAATGTAGCCGCGCCGACGCTTTCAATGGCGACATCCACCTTTGCTCCGTCAAGCGCCGTGCCCCAATCGTCATGACTGTCGATCGCGCGGTCGGCGCCGTATTCCAGGGCTTTCCTGCATTTCTCCTTCGATCGGGAGGTTACATATACGGTAGCACCCGCCGCTTTGGCAAACTGAAGAAGAAACGTAGCGGCACCGCCGCCGATGCCCGGGATCAGCACCTTCATGCCGGGCCGGATGCGAGCCCTCGTAAACAATGCGCGATACGCTGTGAGCGCCGCCAAAGACAGCACGCCGGCTTCCTCCCAAGTTAAATAACGGGGTTTAAGGATGGCATTATCGCCAGGCACAATGACCTTTTCCGCAAAAGTGCCGTGTTTGGGAAACCCCAGAATTTCATAACCCGCGGGAGGCGCTTCGCTGTTCTCCTTCCATCCAAGACTTGGATTAATAATCACCTCGTCTCCTACTTGGACGTGCGTTACGCCTTCGCCGACGGCATCGATGACACCGGCCCCGTCCGAACCGATAATGACAGGCGGATCCGTCGGCTTATGGCGTTCGAGGACAAAAAGATCCCGGTGATTCATTCCCGCCGTTCTTAATTTGACCCTTACCTCTCCCGCCCCAGGCTTCGGCTCTTCCATCTCCTGAACGGATAAGCCGTCCAATCCGCTCTTCCCTGCATGTACAATCGCCTTCATTCTATCACTCCTCGTATAGTATGTTTAGAATCTTCTTTTTGAAGAATTTCCAGTTAATCTGCAGTGAAACTATGGTGGACGTAGCCGACCCGCACCGCAGCCCGAAGGGCAAGGAGCGGAAGTCGGGGTCCAGAGAGAAAACCGCTCTTTGACAACTTTAAAAAATACAATTAGGGTCTTGGACTTTTCGTGATGTTCCCAGACAATGAGCTTAGGGTCATTTGGGGAAATTCGTCTCACTCCTGTAGTTCGACTACATCTAAAGTCTGTTTCCCCAGCACTCGTTTGAACTTCTTACCCGCTGGCTGTCCCCTTCGGCAACCCATGCTCGAAGATAGCAGCTTCGAGGCAGCTCATGGACCGAAGGAAGTTCTCATATGCGAGGGTGACTGATCGGCGAGCGCGCTGGGGGCATCCCGAAGAGTCCAATTCCCTAAATCCCGAATCCAGAAGGGAGGGATCACCCTTGAAATTATTTGTCGGTATTGACGTCAGTTCAGAAGAACTGGAAGCGTGTTTCATGAATCCGGAAGGCGATACGCTTGAAACGCTCAAGGTAGAAAACAATCTACACGGTGCCTCGCATCTGCGCGACCGCATCGTGGCTGCTGCGGACAAGCTGCCGGCTTCCGAAATCCATATCGGCCTTGAAGCAACCTCGGTCTATAGCTGGCATCCGGCTATGTACCTGCATGAGGATGCCTCGCTTCAAGAGCGGAAAACCAAGGTGTTCACGATCAACCCGAAGCTTATCAACAAGTTCCGGGAAGCCTACGCGGATATGGACAAGACCGATCGGATCGATGCCTGGATCATCGCCGAACGCCTGCGCTTCGGCCGTCTCACGACGACCATCGTCATGCAGGAGCAGTACATCGCGCTTCAGCGCCTGACGCGCATGCGGTACCATCTGGTTCACAACCTGACACGCGAGAAGCAGTACTTCCTGCAGAATCTGTTCTACAAATGCAATGCGTTTCGTTCCGAAGTCGACAGCTCCGTTTTCGGCCACGCCATCATGGAGATGCTCTCGGAAAAGTTCAGCCTCGATGAGATTGCCGACATGGAAGTCGCCGACTTGGCCGACTATCTCAAGGAGAAGGGAAAGAACCGTTTCCCTGACCCGGAGCATGTCGCCCGCTGCATCCAGAAGGCTGCACGAGCGTCCTACCGCCTTTCAAAGGTCGTAGAGGATTCCATTGATCTGGTTCTCGGCACTTCCATACAGGCCATCCGGAGTATTCAGAGCCAACTGAAAGAGCTGGACAAGGCGATCGAACGCATTCTGGCTGGCATCCCCGGCGCTCAGTGCCTGCGCTCCATTCCGGGCATCGACCGGGTGTACGCCGCCGGCATTCTGGCGGAGATCGGCGACATCGAACGCTTTAGCGATCAGGCCGCCGTAGCTAAATATGCAGGCCTGACATGGCGTAAACATCAGTCCGGGGGCTTTGAGGCCGAAGATACCAAACGCATTCGTTCCGGCAACCGATTCCTTCGTTATTACCTTGTTGAAGCTGCCAACTCGGTGAAAAACCGCGAACCGGAATTCGGCGAGTATTACCGGAAGAAGTACGTTGAAGTGCCTAAGCATCAACACAAACGCGCCCTCGTCTTAACGGCAAGAAAACTTGTGCGTCTGGTCGATGTGCTGCTACGCAACGGCCAACTCTACACGCCTGGAAGGAAGGTGACAACTGCGAAGGATTAACGCCTCCTTTGCCAAAGTCCTTCACGGATTCCCAGTTAAAATCTGGTAATTAACTCGATTTTCGACTGGGTTTAGTTTGGTGTTGCCTTTTTCCCTGAGTCATCGCGTTTTGGGCCAAAATAATTTCCAATTTCCACGAATCAGGGACTTGACATATTACCGCTGGACTTTATGAATCTTATATTTACAAAAATAGTTGGCAAAATCAAGTAGAATCGGAAAAAATTTGTTTTGTGAAAGCGATCCATTCTCTTGCGGCCAACGATTGATATCCCTTCCGTCTCCAGGCCATCACGGGCTGCCACGGAATTTCAGGTACCAACGGGATCGCTTTTACTTTATCCGGATCCAACAAGCGGCAGATGGTGTCCGGCAGAAACGCAATGCCCAGATCGGCTCTTACCATCTCCCGAATTAAATCCCATTGGGAGCTTTCGGATACGATGCGGGGGACGAAGCCCGCCGAACGGCATGCATTCTTGATCCGATCATGCAGGGTAAAATTGCTGTTAAATAATATAAACCGTTCCTGCTCCAGTTCGGCCAGTTCGATTTGCTCCCGATCCGCTAACGGATGTGAGGGATGCATCACGACCTTGAGCCGATCATTAAAAATCGGAAACCAATCGAACACCGCCTGATTGACCGGCAGCAGCAAAATTCCTGCGTCCAGCAAGCCTTCTTCGATGCTTTCCTCGATTTTTCTTGCGCCATCCTCCACCATCTTCATCGTGATCCCCGGATAACAGTCCTGAAATTTTTTAATCACGTCCGGGAAGAAGCTCGATCCCGCCATGGGCGGCAAACCGATGCGAATGCTGCCTTTGTTCAGGAAGGTCAGGTCATTGATTTCCGTTTTTAAATTTTCGAACATCTGCAGAATCGGTCCGGAATATTTCAAGATCGCTTCGCCTACATCCGTCAATTGGATTTGTCTTCCGTTCCGGACAAAAACGTCTGCGTTCAATTCATTCTCCAGATTTTGGACCATTTTGCTTATGGTCGGTTGTGTCACATTTAGATTTTCCGCGGCTTTGGTAAAGCTGCTGCACCGCACGATTTCTGCGATGTACTGCAAGTGGCGCAGCTCCATCGGCATTCCCCCTCATACAACCATAAATAAATGGAATGAATTGAATTCTATAAATTCATTTTACATATGGAACCCCGCTTTGTATACTCACTTTAAACAACGACGGAAGGGGTGCGGTCCATGAAGTCATGGTTGCTTACAGGTGTACAGGTATTGTTTTTTGTTCTGATTGCCAAAATAGCGGACGCCATCGTACAATGGTCCGGCTTCCCGGTGCCGGGCAGTATTGTAGGGATCGTGCTGTTGTTTGCGCTTCTGAAAAGCAGGGTCATTCGCCTGGAGTGGATCGAATTGGGCTCCAGATGGCTGCTTGCCGAAATGCTGCTGTTTTTTATTCCCGCCTTCGTAGGCATCATCAATTATAAAAGCTTGCTTGCGGATCACGGTATCGCCATCGTCGGCATCATCATCCTTAGCGTGCTCGCCGTCATGTTTTGCAGCGCCCTCGTCGGTCAGCGGCTGTCCGCCCGGAAAGAGAGACAGGTCCAATGATGGGAGCGATCTTTTGGCTGTGCTGCACCGTTGCGGTTTACTGGGTGTCCAAACGCATGTATATCCTGTTTCCCAAGGTGTATTTGACTCCACTGCTGGTTACGCCGGTCGTCGTCATCGCGCTCGTTGAAGCCGCAGGCGTGCCCTTTGAAAGCTACAACAAAGGAGGCGCATGGCTCACCGGCATGATGGAGCCCGCTACTATCGCGCTCGCCGTCATCTTATACAAGCATCTCGACGTGCTCCGAAACCATGCTTATGTCATCGTCGCAAGCGTCAGCTGCGGCTCCGTCGCCGCCGTCGTAACATCGGCCGGGCTCGCCCATCTGTTCGGCTTACATGCGGAGCTCGTCTCCAGCCTTGCGCCGCACTCCGCCACGACACCCATCGCCCTTGCCGTCACCCGCATGACCGGAGGCATTCCGTCCGTCACCGCGCTTGCTACCTTGATGACCGGATTGCTCGGCATCCTCGTCGGTCCGTTGATCATCAAGTGGTTCCATGTTCAAAGTCCCGTCTCCCGCGGCATCCTCCTGGGAACCAGCGCTCACTCGGCCGGCATCCGGCAAGCGATAGAGTATAGTCCCGTCTCCGGCTCCATCGCGGTCGTGTCGATGATATTGACCGCATTCATCACGTTGTGCGTCGCGCCATGGATCATTTGGTGGCTTCGGTAAAGGACGGGGCCTATGGTCGTGAGCCCAAGGTACCCGCCAAATTAAAAATGGTTGTACAGTTTCAGCATCGCGGAAACATCCTCATCTTGATATCCCCGGTTCATCCCCATTACAAACAACTCCTTTGCCTGCGCCAGCATCAAGGCCGGGACCTTCAATTCAGCAGCCAATTGCCTGGATAAAGCCAAGTCCTTGTTCATTAAACCCACGGAAAATTGCGTACTGAAATCCTCCTCCAGCAATTTGGCCGCTTTCGCTTCGAGCAACTTGGCAAAAGCGCGAAGCTCTGCGGCAGCCGCTTCCCCGATGGCGCTTGCGATGAGCGGATAGGCGTCCTGCACCGCATTCGCATGCAATTTCAGGAACGTATCTGCGAAGCTCCAGCTTCGGGGGGAAGGAAAAGCGATCGTATCCCCAGCCGGATCGAACTGGAATAAGAAGCCTCCCCGGTAGTTGAGGAAGGCAATGATGAGCTCACTCACACCGAAGGGAATCGCCCATTGGCCGCGTAGAAGACGTCGGCTGTTTTGTAGAAATAGTATGTATATTCGTAGTCTGTTACGTAATGCCAGAAGCCCATTTCGCCGAAATTCGGCTGCTTGCCTGGAACGAATTGACGGACGAATCTGTAGCCGGGCCATCGTATTTTCACGGTAAGCCCGTAGTACGACTCCTCCCTTAACGTCACGGCGGGAGTATTGCATGGTGAAGGGGTAATTCTCCCGTTCACCCAGTCCTCCAAGAATGTCGCCATCAGCCGGGAGGGGCTCGAATACACCGTCTTTACGGGTTATTTTCGCATCCATAATTCGATAAAATTTATAATAATCCATATTGAAATTGGGGTAGAGGCCCTTATAGAAATCATAGCCCTTGTTATACTCGTTCGGGATCAAATCCTTCTTATTCAGTGGTGACTTCATGTTCGAGGCCAGGCCGAAGTAATGGTAAAAGTCATAATTATAAAGATACTGCCGCGTCTTCTTCGACTTCGGTATTAGTCCGAGGCGAAAATAAGCGCGGCTCCAGTTATAGAAGGCAAAATTCAACGTCGTATGGTAAAGCAATTCATAGTCATTGCTTTACAAAGCTTCAGCTCTAGCATCTACATACATCGTCGAGCCCCCGTCAAACCAAAGTCCGTTCAGTGAGCAGTCGTGGGGGATGGAGGAAGAGAATTCCCAATGCCAGGAGCGGACCATCTCGATCAATTCCGCAAACGGCTTCGTGACAGTCTCGTCCATTGTTTGAGAGCAATGCTGCAAATGCGCCTCCAATCGTTCCAGAACATATCCAGAAATGTGATGGATCATGGTGTAGGCAATGGTCTTGGCAAATAATGATACCATAAATATAGAGAAAACTGCGCGTATTTTATCGAAGGATAACTAGGCATTAAATGAAAAAAGGTGTACTCAAACTTCCATAATATTTTTTTGTAAATCAAAATATTTAGAATCGAAATCAGTTACAACAACTTTCAAACTCCACTAAAACAAGGGGCGCAGCCTTTCATTAGGCTCGCCCCTAAAATCATGCGTATCTGCTCTTGCTAGAACTTATCCTTCTCTTCTTAGCCAAAGAATCCCAAGACAAGATAAGGAAGATTAGAACGCCGCGTGCTACGTTTTGCCAGTAAAAATTAATGCCCGATAAATTAAGCCCATTGGATACCACGCCAAAAAACAGCACGCCGATCAATGTCCCCGGGATGTTGGCATGGCCCTGACGGTTTAGTGCACTGCCTATAAATACTGCACCTATCGCATCCAATAAGTAATATCGGCCGCTCAAGGGAACGAATGACGTTAACACGGAAGAACCGATGATACCGGCAAAGGAGCAGATCATACCGCTCAATACAAAAGCGTAAACGGTATACTTGTTTACAGGCACGCCGGAGAGTACGGCAGCCTCCTTCTGGTCTCCCAGCGCATAGAGATGACGGCCGAAGACCGTTCTGTTAAGCAGGAAATGAGCCCCAATCGCAGCAGCAATGGCGATGATGATTGAAAACTTAATATCGATTCGCCCGCCATCCTCTCCGGTAAACACAAATACGCTGCCGCGTCCCAAAAACTTGACCACTTCGCTCATTCCCGGGAAATAGACGGGTTCCCCGCCTCGGGTAAAAATTTTCTCTATGCTTTCACCGATGAATAACGTTCCCAAGGTGACCAGAAAAGGCGACAATCTTACTCTGACAATCAACAAGCTGTTAAACAAGCCTACCAGGACTCCTGCAGCTAACGCGATCGTTATGGCAGGCAGCCAACCAAAGCCCGCTTTCAGCAGCATGACAGCAACCATCGCTCCGATATCAAATGAAACGGCAATCGACAAATCAATCCCCCCGGAAGCAATCACAAAGCATAAGCCTACGGCAACTAAAGCAAGCACGGCAGACTGGCTTAAAATATTGGAAAGATTGCTGAAGGATAGAAACGACGGAGAAATGATTGAAAATGTGACGATGACCGCAAGTAAAGCCACTAGTGTGCTATACCGCATAAAATCTCTGTCTGCCGTCCTAGACATGCGGCTTCACCCTCCTTTGCTGTGTTGTGGTAATCGCAACAGCCACAAGTATTAATGCGCCTTTAATCGCAAATACCCAGTACGTGGGAACATTGATTAATGTAAATCCGTTGGACAACATCCCCACAAACAGCGCGCTAAGAACCGCGCCTGTCATATTAGGCACAGATAATTTGCTGAAGACAGCGCTCATTAACCCGGCCAGCAGGATATCCAGCAGCATGATATCTCCAATACCGGTTACGGTACCCGATAAGCGGGCCACAATAATTAAGCTGGCGATGAACGCCGTGATGGAGGCTATAATATAAGTTAAAGCCAATGTCAGATTGACATGGACACCAGCCGCTCTGGCAGCTTCCGGATTTCCTCCGACGGCGTATACCCAGTTGCCGAACACGGTATGATTGAACAGTACATACGCCATCGCCCCTACGATCAGAAATATCCATACCGGCACCGGTATGTGCAGGAAGGCGCCGTTCGCTATCAAATTCAACGTCGGTTCGGATATGCTGATCACTTTATTATTCGTAATAAGCAGCTGCACGCCTTGTAATATATACATAACCGAAAGAGTGCCCAGCAGCGGGATAAATTTCAGTTTGACTATCGCAAACGCATTGATAACCCCTACAACCACACTGGATAAAAGCGCTGCTCCGGCGGCTGCCCATAACGAATACCCGTGACTAATTAGTTTCCCCTGAAAAAGTCAGGGTGTTTTGAGCATAATTAAAAGGAATTCAGCACCTCAAAATGGAAATTGTTATTGTCGAGATAACAAAGTTCCACACCCCGAGGGAAGAATTCCTTTGCTATAGGAGTTCAACAGAAGCCCTCGGGAATCCTTCCAAGAGGTGAAGAAAATGTTGAAACTTCGAGACGAGCAATTGACCATCTGGGATGCCATTCTCCCGGAATCTGTTAGAAAGTTGCCGGTCGAGCTTGCAATCATAGATCAATTACTGGACGACGACCGTTTTCTTCAACCGTTTACTGAGTTGCACCCGAAAGGCAAGAAAAGCGGCCGTCCTACGCTTGCAATTGAAAAGTACATCCGTCTTATGGTCCTGAAGCATAAATACAATTTGGGCTACGAGTCACTCGTGAAGGAAGTCGGTGACAGCATCACATGGCGAATGTTCTGCCGGTTTGCCATCGACGAACCGATGCCCGACCCGTCTACGCTCATCTATGCCCGCAAACGCTACGGCGACAAGATCGTCGAAGACATCAATGCCGCACTCGTAAAGCAGTGTGAGGAAAAAGCCGTTCTGAAAACCCGCAAATTGCGCACGGATACGACGGTTGTGGAATCCGATATCCATCACCCGACAGACGCTACGCTGTTGCAAGATGGCGTAAAAGTCATCACTCGAACGATTCAGAAAATCCGGAAAGTCGCCTCCCACACTGTTCAAGGCTTTGAAGATCGTACGGCAGAAATCAAGGAAAAGATTCTGTCCATCGCGAAAGTTCTACGTCGCCGCACCCGTGAATCTTGGGAAGAAGTTGACCGGATCACTGGGAGCGTAATCGAAGTAGCCGAGAACGTTGTGAACAAGGCGCAAACCGTTATCGAGAAACTGCAAGACAAGGGCAAAGCTGCTCTTCGACAAAGTAAAACCAAACTGACCGAGGCGGTCACGCTAACCGGCAAGTTGTTGGAACAAGCCAAACAGGTCGTTTCCGGCAATCGAATCATCGCAGATCGGATCGTCAGTTTCTTTGACCCGGAAGCAAGACCGATTAAGAAAGGTAAGCTGGCCAAAGGAACTGAGTTCGGCTACAAGGTGCGAATCGACGAGACGGAAAGCGGCTTTGTGACCGGCTACGCTGTCTACGAGGGGAACCCCTCGGATGATGAACTGCTCGTTCCCGCTGTACAGGCGCATATCAAGCAATTCGGCAAAGCGCCGCAAGCTGTAGCGACCGACCGCGGTTTCTCAAGCAAGAAGAACGAAACGGCCATTACCGAACTTGGTGTGAAGCGAGCTAGCTTGCCGCGAAAGGGCAAAAAAGGCATTGCCCGATCCGAGTACGAAAACGAATTATGGTTCAAAGACTTGCAGCGTTACCGTGCAGCTGGAGAAGCGAAGATTAGTCTTCTCAAGCGGAAGTACGGTTTGAACCGCAGCAGGTATCGGGGCTTTGTCGGCTCAAAATGCTGGGTCGGCTTCGGGATTCTGACCCACAACCTGCAAAGAGCGGCAAAAATGCTCCAAAACTAACATGGAAACCGATCATTAGGGAAAGTTCCCCCTCACAACCCAGCCAGCAACCCGAAACTATTTTTGAAAATCGACTTTTTCAGGAGCAACTAATTAACGCTGCTGTAATGGCAGCATTGAGAGCGAGATTATTCCCCAGTGATAAATCAATGCCCCCTCGAATGACATGGTTGCCGCCGCCGATAATAACGGCTGTCATACCGCAGGCAATAATCCCCAAAGCGCTGGATTGAAGCAAAATATTCAGCACATTCTTCAACGTCAAAAAAGCAGGGGAGCGAACGGAAAAATACAAGGCCACAAGAACAAAGGTAAAATAACCGCTATACCTAAATACAAAAGAAGAAATTGAAGAAATCGTACTCGTACCGCTACTCCTTCGGATTACCGGAATCATTCAGGTTCCTCCTCCCATCAAGCTGAGCATCAACTCATCCGATGTCACGTCACTTCCATCCAGCTCACGAATGATTTCTCCGCGGTACATGACCAGAATTCTGTTGCTCAGGCCTATCAGTTCCTGCAAATCCTGAGTGACCAAAAGCACGCCGGCCCCTTGCTTGACCAAGCTGCTGATCAACGAGTAAATCTCCACCTTGGCGCCTACATCTACCGCAGCCGTAGGCTGGTTCATAATGTACAATTTAGCCCCGCTGCTCAGCCATTTGGACAGCACGACCTTCTGCTGATTGCCGCCGCTTAAATAATTCACGGATGCTTCCTGATTCGGCGTGCGAATTTCCAGCCGCTCGATGAGCTCGGCAGCTTTCCGAAACTCCTGTTTTAATCGAATGACGCCCGCTTTACTTATTTTTTTGAGACTTGCGAGTGTGATATTTTCTCGAACCGACATATTTTGCACAATCCCCTGTCTGCGCCGATCTTCAGGCAAATACCCGATGCCTGCAGATACCGCCCGCTCCGGATTGATGCCGGCCATGTGGCGGCCTTCAATTTCAATATGGCCGCCCACCAGGCCGACGCCATCGAATAGAGCCTGTCCGAGGCTGGAATGCCCCGATCCCATTAATCCCGTGACGCCGACAACTTCACCGCTGCGGACTTGCAAATCGATATTGCGAAATTGTGTTTCGTGAGTTAAGCCTTTCACATTCAACAAGGTATGGCCCGAGACCAAGTGTTTCTCGGGAAACTGCTCCTCTAAACGCCGACCCACCATCATATAAACAATATCCTCGATAGACAGTCCCTTCGTATCCACCGTATTGATTTTGGCTCCATTTCGAAAAACCGTGATCCGGTCGCAAATTTGAACAATTTCACCCAAATAGTGCGAGATATAAATAATCCCGATGCCTCTTTCCTTCAGATCGCGGATCATTTCAAACAATCGATCGGCCTCGCGTTTCGCCAGCACCGCTGTAGGCTCGTCAAACACAATAATTTTCGGTTGATGAAGCAGGGCACGGCAAACCTGAATCAACTGCTGCTCGCCTACCGTCAGTTCGCCGATCAGCCGATGGCCAGCAATCGATACCCACCTTCTCTTTCAGATGAGCTTCGGCCTCTTTCTCAAGCGATCGCCGTTTTATCCATTTTATTGGCGTGACGGAAGGCTCGATACCCAGAAATAAAGATTCCGCCACCGTGAGATAAGGGACAATATACCGCTCTTGATGAATAAAGTGGATGCCCAGCCTCTCTACCAGCTTCGGCGTCAGCCGCTCCAACGGTTGCCCTTGAAACCAGATCTCTCCGCTGTCTTGACTGTAAATCCCGGCCAATATTTTCATCAATGTGGACTTCCCGCTCCGTTCTCTCCAACAAGGCCATGAATTTCACCATGACGAAGCTCAAAATCAACATGCTGGAGCGCTTTAACTCCAGGAAACTCTTTTTGAATGCCCAGCATCTGTAAGATGTATGCTTCACTCATAGACCTGTTTCTCGCTCCTTTACGCATGGGAATCATTCAAAGGACAGCAAATTCCCCTGCCCTTTGGAATAAGGCTGGTTACTTAGGCTCCAGCTTCTTTCTCGCCTCTGCCACATTCTCTTTGGTAACTATGAAAGCATCCAGATATACCGTTTTCGGTACAGCCTGTCCCGCCAAAAAACGGGCCGCCGTATCAACAGCCGCTTGACCGACCTTGTATGGCTCCTGCGCCGCAATGGCTGTAAAAGAGCTGCTCGGGTCAGCGACCAGATCCAGTGCAGCCGGTTCCCCATCTGCGCCATACACCTTGATGTCCTTACGGCCTGCCGCATCGATGGCCTGTGCAGCGCCAATTCCCGGAATGTCCCAGCATGCCCAGACCGCCCTCAGATCGCCCTTCTGCGGATACTTGAGCAGCAGATCCTGAATCTTCTTGCGGGCATCTTCAATGGTTCCAGGGATAACGTCCTGTAATTCAGGTTCAATAAACTGGACCTTCGGATAATCTTGAGCGACATATTTCAACAGATCGTAGCGGATCCGGCAAGCCTGCACCCCATAAAAACCGTTAAAAACAGCCACTTTTCCTTCTCCGCCGATGTCTTCGAATAATTGACGGGCCAAGGCTTCACCCATATAATAATTATCCGACATATGGTTTGTGTTACTATATTCACTCGGATGGTCAATCGTAAACAAAGGGATTTTGGCATCCTTTACCTTTTTCAGCACATTAGTGAACACTTTCGTATCTCCAAGGTGCTTGATAATCGCATCCGGCTTTTGCGTAATCAAATTTTCGATATCAGCAATGGTTTTCTGGTCATTACGTTCCCCGTCTACCGCAATGGGGGTTCCCCCAAGCTCCTTAACACGGTCAATCTGCCCCTGAAAAGCTTGTCTGTCGTTGTTGTCCTGCGTTCCTATAACCGATATGCCAATGGTTTTGCCTTCCAGCGACGGCACAGGCAGACCATCCACAACGCCCTTTAAGCCGGAGTCCTTAATCTGGATTTCATCTGCGGGCTTCTGCGAATCATCGCTATGGGCGGCTTGGTCCTGTTCGGTAGGGTTGGATGGATCAGATGTCGAGTTGCCGACGGTTGAATCATTTACCGTGCACGCGGAACCAAACAAAATCAAGAAAATCAACGAAAATATAACCAGTGTCTTCTTGTTTTTCATGTTAACACCACCTATTTGAACAGAATCTTCTTGGCTTGTTCAGCGTTTTCTTTCGTAACCAGAAGCGGTTCCACATATACCGACTTAGGCACCTGCAGTCCGGCCAAATAGCGCGCTGCGGAATCGACGGCGGACTGTCCGATCTTATAAGGCTCCTGAGCTACATCAGCCGCAAAGGAAGTATTAGGATCGGCAAGCAGATCGATGGCAGCCGGATCTCCATCTACGCCATAAACCTTGATATCCTTGCGGCCCGCCGCATCTACCGCCTGGGAAGCGCCAATGCTCGGGATGTCCCAGCCGGCCCAAATGGCCTTCAGCCCGCTCTTTTCAGGATATTTGACAAGAAGATCCTGAACTTTCTTACGGGCATCCTCTATCGTGCCAGGGATAACATCCTGCAATTCCGGTTCTATAAACTCAATCTTCGGGTAATCTCTGGCGACATATTTCAACATATCATAACGAATGGCTACAACCCGAACCCCGTAGAATCCGTTAAACACAGCAACTTTTCCTTCGCCGCCCATATTTTCAAAAATAGTACGCGCCAACACTTCGCCGATATAATAATTATCCGACAGATGGTTGGTAATGCTGTACTCGCTGGGATGGTCAACCGTAAATAAAGGGATTTTCGCATCCACGACCTTTTTTAGCGTCGGGGCAAATACTTTCGTATCCCCGAGCTGCTTGATTATCGCATCGGGCTTCTGGATAATCAGATTTTCAATATCCGCAATCGCTTTCTGATCGTTGCGTTCCCCATCTACTGCAATCGGGGTTCCCCCAAGCTCCTTAACACGGTCAATTTGACCCTGGTAAGCTTGCCGATCGAAGTTATGGTCCGTTCCAACAACGGCAATACCGATCTTTTTCCCTTCAAGCGACGGCACGGGCAGCCCATCTACAACGCCCTTTAAGCCTGAATCCTTGAATGAGGTCGTTTGCGCATCCTTCGCAGTATTTTCCTGGTCGTTTTGGCCCGATGGCTTAGATGTCTCGGTACCGGCGGCCGAATTATCTACCGAGCACGCGGAACTCAGCAAAATCATTAAAATCAATGAAAATATAACCAGTATCTTCTTGCTTTTCATGTGAATCCACCGCTTTCTTCTTTATAATTCATACTATTAATATAGATTTAGTGCGTTTAAAGGCGCGGCTTACCCTACTTCATCCTTGCATCACATCCCTTACTGCGTAATGAAAAGAAAAGAGCCATCCTTTGCTCGCCAAAATCGTAATGGCTCCCAATGAATAGCTCCAGTTCTCCGGTCGCTGGCAATTCGAAACGTTATCAATCTACTGCTCACCCAATTATTTTCAAATATTCCAATTTATTTATTATGTGAATTATTTACATGACCTATGCAGTTCGTGGTAAGACCTGGTAAAGTTCTGGTCTGGGTGTAACCCAAAGAAGCATTAAATAATGCTCTGGCCAAAACAATTCAATTAGTCTTGCAAATTGCCGCACTTGTATGTCACAATCAATAGAGATTCGCTGAATGCCCTTGTGGTTTTTCACGCGAACCTGACAACGAGTGTGGAAGAGGCCACGAACCATTTCGCCGTGGGTGTAGCCTTCATCACTCGTTTTTTCTTTGTTCAGTTCGAAAAGCGCAACGGCTAATAATGTCTCAGCGGCGAACAATAGCTCGAAATGAGCATGGTGATGCGCTTCGGATTGGGCATGGCACTTTTCAAAAGCCAGTTCCTGCTTGGCTGCACGAAAGAACACTTCGATCCGCCAGCGTTTTACGTAGGTCTGCAATGCTTGCTCCGGCGCATCAAAGCGGTTACTGATGAGCAAGTACGCGCCTCTGTAAGTGGCAGGGGACTCTTCCTCTTCTGTCTGGACGGGATTCGAATCGGGTTGTTCATCTTCCTTTAATCGCATGGCGACAACAGCGGCGATCGGTACAAATCGTTGTTTGGTCACTTGCTTTCCTTTTCGATTTATAGTGGTGTAAGGGCGCTTCATGTAAATACCCGGAATGGAAATGGAACTCAATCCGGATGTCGCTTGACGAGTCAAGTCCTTGAACACTTCGCGGATGAGCATGACCGGAGTCAGCGGCACGAAGCGTTCTCGACGGGTACCGGGTTCAATGACTTTACGGAATAAAGCGGTGTTTCGCTTGGCCTTGGTTACCCAATCAAAGTTGTTTTCTTCTAGGAATACGAAAAATTTCTTGCACAGATACCACCGGTCCATCGCCACCCACAGTCGGCATGTGACGGATTCACGCAGCATCAAAAGCATCTGTCTGGCCAGATCCAGCTTCGTAAGACCCTCACCCTTCGTTTCCGGCTTATGCCACACGCGGTAAAACAACGGATATTCCAATCCGCTTTTTAGGACAGCTTGCAGGACCACAAGATTCATCGCCCATGCATACGTTTTTGTGGAATGGTCGTAGAGCCAGCTGAGAAACGGAAGTTGTTTGGCGTAGGGATGCGCACTATGCGTATCATCGAGATTGACCACATCCCCATCGGAGAGTCGGGTCAGGGTATCTTGCTGCAATCGCTCGACACGCTTTTTTCCAAAGGTCATCCAGGCAAAGCTAGTCGTGAAGAAGCGGCTCAACGTATACTGAGTGAGCTTCCAGGGCTGGAACATGACTTTCAGCAAGGCATCCTTGTCGGCTAACTGTGCCATTTGAACAACGGATGAACAATTGGAAACGAGACCGACGACATAAAGGAAGCAAAGGAGCCAAGACGGTGTTCCACTACGCTTCATCATGCCGGATTGGGAGAGCAGCAGAGAGAAGTCAAAACGATCCCACAAAGTTTTTAGGACGGGGGCTCCCGCGCATTCACTATGATTGAGCTCAGTAAATCTCGGTTTTTGTAACGCTGACATTGGCAAACCACCTATAATCTAGAAGATATACCCTGCAAATAGAGGTATCCTTCGCGATTATGGGGGTGTTTCCAAAATGTCAAGTGGTTTTTCGTCCTAATTTTGAGAAATTAGTGACATTTGTGCAGCAAAAACCACCGTTTACCAGTTAATGACACGAACTGCATAGATCCTGTTATTATTATTATAACTAGTAACTTCTTTAAAACAACAAGCGATTTTCACAAAAATGATGGTTATGCAACCTGAATCCTCATTTTGTTGTCTATTTAGAATTTAAACTACTCAACCTTAACAATTGTAGAGCAAATATCCCTTTATATTTCAAAGAATGTCAATATCAAAATTTTCTGACCTCCAACAAAATATTAAATCATGTTGTCTTCCTTTGTAACCCCTTGCGGCTCGTCATTTCACCAAGGCGATTGTTTCAACAATTGATAATCAAAAATCCGCTCCCAGTTTTCCTCTTTAGTCATTTTTAGTTCGCCGCGATAAAAGGCATCCCACTCATCCTCCAGTGGTAATCCTTAAGCATTTCTTCCCAAATAAATTCAGGGTTGCGTTATCAATCATCAATGCATACGTTCCGGCATTAAATCGATCTGCTCTGATGATCGTAGTGAAAAGCTTTCTAATCGTATCCAAATCAGCTTCATCGATAACTGTCTGGGGATTACAGAATGAACACAATGGATCTGGTTGAAAGTTTGAACCGACATCGCTTCGAAGGCTTATAACTAGCCGCAAAGGTCGCTTCACATGGCGAATAATTCCGATTTTACTGGCAAAATATAATCAATAACTACCTTTTCACCATGACTTAGTGGAATGGAATATCGTTCTTTTGTATATATCTCACACCAATAAAACTGTTCAAAATCAATTTCTTGATCAGTTTTTTCAATGGCTTCTGTAATCAACAAGAAGGCCGAGTCAACAATTTCTGCGATGTTATTTCCCTCAATTTGGATACAAGCCACCGTTCCGCTTGGAATATGTTTTTTGTACAGCTCATGGGGAACCGGTGTATTTACCCTCATAAAATCTCCTAATATTAATTCGAAAGCATTTGTATCTTGAAAATTAAACATCATTCCGATACCATCATTTTCATCAATATCCTCACAATAAGTAAATTCAGATAAATTTTTTAAATAGTCAATCTTATCGCTTTCAAAAAATGATTTCCATGCGTTTCCAGCCTCAAAAAATGAAGTGTTATAATGAACTCCAACCATTAGACGTTCGTCGAATTCCTTATACACGATTTTCTTTAATTTTGCCATGATTCTTTCGCCTCCTATAAATCTCATTTCAAGATAATTCATTGGGTGATACTCATTGAGTTTTGAATTGATTAGTTTTGCTTCCGAAGGTGTGATCCCATGATGTTCTTTGAATGCTCGCGAAAAAACAGAGTGCGAATGAAAACCATACTTAAACGCTATATCAATAATAGAATCCTCACCTTTTTTAAATCAAACCCTGCTAGTGTTAATCTACGTTTTCTTACATATTCTGAAATGGTAACTCCTGAAACAAAAACAAATATTCTTTGGAATAAAGCGACGGGTGCAGACACAATTTTTGTAATTTCTTCATAATCAATTTCATCCCCACTTAGAACTACCTTTTCAAGGTAGTTAATGACCTCATCAAATACTTTACTACTATTCTCCAAAACTACTTAACGGTAAACTTGCTATGTTGCCGCGGGTATCTTCTACCTAGTGCCTGCAATAGAAATATGGAGCGAATGCCAAAGTTATAATTGAATTTGATATTGCCATTTTCAGGTGATGAGGTTAAAAAATAGATTGTCCCTTGTGTTATTCCATTCCTCCCATACCTTTAAGTGCTCTAAAATAAGCCAACCGCGGGCTGGATTTTCATTTTTAATACTTTCAACATGAATAAGTCATCATACGGCGAAGTATTCAGAAAGTTTTCATCAATCGATATAAAAATATAACCTTTGCTGGCTAGCAATTCACCTAAATAAGCATATCCAGGATGTGAGTAGTCTGTGGCTAGATGATTACCATGAACAACGATGACTAAGGGGAACGTTCCTTTTCCATCGGGATACCATACTGTCCCGTTAAGCGGCATTTGATCCGACCCGAATCCAAATGTTTTAGTGCGGATTGAGGACCAATTTTCCACAAATGACGAGCCATCCACTGGCTTCGTAATCAGTGAATTTTCAGCATTGAATTCCTTTCGATAGCTGTTGGCACTTCCGTACGTTAATGTCTTGACTTGATAAGAGCCCGGTACAGACGGATTAGCCAATGGAAGAGAATACTGTTCCGTTGTTTTCATAGTCTTCAGTCTATATAATATTGGCAATTCGCTATCACCACTATTAAATAACCAATAACCACCAAAAAGAATACAGGCTAATGATAAAGATGACAGCACTAATGTCATTATCTTTGATAACTTACTTGACTGACGATATTGACCTTTCAACAGGCGACAAATCATCATCCCAATGAAATAGAAGGAAACAACAATTGATATAGAGACAATAAACATTAATTCCCAAGGACCTATAAAACATATGAACACCAAGAAAAAGCAAGTGAGCGCGATCCAAATATAAAGAGAAGGTATGTTTCTTTGTCCAATGAATTAGCAGTGTGATTAACCCAGATAATAGGATCATAGTAAGCAGAAAAACAACAATGCCAATCATATAATCTACTATTCCACGGGTTCCTATCATATAACATGAAAACTGTCATCATCGCAGCACCAACTATTTACAATTGGAATGTGTTCAATGTTTATGTCGTGAAATATAAGTTCTTCCATTGTTGCTTGAACCTCCTAAATTCTGCAAAAACCTGCGCATTTAATTGAACAATATAGGGAGAAGAATCAATTGATTGATGACGTGCGTGGAGATATGTCCGAGCATTGCATATGCTAATCCATGTTTCCAATATAAATAGCCAAACCCGAGCCCCGGCAAAAAATTAAGCAGCAAAGTACGGATTACAGACAATGGACTTAAACCCAACATTTGTGCAGTCGCAGGAAGATGTCCTGCTGCAAATATGAGTGCGGCGATGACAATACCGGCAATGTAAATTCCATTGCTATTCACAGATTTCGTAATTTTGCTGGCAATCCATATAATAAGCGACATAAGTCCGAATCTTAGAAGCACTTCTTCGATGATGCCACCGTATAATACACTGCCAAGAAAATTAAGCCAGGAAAATTCAAATTTCTCATCCAGTCCCAACGCTTCAGCAAATATAAACTTTTCCGAAATAGCGATAAATCCGGCAGACAATAGTCCGATGACCACTGCTGCGGCAATGCTTTTTCTGTTATAAAAAAACGATTTGTTCAAGCCTACTTTTGGAGAAGTCCAAGATCCTACTATAGTGGCAATACTCGCCATAATTGCTGTTTGCAGCATAGCCACTATAATAATGACTTGCTTTGACCCCAGTTGGACAGCAATCTGGCTTTCCATTTCAGGCGTTAAAGACATTACTTGCTGTGTTCCTAAAACAGCGCCAGCCACCAGCCCTAAAACCAATACAGCTACCACCCTTTTCACAGTTAACACCTCCGACTATTCAATTGATATGGTTTGAACCCAATGTTTAATCTCGTTAACAAGTTCAGATGATATCGGTTCATTCTTCAGTTTTTTATATATTTTATTTAATGTTAATATAGAGTAAGCATGATCTTGTTTTTTCAACATATGGTTCATATCATCAATCACTACGGTATGGACATTTTCTAAATCTAAGTTTTTCAAATTACAAAAAGGCTCTATTGGAGATTGAGCATCCTTGCTTCCGTTAATCGCCAGAACCTTACATTTTAAAGATGACAGCAAGTTTAAAATATCTTTATCGTTCAGAGATAGATGCTCTCTTAACCACTTGGCTTGAACGGTTCTTCCGCTAATCCTTACAGTAGATTCTTTGGTTTGCATTACTTTATCAAATAGCTTCTTCTGCTTGAGCTGCTGTTTTTCGCGCGACACAAGCTTGCGCAGGAGCACTCCAGAAAATCCGGATTTGCTAGCGATTTCTGATAATAATGCTTCATTTTGAAATGTCATGACACTTTTCAATGATGTACCGGCGCCACACAATAAAATGATTCCGTCTACCTGTTTTCGACTGGCAGATAGAGTTGCGATAATCGTACCCTCACTATGTCCCAGCAAAGTGTAACCGTCAAGACCTTTTGAACAATTTTCGCTAATTAATTTTGAACACTAAGCGTTCTGAAAAATCGTCTGCCGATACTTCAAGCGATAGCTGTCTCCGTTCAGCTGAATCACCTCGCTTTTGTGCAGGATTCGGTCAAGGATCGCCGTTGTAATGGCCTGATCTCCCAAGAGTTCGCCCCAATCTTCGGGGCCTTTGTTGGAAGTTAAAATAATCGATGTTTGACCATAAAGCTTGTTTATGAACTGAAAGAACATGTTCGCTTCATTTTGGTCCATGGCCATAAACATTAAATCATCGAGGATCACTAGATCACTGTGTAACAAGCGTTTCACCTTATACTGAGATGACCGTGAAATCAGTTGGGGTTTTCAGCAGATGAATCAGTGTATCCATCGTCACAAAGCTGACTTTACGGCCATTCTTTAAGGCTTCGATGCCCAAGCCGATGGCCAGGTGGGTCCTCTAAAGCCCCATATTTACCTTTGAGTCTTTTCTCCTTATCCACTACAATATGAATTAACAAAAGTGGAGGGATCAAAGATGCAGCGCAAGAGTTACAGCATTGAATTTAAACAACAGCTCATCCAAGAAGCCTTAGAAGCAGGCAATGCCAGCCAAGTTGCAAGACGACATGGAATAGACGGGAAAATGCTCGCTCGTTGGATTCGTCAATCGAAGCATGCAAACTGGAAAAACGCATCACCAGAATCCAAAAAAGTTGCAGCCTACACTCCATCATCCAAAGAGTTTCAAGCGTTAGAGCAGGAAAACGACAAATTGAAAAAGCTGTTGGGCGAGAAGGATTTGGAGATTGCGATTCTTCGTGATCTCGTAAAAAAGGTGAACCCCGCCTATCGGACAAAATAGAGATCGCCGACAAATGGATTGCGCGGGGTTATAAAGCTGCAGTGGTGCTGCGAATCGTCGGCGTCAGTGAAGCGACGTACTATTACCGGAAGAAACACTTCAAGCAAGAGCGAGTGTATAACGGCGGACGGCCGATTCCCGGCTTTTCCTTGGATCATAAGCGGCGTCCCGTCAGCGATGAGCAGATCAAGGAATGGCTGATGGAGCTTATTGCCGGGGAAGAAGCGACTTACGGTTACCGTAAATTAACCGTATGCCTGAAACGACAGTATGGGCTGATCATTAACAAGAAAAAAGTATACCGGCTGTGTCAGGAACTGGGCATCCTGCAGCCACAACGCCGGAAGCGAATCCAATATCCCCGAAAGCTGGCGAACAACCGTGAGATTTGCGCTTCGAATCAGCTTTGGGAGATGGACGTGAAATACGGCTATATTGCAGCAGAGCAGCGTTTCTTTTTCTTGCTCAGCCTGATTGACGTCTACGACCGATCGATTATCGACTACCACATGGGCCTCTCTTGTGAAGGGAAGCATGCTGCGCAAATCCTGCAGAGAGCGTTATGGAAACGGCGGCTCTTTGAGAAAGATCAGCTGCCCGTGGTTCGTACCGATAACGGCCCGCAATTTATCAGCCATGCTTTTGAAGAAGCATGCCTGGAGTATTGTGTAGAACATGAACGTATTCCTCCGAAAACGCCGAATAAAAATGCGCATATCGAAGCATTTCATGCCATTTTAGAACAAGAGTGTCTCTCCAGGCATGAATTTGAGAGTTATCAGGATGCATACCGTATCGTATCTGACTATCTCTTGTTTTATAATCAGCGGCGGATCCATGGAAGTTTGTATGATCTATCCCCGCAGGAATTTCATCAAGCTATGCATCAGCAAGCCGTAAAACCGCTTGTGATTAAGGTATGATGGATAAAGCCCTTTACATGGAGGGGCGGGCATGATAGGCTTGTTAGCCTCGCGATGCATGTGTTATCCGCATCGCCCTATCGCGAAAAATCATGCCCGCTGGAGGCTCCATGTCAAGGGCGACAACGAGCGACAACGACGTAAATCAATGAGAAATTACGCAATCGTGTGAATAAGGGTGTAAGACTCTAAAGTTACGGGTTTAAACCGGGTCTTTCCGTTATGGAAAACTTACCATAAGGGAAATTATCGAAAGAATTTGGTTATGGAAAGATCCTCGAAAGAATCCGTACTAGACCTGCGGTCGTTACCGAGAAACTTTCCATAACGATCAAGGACGGCAAAGGTTCTGCAACCACTGCATCATGTCAATGTTTTCTTCCCAAGCGGGAGTGTCAGGACTCGTCACTTGGGGATATGCTGATTCCAAGGCCTTTCTTTTAAGCTCCGTATCGAATTTCAAATAGATCTCCGTTGTTGTCACACTCACGTGCCCCAGCAAATCACGAATGTAAATCAGGTTAACACCAGATTCCAACAGATGAAGAGCCTTAGAATGCCTGAGCATGTGCGGGTGCAATTGTTCCGGAAAAACCTTGCAGCGTTTTGCCTGTTTCATGTACTTGCCGAGGATGTAGGTAATGCCGGGTCTTGTAAACGCCTGGTATCTGCTGTTGTAAAACAGAGGGCTTTGTTGGCGCCCCATATCAAGCAGGTGGTTTTCGGTCATGTAACCTTCCAGAAGATTTCGGGTTTTGGCCATAATTGGAATGTTCCTTTTCTTGTTGCCTTTGCCGGTCAAGGTAATCATTGCGGGATGAAACAGTCACACATCACAAACCTTCAGATCAATCAATTCCTGCACCCTTGCCCCAGCGTCGTACAAGACGACCATCAAGGCCAAGTTACGACGTCCCTTCTTTTGTCGATGTATCGGGCTGTTCAAATAAACAGGCTAACTGATCCAGCGTAAGATGGCTCTCGAACAAGATTTCCGGATTCTCCGCTTGAGCAAATCGGAAGAAGCTGTGAATCGCGGCTAATCGCTGGTTCCGGGTGCTAATACTCACTTGTCTGGAAGTTTCGAGCCATTGTAAAAAATCCTTAATGCTCGGTGCGGTTAAGGTTGCAAATGAAATTCTCTCCGGCCTTACCTGCTGTTTATCTTGCATGAATAGGAGAAATTGTTTGAAGGTGTCACGGTAAGATGCGATCGTATGGGGGCTGACGTTCCGTTGCCCGGGAAGAAAATCGGTCAGAAATAGCGTCAGTGTCCGTGCAAAATCAGTTTGCTTCAACCCACTTCACCTCCGGGATGACGTATGCGCAGGTATTTTCGACCTTGCTTGTCCGACATGGGAAGGATTCGTTCTTTATTGAATTTTGTGTAGCGAATGGACAAGTGTAACCGGTAAAATAAAATCAACAGAAAACGACAAATAAGAATGAACACTCTTTACCCCCCATACTCGACCTCGTATCATTTTGGCAGATAAAACATCAATGGTGAGGAAGAGTATGAGACGTTTAGAGAGGTGGCATATGTACTTCTCCATTCAACGGATGAAGCAAGAAGGATTAAAGATTACCCAAATTGCCAGAAGATTGGAGCTATCCAGAAATGATGAATCCCGATCAGTTCAGTGAGTATCTGGAACAGCTAGAGAGCAGGAAAAAGAAGCTGGATGGTTATGAAAAAACCATTGTAGAGTGGTTGCGGGAGTACCCCGATCTCTCTGCTGCACAAGTACAAGATTGGCTTAAAGAACGGTATCAGGTGGGAAATATCTCTGAAGGTACGGTAAGGAATTATGTGCGAGAGCTTCGGAGCAAGCATGGCATTCCGAAAACGATGCAGATCAGGCAGTACGAAGCGGTAGAAGATCCTCCTATGGGCCACCAAACTCAGGTAGACTTTGGAGAGACGAAGCTTCGCAACCCGCAAGGAAATCTGGTTCGACTTTGGTTCATCGCCTTTGTGTTGTCTCATTCGAGATATAAATATGTTCAGTGGCAGGACCGCCCGTTCACCACGAAGGACGTCATTCAGATGCACGAAGATGCGTTTTCCTTCTTCGGTGGATTTCCGAAGGAACTTGTCTATGATCAGGACCATTTGCTTTTGACCAGTGAAAATCATGGAGATCTCCTGCTCACTCATGAATTTGCGGGGTATGTGAAGGAGCGAGGTTTCCAAATCCGGATGTGCCGGAAGCAAGATCCTGAAAGTAAGGGCCGGATTGAAAATGTCGTGAAGTATGTAAAAAGAAATTTCGCACGTCATCGCCTGTTCAGCCACGTAGATAAATTGAACGAAGACTGTGTTGCCTGGCTTCATCGCACAGGAAATGCCTCGATGCATTATACAACGAAAAAAATACCGGCCGAAGTGTTTGCTCTTGAAAGGGAGCACCTCCGCCCGGTCCACACAAAAATAAACCCGTTACCATCAAGTATAACAAGGACCGTTCGGAAGGACAACACCATTTGGTATGAAGGAAACCGCTACTCCGTCCCTTTGGGAACCTATGACGGTACAGATAAACGAGTGGGCATTCAGGTAACCGAAGCTAGCCAATTGAAAATTTACGACGTGGAGACTGGCCAGGTTCTGGCGGAACATCCGCTTGGGTCCGGCAGTGGAAAACTGATTCAAAACACGAACCACAAACGGGATCGAACCAAGGGAATAGCCGCTTACATCCAGACGGTAGCCGAAGCATTCCCTGTTCCAGAGACGGCCGTGCCCTTTCTCCATGAGATCTACAAACGAAAGCCAAGGTATATCCGTGACCAACTGCAGCTCATTGGGCGGGCATTGGAAGGGGCGGATTCCAAAGCGATGGAGAAGGCACTTCATTACTGCGTGAAGCATCGGTTATACCGGGCGACGGATTTTGCAGATGCCGTAGAACACTACAAGCGGCCACAGCAGCTGTATTTCGTCAAGCAAAAATCCCCAAAAAAATCGTGCATTTTTCCCCATCATCGTCGTGGGGAATTTTTACCGTTCTTTCATGAGCGCATGCTTCATCCGGTAGCTCTCGCCTTCGAATACGAGCAGGTGCCCGTGGTGCGCCAAACGGTCAATCATCGCCGCGGCCATCTGGTCATCGGTGAAGACGGTCCCCCATTTGGAGAACTCCAGATTGGTCGTAATAACCAGACTGCGGCTCTCGTAGCTGTCGGCAATGACACGGAAGAGCAGCTGCGCGCCGTCCTTGTCAACGGGGATATACCCCCACTCATCAAGAATGAGAAGCTGGCAGCGCTGGATCTCGCTCATTAGGCGTTCGAGCGTGCCGCCGCGCTTCGCTTCAGCCAAACGCATCACCAGCTCTGCGACCGTGTAAAACTTCACTGTCATCCCGAGCTCACAGGCACGCAGCCCAGCCGCAATGGCCAGGTGCGTCTTGCCGGTGCCGACGGGGCCGTACAACACCAGATTTCGCCGTCCTTCAATAAACGTGCCTTCTGTCAGATCGCTCCATTGCAGTGAGCTCGGCAGCTTGACGCCATGGCGCTCGTAACCCTCCAGTGTCTTGTAGACCGGAAATCCGGCGCGGCTGAGTAGCCTAGTGCGGCGGCTACGCTCCCGGCTTTCCATCTCCTCAGATAGTACGCGGTGCAAGAACTCTTCCTGTTTGGGCGTCGCCTCCGTTTCGCACAGCTGGACAGCACGCTGGCTGAGCACAAGCTTCTTGCAGAAGGCCGAGATCTCCGCGCGCAGCGCCTCCCGTTCCCGAATCGCGCTCATGGCTTCACCCCGCCGACAGGCTCCAGCATCCGGTCGTAGACGCTCAGATCGACACTTGGACTTTCTTCCGGCTCAAACGAGGCCAGCCTGGCGGCAAGCACGATGCTGTTCGCACTGGTGAGCCGTCCGAGCTTGGTCGCTTCCTCCATGGCCTGCAGGGCGGTGTCGAATCCATAGCGCCCGGAGAGCTGCTCCATTGTCGCCAGCGTCTCTTTCAGTTCTGTGCGTTCCAGCTTGTCCAGTTCTTCGCGCAGCAGATCCGGAATCGCTTTGCGCAGCTGGCTGTTGCGCCAGGCGCCGGGATTCTGCAATAGGCGGCTGAGCGTGGTCCGCACGTCCACACTGTCTGTCCGCTGTTTGCCAAACAGACGGAGATGGATCGTAATCGGCTCACCGCTTGGCAGGAGCGGTTCCACGGTGTGGGCCCCGATTCGCACGGTGACTTCGCGCCCGGCCCACTCTGGTGACGAGGAATAGAAGTGCTTGCCGTCAATCGAGAATTTACCGTAGCCGTCCGTCTTCACGCGGGCATAGCGACAGGCGGCGAACGGATGGCGCGGAAGATAGAGCAGCGCATTCTTATCATCTTCAAAGAGCAGGTGAATCGGGACGCCTTTCTTGTAATGTTCACGCTGCCAATCGGCTTCGCAGCGGCCGAGCAATTCCTCGTTAAAGGCCTGCATGTCCGTCACGGTGGGCAGCGGCACGAAAAAGTTGCGCCGAAAGTAGCCGACCTTGTTCTCGACATTGCCTTTCTCGTGGCCAGCGTACGGATTGCAGAACGTGACCTCGAAACCATAGTGGGCGTTGCGCCGTGTGCCGCTGCTTGTAGCGATTCTTACGATCTTCTTCGAGCCAGCTTTGGATGAGTGGCTTGTACGGATCCAGCTTGGAAGGCTGCGCCACTGCCGCCTTCGGTTTTCGATTCTCTAACGTCTCCGACTTCATGACCTTCCTCACCGTCTTTCGGTCCATCTGCAGCCGCTCGGCGATCGCGCTCGGCCCAAGCCCCTTGCTTTGCATGTTCTTGATCGTTTCAATCTGACTCATCTTCAGCATCTCCCCGTCTCCGCCCCCTCATCGTCTACGAACAGGGTAACGGAGTTGCTAGATTCGGTCCATTTCCGCACGATTAAAGTGGGGAATTTTGCACGATTTTTTTGGGGAAATCCGTTTGATCATTTTGGGTATTTTTATCTTACCGTACACACGCAGCAGACATCCGTTTCCCAGCCCCCTATCAAACCGCTTATGGACACCGATACGAAGAAGCGGCAGGTAAAGCCTCAAGTTCGGGATTTTTCCGCCTACAAGGCAATTCTTTCAGGAGGACAGCGATGAGTGAAGCAACGTTTGAGCTTAGACAGGCCTTACGCAATCTAAACTTAACCGAGGCCGCGCAAGTCATTGAACAGACCCTGATGGACGCAGAATCCAAGGAGTGGACATGTCGTCAGTTTCTCGGGCAGCTTCTACGGCACGAACTGAACCGCCGCGAGGAGAAACAACTTGCCAAGCGATACCGATGGGCACTTTTGCCGGAGATCAAAACGTTGGAGGAGTTCCGACTCGAAGAACAGCAGTCGCTTAGCAAACGGCAACTCAGCCAACTGCGAGAATTACTCTGGTTGGAACAAAACTACAACCTCATCTTCCTTGGTCCACCAGGCGTCGGGAAGACACATCTTGCGATTGGCCTTGCCGTGGAGGCCCTAAAGAAGGGTTATAAGGTTAGCTTTGTGACCATGGACGCACTGGTTCAACTGCTAAAAACGGAGGCCATTTCAAGGGCCTCCCAATACAAAATGAAGCGGATTTACCGATCTGACCTTGTGATCATGGATGATCTTATGTTTATGGCAATGGATCGGATCGAAGCAAACTTATTCTTTCAATTCGTCAACAAGCTCTACGGCCAAACCTCCATCATCCTTACGTCGAACAAGGGGCCCGAGGAATGGGCAGAGCTGCTTGGTGATCCAGCAATTACAACGGCGATCCTAGACCGCATCCTACACAAGAGTGAAATTATTCAACTGCAAGGTGACAGTTATCGTCTTAAACATCGGCAAACGATTTTCAGCTAAAAGTGTTCAATCTTATTTATCGAAAAATGTTCAAATGGACTTGACGGTTACAACAAGGTGCCTTTGTTCAGGTCAATATCCTGGAGCGTCAGTTGCAACGCCTCGGAAATTCGTAGGCCGCATCCGTAAAGCATGCGCAGTAAAAGGGGCAAAACGAGTTGCCGAATTTACTAATGTCCCAGAGTGTTTCGATCCATTTGATTTTTTGCCGGGCATATTAAAAGCAGTTGAAGAAATGAGAAAAATAGAAAGAAAAGAAGACTTAATCAAAGGTAATATTCCGCAATTGCGTTTTTTAGATGATTTAGAAAAGGATTTAGAAAACCTCGGCTACCCGGTTCCTGTACAGTTTGACTGGTGGCCGCTCTATTTGCAACTTTATGAGGATAAACGTGTACCTGATGATATGACTTTTTATAGTTTTGAGAGTTATCTTAACAAAATATCTTCATACTTAAATGATGTAATTTCTTTTGTTAATGAACAGTATGAAAACATCGGCAGAATTGAATTAATGAAAAGAATTGGGATAATAAGAGAAATGGGACCCGATAAAAATGTCTGATTCCAGTAACGGGAAACGATAGTTAAAAATAAAGGGTTCCACATATTAGTCATGTATAATATGTGGAACCCTTTATTTTATTTAATTTTCTTAAGCCTAGGTCTTGATAATTTTCAGTCTAATGGTTTATTTTCTTTTTACACTACGAACGATCACCGTAATGAGCCGCACCGCGGCAAGCTAGCGAAGCCACGCACGTATCGTCAGAAAGCGCCTAACGCTTATCTGGAAGTCGCAAAGCAGCGTCGGATCGGATTCGGTAAGCTCCGCAAGGCCATTGGCAGACAACTGAAGTTCATCGCACGGGATATTCGAATCGTTGAGCAACTCGCTCATATCACGCCCCTCACGGCACTGAACAAACGGCAGTACAAGAATTTGCTGGTGGTGCATGAGCTATATCGACAACAGCAAGAAATGTATACGAACCGAACGCACCAGGTTGATGATCGGATCGTCAGCATCCACCAGCCGCATGTGCGTCCACGAAGGAAAACGCAAGTATGGTCTCGAAAGAATCCGGGCACGCCTTTTCTTTTTCTCTATTTTCGTTACTTGCTTCAAGTTGTGTTTGGGAGGGCATTTCTCGCCGGTTAAGGGATCGTTCAGCAAACCCTAATTACTTAGGTTTACTGAATCAACAAAACGAGCAATCAATTATGTTATCATTATTATATTGGTATAAGATTTTATCCATGAAGAATGAAAAAAGAAGGGGGGAATTCAGATGACTGGTTGGATTAATCTCGGTAGTCTCTTATTTGGCCTTATTGCTTGGATACTTCCTATTATTAATCTCATTCGAATTGAAAAATTTGATCATAGGAATTGGATCGTCTATTTCATTATCAGCACCAGTTCTTGTACTATTTCGTTACTTATGCAAATATACCATTATTATTTTATGGTTAGAAATGAAGATTTTTCTGCTCTTATAGATACAAATGGTGTTGTAGCTTTCGCCGCATCAGTTTTATTTATTGTTACCATCATTTTAAATGTAATCACTCTGACTTTATATCGCCGTAGAACAAAGAAATAGGATGCTTTATCGGTCAATTTTAAAGACTCATCAGGAACAAACATAGGTTCCGTGAATGCATATAATTGGAATGCTAATGACATAATGCATGGATCCATTTTTTCTCCCAACACTTCTTTTTTTGGCGGTGGATACAAAGCTTTTTACTACTGGAGTTCTGCTCAAAATATGAACTTTGACCATATAAGTGGGGCGGTTATTACGGTTGAATGTGAGGGGTTCTATTCAACCTTCCCCGGAAGCCAAAACACCGTTACAGGTAGCTTTGCTCCTGCGTCTACTTTTACTGCTAGCACTAATACAACCATGAATAATCCTAGCAAAGTAGAAGTAATTGCGAAAGGTCTGCAAATGAAAGATTTAGTAATTGCGGGAGTAGGAAATGCAATATTGAAAGTAAACAGCAACGGTCAAGTCAAAGATTACTTTATAAACGATAAAGAACTTAATAAATGGATAAACAGAATTGCAGTCAACCGAAGCTTAAATGGTAATTCTGAAACGGTTACTGATCAACGCCAGTTTGTTGAAAATGCGGCAAAGCAAGTATTAAAAAATGAAATCGTTCTAGAGTATGCAAAAGCAAATCAGATTAGTATTACAGACGATGAAGTGACTAATTATTTTAATGATTTAAAACAATCTATTATGAGTCATAAAGAAGGAATCAATCTTGTCGAGGAAGTAACTAAGGGAATGGGATTAAAAAGTTATGATGAATTGTTTGAATATGATCGTGACTTGTATACTCAGAATGTCATTTGGTCCAAGTTACTGCCAAAATACATTTCTGAAAACCCTAAATTAAAAGATGAAGACGAATTGTCATACCAAAATCGATTGGTTGGTCTATACCAACAGGATATAGTAAAATATATGGGTAATATTGAGTTCAACTGGGAGTAGAATAAGCACAAGGGCGAGATCGGATAACCAAACCGATCTCGTTCAATTTAACGACTCTAATAAAAAATGGAGGGTATTGTATTGATAACAAGGGTGTTAATCCTGTTTCTTATTACATTCACTATTATAGGTTGCAGCACAAATAACTCAAGCACGGGGAATAAAATATCGTTTGATCAAGAAAAGTCAATGGTAAATTATGTTCGACATGGAAAAACAAAATTGTTGACTATTGACTATTTTTTAATAAACGAATCAAATAATAAGATAGGTCCTTTTACAATGAAAATGAATATAACCAACCCAAAGTTGTTGGATTTTATTAATGAGGATAAGGAAGAATTTCCTATACTCTATGGAGAGAAGGTAACACTTGATAAAAGTGAAAGTCATGGATATGGAGCTGGAACATTTGAAATCAAAAACGAAATACCTCTAAACGACCTTAGAGAAATTATTGAAGATAACAGGAGCATAGAAATCCAATTAATCAACGAGTCAGGAGATATTATCATTTCTGATTGGATTCAAAAATTAAATATAGTAGGGATAACTGAAGGTGGGTAATAACTTCGTATCTATAATGTACACGAAAAAAGATGGATATGGAATTCACGATCCTTTGCTCTACAGGAGCTTTATGGGTGGTATTACCCTTGGAAAAGGTATGCCCTCATAGGTTTCTTTCTAGAGCAGTAACCGGCACTGTTGCTTTTTTACCTGGGAAGAAGTCAGCCCAAAAGAATTGAAGTGCAACTCAATAAGAGATGAACCGCCCCGAGCCATTCGGATATATATAGACCGTTGAAAAATATGATTTTATTGGACTTCTTGTAGTGGTGGCGAATACGAAAAGATGATACCGTTCATGATACCCATATCCTCGAAAATCAGATCGGTTTAACCCCGTAACTTTAGAGTCTTATACCCTTATTCTAGCGAATGCGTAGTTTTTTATTGATTTTACGTCGTAGCCGCCCTTGACACGGAGCCTCTGCGGGCATGATTTCTCGCGATAGGGCGATGTAGGAACCAAGGCATCGCGAGGCTAGTAGCCTATCATGCCCGCCCCTCCATGTAAAGGGCTTTATTCTTCAGCTACACCTTAATCACGAGCGGTTTTACGGTTTGTTGAAGAACAGCCTGAAAAAATTCCTCTGGGGATAGATCATATAAACTGCCATGTATTCGTCGCTGATTGTAAAACAAGAGGTAATTGGAAACGACATGGTAAGCATCTTGGTAACTCTCAAACTCTTGTCTGGAAAGACAGTCTTGTGGATCGGCTACACTAAGTTGGACAGAAAAAATAAGGGCATGTAGAATAAACCTATCATCCTAAGGAGCGGATCTCTACAATGCCAAAACACCAACGACGTACCTTTACCTCAGAATTTAAAAAACAAATGGTGGAACTCTATGAAAACGGGAAATCCAGAGCAGCGATTGTGGAGGAATATGACCTCACTGCCTCCGCTTTAGACCGCTGGATCAAGCAAGCTCAGACAACGGGCTCCTTCAAGGAGAAGGACAATCGCTCATCAGAAGAAAAAGAACTGATCGCTTTACGAAAAGAGAACCAGCGTCTGAAAATGGAGGTGGACATTTTAAAGCAAGCCGCGCTGATCATGGGACGAATGTAGCTATCATCCAGAACAACCTTGATAAATACTCGGTATCAGCAATGTGCGACGTCCTGCAAATCGCAAGAAGTACGTTTTACTATGAAACGAAAGAACAACCGAACGAAGACAATGTAACTGAAACAATTGTGGATATTTTCCATAAGAATCGAAAAGCTTACGGTACACGAAAGATCAAAGTCAAACTCCAGGATCGCGGATTCGTCGTCTCCAGACGTAGAATGGGTCGAATCATGAAAGAGCAAGGACTCGTTTCTACCTACACCGTGGCTCAATATAGGCCCCGCAAAACCGCTTGTAATGAAGCCATGACAATCCAATTCACATTCTAGTGGATTAAGAGAAAAGACTCAAAGGTAATTTCGGGGCTTTAGAGTAACCACGAAGGGCTTAAGGGCATGCCTGTTCAGCCTTTTCTCCAATCGGTTGGCGTTCACTTTTTTAACCGCAACCCGTTCAGTAGACCGACGAATTGCTTTTTGGACGCCGCCTCTTTATCATGCTTTGAAAATTCCAGTACGTAAATAATTTTGTCTTGTATCGGTATGACGGCGAAATAGACGTCATGAGTGCCGGTCAGGCCGGAGGCGGCAGTACCGTTGTCAGCGTCGAGCGTATATAGCTTGCCGCTTCCGATGGGAGTATCGATCGCTTCTTCATTTGTAATTTCGCTATGGTTGGGCTTATAAAATTTGAAGTCAAAATCGTCAGCATACGGGTACGTGACAACGCTCCCGAGATTGACTCCGTTCTCGTCGGTGAGGGATGCGCCAAAGCGGTCCTCGGTATTCAGGTTCCATCCCTTCGGCAGGGTCAATTCCAGATTGGAGACGTCGTATTCAGAGTCCGTACTCGGTTGACTGAAATTCGATTGGTTCCCAGAATCCCGCCCGTTGCCGAAAATGGATGAAGAATTTGTGACAGTATTGGTATCAGAAGCCTGCCCAATGCCGACGTCGGCAGTCTGGTTAGCAGAAACGGACAAAGTAACCGGGCTACTCTGTGCGGCGGGAGCCACCTGGTTACCGGAACAACCAGCAAGAACGACCAACAGCGGAACAGTCAGTAGCAGCATTTGTGTTTTCGTGGATCGTGCCATTTTCGCCTCCGACAATATCTGTTTTTGAACTCAGAACCGTATGCAGCCATGGTTGATATACAATTAAATAATACCACATATCGGAACTCCTGCCTGTTAGCGGAGCGAAGGGCTTGCAGCGGCAGCCCTTTCGGTTTTGAACTCGTTCCTCGAGGGAGCTCAACCAACCCCATCAACGCATTGGAACAATTTTTGTTTCACTAAACTACCCGTTTAGTCCTTAGATGGCTCTGAAGATTAACAACATAGCTCTACTTAATTAACAAGTGGCTCTCGATAGGTAACACACACAATGGCTCTCTTCCGTCGAAATATTAAATTGAACTCATCCTAACGAATTCAACATGTCTACACACCCGACGTCCAAATCCAGGTCCAAAACGACGGAAACCTCAATTTTGTCTTTGAGCACTTTATTTTTGAAGTCGCTGCCGTCTGCCGTGAAAGTCATAAATCGCGCAAAGTGTTGAAAATAAAGGATTTCTACGTATCGATTCGTTGCATTCCTATTACGCACTCCACATGTGTAGAGGTGACAGTACCAACAAAGAAGGAATGGCATTTGCTCACTGTTGGGGAGGAAAAATTGCCACCCGGGTCTGTCAATAATTTTGTGTAAACTCATGTATAAAGGAATCTGCCTTAGGGGAGATTGGCCCCTTACGGCAAGTGCTGCCCGATTCGATCCGGAAAGAAAACGGATAGCTGCAGCAGCATCTGTCCCCAATTTTGGACACGCCCCGTCCATTTACGGGTGACATCCATGGTTACAAGATAAAGCATCTTCAGAAGAGCCTCGTCGCTGGGGAAAATGCTCTTTCCCTTCGTTACCTTGCGAAGCTGACGATGATAGCTCTCAATCATATTGGTGGTGTAGATGAGCTTGCGCAGTTCGGGAGGGTACTTGAAGAAGGTAGCCAGCTCGTCCCAATTGCTGCGCCACGAACGGATGATGAGCGGATATTTAGCGCCCCATGTTTCCTCGAAACGATCCAGCTCCACAAGCGCCATCTCCTCCGTCGCCGCTTTGTAGATCGGCTTCAGATCAGCTGTTACCTTCTTCAGATCCTTATAGGACACGTAGCGAGTCGAGTTGCGGATTTGGTGAATGATACACTTTTGAATCTCCGTCTTCGGATAGCAGGCGGCAATGGCCTGAGAGAAACCGGTAAGATTATCGACACAGGTGATGAGAATATCCTGTACGCCGCGATTCTTTAGGTCGTTTAGGACGCTGAGCCAGAACTTGGCCGATTCGTTCTCGCCGATCCACATGCCCAGCACATCCTTGTTACCATCCAGATCGATGCCGATGACCATGTAGGCGGCCTTGTTCACAATAGCGCCGTCTTGCTTGACCTTAAAGTGAATGGCGTCAAGGAAGACGACGGCATACACGCTTTGCAGCGGACGGTTCTGCCACTCCTTGATGAGCGGAACGATTTTGTTCGTGACGTTCGAGATCATCGTCGGCGAAACGTCGATACCGTACAGATTCTGCAGGTGATCTTGGATTTCCCGCGTGCTCACGCCTTTGGCGTATAAGGCGATAATCTGATCTTCGATGCCGGTGACGTTGGATTGGTGCTTCTTTACCACGAGCGGCTCGAACTCGCCCAGACGATCCCTGGGCACGGCAATCTCCTGATCGCCGTATTCGCTTGTGATCTTCTTCTTGCTCTTTCCGTTGCGGCTGTTGGTCGTCTGTTTGTTCTTCACGTCATGCTTCTCATAGCCCAGATGCGTTTCCATCTCGGCCTCCAGCATCTCTTGCAGCGTCTCGGCAAATAAGTCTTTCAAAGCATTCTGCGCGTCCTGTGCGGTCACCAGCTTGTTCTCCTTAATGAAGGCCCTAAGCTGCTCTTTACTCCATAATCCCATGTGTGCTCCCCAACCTTTCTATTACTTTCATTTTATCAGGTTTGAGAGTTTACACATTTTATTTTACAGACTCTGCCACCCCTTACTATTTCCTAACTGATAAAATTAGTTCATTCTTAAACAACTGCTCAGATGTAGTGATTAAACTAATATCAGATAAATCTCCTATGTCAATTATTAAGGGTTCTTCAATATCTTTGTTCAAAATAACAATCCTAAATTCATTTTGGTATTCAAGGCTTTTATCTTTCCAAAAGAAAACATCTGTATTTTCCTCAGCAAAGGATTTCAATCTAATCGAATGGTTTATGTTAAAGTCATCGTACAGAACTGGTTGATAAACATACCTATATTCATTCTTATCAAATGTATTAATTACCCTATCTAGAAAAGCAGGGACTGTAAAATATTTTGTGTAAACTCTCAAACCTAAAACTATTACAATGGAGACAACGAAAGGTTGGGAGAACACATCATGAAATTACTACCAAAAGATCAACTCCGCCAGTTCATCAAAGAGAACAACTTGAAGACCGTCGAAGACGTGCAGAAAACGCTGAAGGATCTTTTTGCGGAGACACTCCAGGAAATGTTGGAAGCCGAACTGGAAACAGAACTCGGCTACGCCAAACACGATGTAAAGCATAAGGAGACTCACAACAGCCGCAATGGACATAGTAAGAAAACCGTAACGTCAGAGTATGGCGAGATCGAGATTGAAATCCCGCGTGATCGGCTGGGCGAATTTGAACCGATGGTGGTTAAGAAGCATCAAAGACAGGTCACCGGCATCGAGGATCAGATCGTATCGATGTATGCCAAAGGAATGAGTACGAGAGATATTCAGGAGCACCTGAATCAGTTGTACGGCATTGACGTATCGCCGGCGCTCATTTCGAACGTCACGGCGAAAATCATGCCGCTTATCAAGGAATGGCAGCATCGCCCTCTGCAAACGGTCTATTCCGTCGTCTTCATGGATGCCATTCACTTCAAAGTCAAGCAGGACGGGCAAAT
>NZ_SGWF01000003.1:0-88466 GCF_013337105.1 Paenibacillus sp. JMULE4
AAAAGGGAGATGCTTGCACCTTTTTATCCGCTCGGGCCTATACCGGGAGGCTCCCGTGTTGTAGGAGGCGCAGGATGGACTTAGCTGCGGCCGTCATAACGGCAGTTCCGGTACAACCGGCTTCAGGCTGCGCCTGGATTACTTGAACGGACGGATACCGCGAATTTCGGCGTACGGGATCAGAGTCCGCGGGATCAGCGTGTCACCGCCAACTTGGATCGCTGCAATTTGCCCGAGCGCGTCCAGCGTGACAGTACCGCTGCCGGACGCGGGAGAGCAGGGTAGAGATGGCTCTGGCCATTACATGAAATGGTTCGGTTCGGTTTCAAACAACCCTAAATACAAAAAAAGCAGATTGCCGCAATGACAACTGCTTCTTGTTTTTAAATACGGGCCTTCCTTGTTTATGCCCCTAAAAGCCAAAGCCATATGCAGGAAGCACATGCGCTTATTGAACATGCGGCCGATGATGGCACGGTGATTTCTGCAGGCTGGGGGAAGCGTGTGATGGGATAGGCGTTCCGCCTCCATAAGAGCTTCGTCTCGTTTTGCGGCGGTATGGCAATCTATATGGATACCCTGTTTATCCTTTACGCGGTTTGCAGGATGAACTTCTCCACAACATGCTTGATTCCGTCATCATTATTGCTCAATGTGACGTAATCGGCAATTTCCTTCAGAGCATCGACGGCATTCCCCATCGCTACGCCGAGCCCGGCTACCTCCAGCATCTCGCGGTCGTTCCAGCTGTCCCCGATCGCGATGACCTGGGATAGCTCCAGGCCGAAATACTGCGCCAAATGAGATAACGCGTGCCCCTTGGTCCCTTCGGCATGGACGATTTCCAGAAAATGCGGCTTTGACTTCGTCATGTGCACGCTGCCGCCTGCAAGCTCGCGCAATGAAGGGGCAATCCGGTCCAGTACCTCCGAGTCGTCGATAATCAGAAGTTTGGCCGACGGCATGAGGACAAGCTTTTCGAAATCAGGGTATACCGTATACGGAATTTTCGATAGTGCCGCGTACGCCTCGGCTTTCTCGTTGCTTTCTTGCACGTATAACACATCATCCACATAAGTTTGCAGGTGCAGGCCGCGGTCACGGCAGAACTCAAAGATGGCCCGGGCGGCGTCCAAAGGCACGGTACGTTCGTACAATACCTGGCCGTCGAGCGCGTTCTTGACCAACGATCCCATATAGGTAATCAGCGGCACATTCAGCGAGAGCTCAGCTGCCAGCTGCTTGGCGGAAGCATACATGCGGCCGGTGGCCAGCGTGACGATCACCCCTTGGGATACAGCGGCGGACAGCGCTTGTTTGGTTCCCTCCGTAATTTGTTTCTTATCATTAATCAGCGTATCGTCGATATCAATGGCAAGCATTTTGTACATGGATTCTCCACCCCTGTTTTCTCTAATTCCCTCATTATATCCTAAGCCGGGAAGGATGAAAATGGTCCGAAAGAGGTTTACAGCCTATGTTCACATGATCCCTTGCCATGAACAACCTCCGCTGTGAGGCAATGCTGTCGTTTTTAATCCATGCATGTTGACAATACTTTAAATGAAGCGTATATTTATCTTAAATTAAAGATTTTTAAATTTAATATTTTGAGGATGAAGAAAGATGACAAATGGGAACGAGTCCAAACCGGCGAATAACCGGGAGCTTTCGCTAAAATTGCTGGTTGTGCTTTCCAAAGCTTATAAAGTGATTATGGATCGCGCAATGAGAGATATGAAAAAATACGGTCTCTCCGCGACGGAATTTACCGTGCTGGAACTGCTGTATCACAAGGGGAAAATCCCGCTTCAGCAGATCGGTGATAAAATTTTGGTGACCAGCGGAAGCATTACCTACAATATCGATAAGCTGGAAAAGAAAGGATACCTGAAAAGGGTTCCTTGTTCCGAGGATCGCAGAGTGACGTATGCCGTTATCACCGATGCGGGAACCGATTTTATTCGTGCGATTTTTCCGGACCATGCCGACGTGATCGAGTCCATCATGGGGGGACTCACACCGGAGGAAAAAGCAGACGCCATTGTGCTGTTAAAAAAACTGGGGTTGGAAGCCCAGAAGATAGAATAGCCGTTTTTGTTTTACAGAGTCACCATTAACCAAACAGGAGGGTGAAATCACATGCTTCAACAAACCATGGGGATCCATCACATTACCGCTTTTGTTACAGACGCACAGGACAACGTTGACTTTTATGCCGGGGTGCTTGGCCTTAGGCTCGTCAAAAAGACGATCAACTTTGACGCACCGGAAGTATATCATTTGTATTTCGGCAACGAGGTAGGCAGCCCGGGCACCGCGATCACGTTCTTCCCGTGGGCTGGTGCACGGCGCGGGAGGATTGGAGGAGGTCAGGTCGGATTCACCACGTTTGTCGTGCCGCAGGGCGCGCTCGCCTTCTGGGAAGAGCGACTGCAGCAATTCAACATCCCGTTTACCCGGACAGAGAGGTTTTCTGAAGAGTACCTCCAATTTAAGGATAAAGACGGCCTGCAACTGGAGATCGTCGAGCGGGAGGAGGGTCCCCGGAGTCAGTGGGCGTTCGGAGGCGTAACGCCGGACAAAGCCATCAAAGGCTTCGGAGGCGCCGTGCTTTACAGTAACGCGCCTGATAAAACCATGAATGTGCTGCAGCAGGTGATGGGCCTTGAAAAGATAGGTCAAGAAAACGGCTTTGTCCGCTTTAAAGCCATAGGCGATCTGGGCAACGTGATCGACATCAATGCTGCGCCCGTAGGTTCAGGTATTGGCGGGGCCGGTACCGTTCATCATATTGCATGGCGTGCGAAGGATGATGAGGACCACCAATTGTGGAGAACCCGGCTTCTTCAGAACGGGTTTCAGCCGACTCCTGTCGTAGACCGGCAGTATTTCAATGCGATTTATTTCCGCGAAGAAGGGGGAATTCTCTTTGAAATCGCTACGGATCCGCCGGGGTTTGCGCTGGATGAGCCGGTTGACGCCTTAGGCGAAAAGCTGATGCTTCCCGAATGGTATGAACCGCATCGCGCTGCCATCGAACAGGGGCTGCCGCCTATTCAAATTCGTGTTTTGGGGGAGGATAAACCATGAAGCATATTTTTCAAAAAGGAACGGACCCCTCATTGCCGACGCTTGTCCTTTTACACGGAACGGGCGGAACCGAAAACGATTTGCTGCCGCTGGCTCAGATCATTGCACCGGCTGCATCCGTACTGAGCGTAAGAGGCAATGTGCTTGAAAACGGCATGCCGAGGTTTTTCAGACGACTTGCGGAGGGCGTATTTGACGAGGAGGATCTGTTGTTCAGGACGAAGGAGCTGAATGATTTTCTGGACCAGGCTGCGGATGAATACGGGCTGGATCGCCACAATATGGTGGCCGTCGGATATTCCAATGGGGCCAATATCGCGGGAAGCCTCTTGTTTCATCACAAGGATTCCTTAAAAGGAGCCGTTCTGCATCATCCGATGGTGCCGCGCCGCGGCGCAGAGCTGCCGGATCTGACGGGCACACCGGTCTTTATCGGGGCAGGCAGGAACGATCCGATCTGTGCTCCGCAGGAAACCGAAGAGCTGCAGCACTTGTTGGAAGGAGCCGGTGCAAGCGTTACCGTACATTGGGAAAACCGGGGCCATCAGCTGACGGGCTCGGAAGTGCAAGCGGCCGCGGATTGGTTCAGTCCATATTTAGTAAAGCAATAATGAACGGGACCATGATGCCGAAAGGAGAATGAACGTGATATCGATCGATCCGCTCAGCCAGAGCGATAGGGATAACTATAAGTTAATGATCGGGAGCATTATACCCAGACCCGTTGCGTTTGTGACCACCCTTTCCAAGAAGGGGGTGTTGAACGCTGCCCCGTTCAGTTATTTTAATATCGTTACATCGAATCCTCCGATGGTATCCGTATCGGTGCAGCGCAATCAGGGTCTGCTTAAAGATACGGCCAGGAATGCGCAGGATACGGGCGCTTTTGTCGTTCATATCAGCGACGAATCCTATATCGAAAAAATTAATCAAACCGCCGCCAGTTTGGGGCCGGAGGAGAGTGAAGTTCAATTAGCCGGGCTTTCACCTGTCCCAAGCGAGAAAATAGCGGTGCCTGGTGTAGCTGAAGCGAAAATCCGCATGGAGTGCGTGCTTGAACGGTCCATTCCTCTCGGCGGATCCGAAGAGAGGCCCGCCTGCGATTTGTTGATTGGCCGCGTCGTATTTTTTCACATTGCCGATGAGCTGGTTCGGAACGGGCAGATCGATCCGGAAGGGCTTAAGCCGGTAAGCCGGCTTGCCGGCAGCAGCTACAGCAAGCTGGGAGACATTTTTTCGCTTGAACGGCCTGTATAAACGGAGGTAAGAATTTAAAAGAGATTGTCTCGGACAACAAGATGCTGGTGGAGAAAAGCCGGTGGAATATGGGAAGCTGGGCATAACAAAGGGATCAAGCACAGCGGATCACCGGGGTCAAAAAAAGAGACCCGCAAGCTACGGGCCACGGGTCTAAGGGTTATATATAAAAAAAGGGGGGTCACTAATAAGTATAGGCTACTTATATTAAAGAATCATGATAATAAGATTTCAATTCGATTACAATTTCAACCCGTTCGATTCCGCCCATTGCAACAATTATAAATCTCATTACGTCTAAACATGGAGGTGATCGGTTTATGCGAAAAGGCAGAATGAAATCTGTACTGTGTTTCATCGTCATACCGGCCGTACTTATGGCTTGTTCCCATGATGGGCAGCAAAACAACTTTTCCGCTGAATCCAGTCCCTCCAAAACGGCAGAGGTGCATCCGGGAGGAACGGAGGAGTTGGAAAAAGAGGAAAAACACGAAAAAGAACCTGCCAAGTCCGTTACAGGCTATTTTGATACGACACTGGAAGCAAAACAGGAAGGCGATCGCATGAAGTTCAGCTTTTCTGTCCGCAACACCTCCGGCAAGGACCTGCAAATATCTTACAGCTCCGGCCAAAAGTATGATATTTATGTATATAACGAGGCCAATGAGGAAATATACAGATGGTCCGTCAATAAAGCCTTCACTCAAGCGCTGATCGTCAGTTCATTGAAGAAAGCCGATACGCTCTCATTCACAGAAGTATGGGATCTCAAAGACAACCAAGGGAAACGTGTTCCCAAAGGACGCTATACCATCCAGGTTAGAGTCATGCTGAACCTTGAAGACCGGCATGCTCCATTAAGCATAAATCCCGATGATTTATCGGACAAAATGGAAATGGAATTAAACTAAGAGCGGCGTAAAATGTAGAACACAAGCAAGCGCAGGGTGTAGGCTGTTGACATTCTTTTGCGCTGGAACTATAATGGTTACAACAAGAGGGTGAAACATATGAAAAAAATCAGCAGCCGCTTTTCGATCGCGGTCCACATCTTGTCGCTCGTATCGCTGAGCTCATCGCCGTGCACGTCGGATTTCATCGCCGCAAGCGTAAATACGAATCCGGTCATTATCCGAAGAATCATCGGACAGCTCAAGAATGCCGGCTTGGTTTACGTAAAGGCCGGAACCGGCGGAACTTATCTGCGCAAAGAGCTGGATGAAATCACTTTACTTGATGTCTATAAAGCGGTTGAAGTCGCCGAGAAGGGCGGTCTGTTCAATTTCCACGAGCATCCTAACCCGGTTTGTCCGGTTGGAGCCAATATCGAATCGGTTCTGCGAAAGAATATGATAGAGGCCCAGAATGCCATGGAACAGCGATTGGCTCAAGTGACGTTAAAGCAGCTGGTGACGGAACTTAGCGAGAAAAAAGGCTTTTGACAAGTTCAACTGCCGCCGTTAACGGTCTGTCTGAAAGGACTCGATGTGAGGGTTTTTAATATGTGCTGTAACCGATCTTGTTCTCTATTTTTTTGCATTCGTTGTAACCAAATTGGTTATAATAAATTCACCCTTAAACTATAATCCAAAGAAGGGAAGGAATGTCTCATGTCTATTTTTATTACCGGCGCTACAGGTGAGCTTGGAGGTCAGGTGATTCAGCACCTGCTCAAAAAGGTACCCGCCAATCAAATCGTTGCTGTTGTCCGTAATGTGGAGAAAGCCTCCGCTCTCGCCAATCTGGGAGTAGAAGTTCGCCATGGGGATTATTCGCAACCGGAATCTCTTCAAAAAGCGTTTGCCGGCGCCGATAAGCTGCTCTTTATTTCCAGCCCCGATTCGGATGACACGCTGCGCATCGTTCAGCATGCGAATGTCGTAAAAGCGGCCAGAGATGCAGGCGTAAAATATATCGCCTATACCGGTTTTGCTTTTGCCGAGGAATCCAATATCCCTCTGGCTCATGTACACCTGGCTACAGAGTATATGATTCGTACGACGAAAATTCCTTATACATTCCTGCGCAACTCTTTATATACGGAAGTGTTCGTGAACCCGGGCTTGAGCGCATCCCTGGAGCAAGGGGCCATCGTTACGAATACGGGAAGCGGAAGACTGAATACGGTAACCCGCGGTGATTTGGCCCTGGCTGCGGCGGAGGTTCTTGCAGGGGAAGGTCATGAGAACAAAACGTATAATCTGGTGTCGAATCAAACGTGGAGCTATGATGAGCTGGCTCAAATCGTCTCCGAAGTGGCCGGTAAGAAAATCGTGCATCAGTCCGTATCCTTTGAGGAGGAGAAAAATATACTCCAGGGCGCCGGTTTTCCTGAACCCGTTGCCGCACTGTTTGCCGGTATCTATCATGCGGTTTCCCAGGGCGAAACGTCCAGAACGTCTGACGATCTCCGGAAGCTGATCGGATCGGAGACTCCTCTGAAAGAAACCGTGAAACAAGCTTTGCAAGGATAATCATTAAAACAAATTACAAAAGATTGCAACAAAAACAGGTCACCGTTCGTCTGACATGGGTGACCTGCTTTTTATTTACCGCTTTTTCATCTCAAAAAATTCACATGCATTCCGCTGATGATAGGTTACATCGCTGACGCCGGACTGGGTCACAATGGACGTATCGGTAAAACGAATGATGATTCCGCCCGAATCTACAATATGGTCATTCTGAAAAACACGTACAGCGACCTGCCGATCCATCGCCTCCTGGAAGTCTTGATCGGTCAGTAATCTTCGTTGAGCCATGAGTTGTATCTCCTTTATTATCAGTATAAAGAATGCCGGACCTTGCGCCGCATGAAATTTTCTATATCATAGATGGAGCTTTGCCGGACTGTCAAGGCAGCTTCATGCGGCGAAGTGTTCAGGAGATGTTTAATCTTACAAATTGACTTTTAGTTAATCCGTCAATTATTCTGTAGGATGGGATGGAATTCGTACCTGCTGTTACAGATATTTGGATAGGTAGTAAGGAGAGTAAAAATGAAACAAAATAATAACGCAGCTTTGAGCATGCTGATGATCAACATGTTTATCGCTATGCTTGGGATAGGATTAATCATTCCCGTATTGCCGGATTTTTTGAAGGCCTTTGACGCCGGAGGCAAGGCGGCGGGCTATCTGGTTGCCGCCATGGGATTGACCCAGTTTTTGTTTTCACCCATTGCGGGGGAATGGTCGGATAAGTATGGCAGAAAGCTGATGATTGTGTCGGGACTCGCGCTTTTCAGTTTTTCCAATTTTTTATTCGCTGTTGCTCACGAGATGTGGCAGCTGTACGTTTCGCGTTTGATCGGAGGCATTGGGGCCGCGGCCATGATTCCCGCTATGCTGGCGTATGTAGCCGACATTACCAGCGAAGAGGGCCGGGGCAAAGGTCTTGGGATGCTGGGCGCCGCGATGTCGCTGGGCTTTGTCATCGGTCCCGGGATCGGCGGTTTTCTTGCCGAGCTTGGCATTCGCGCACCATTCTATGTATCTGCGGCGGTAGGCGGCTTCGCGATGCTGCTTTCCTTGAGCCTGCTTAAGGAGACCCGGTCGGTCGAGCAGCGGCAGGCGGCCAGACTCTCGACGGAAAGGAAAGAGAACATCTGGCGGCAGTTCGGCAAATCGTTCAAAGCGCCGTATTTGATCCTGCTGGTGCTTATTTTCACGCTGACGTTCGGCCTTGCCAATTTTGAAGCGGTCTTCCCGCTGTTCGTGGATCATAAGTACAGCTACACCTCCCGCGATATCGCGGTACTCATTACCGTAGGAGCCTTGATCGGCGCAGTGGTGCAGGCGGTGCTCATCGGAAGGCTGATTAACCGTTTCGGCGAAAAGACATTGATCAACTTGACGTTCTTTTTGTCCGCGTTGACTATGGTGCTGATGCTGCTGTCCGGGAACTTCTGGTACATCCTTGTGCTTACGACTTTGTTTTTTTCCTTCACGTCCATCCTGCGTCCCGCGATCAATACGCTGCTTTCCAAAATGGCGGGGGACGAACAGGGATATGTTGCGGGCATGAACAATGCGTATATGAGCATCGGCAATATTTTCGGTCCGGCCGTGGCCGGCATCCTGTTTGATGTTCATGTCAATTTCCCTTATTTGTTCGGGGCAGTCATTTTGATCATCAGCTTGGCCATGTCTTTAAGCTGGGGAAGAAGAAAAATGAGCGCTGCGGTCAGGTAAAAGAGGGAATTCCACAGCCCTCATGCTTGCGGCGGCATCTATTTTGAATCCAGGAATTGACACGGGAAGCCATTGTAGCATATGATGAATATAATCACATGTGATCATTCGCGTCTTGCTTGCCAGCCCTTGCAAGATCCGTGAATGAAAAGCGGCAGCACCACCCTTATCATGGAATAGAAACGCTGAGAAACTTGTTGAACTCTGATCCACAGAGAATGGAAGCAGGTTTAAGCCAGCACGATCATTCGTCGTTGAATGATCTGCTGGCTTTTTGCGTTTTTTAGCACATCGATAAGGCGGTGCCCGCATCATATCAAACCTACAGGAGGGATTTGGTTTTATGAGTATGTGGGTAAGCCATCGGGACAGGACTTTTGTACAGAAACATCCGGGGTTTGAAATCGTACCCCATCCGGATCATTCGCGGCTGTATCATATTGAATTGGATAACGGACTTTTGCAAACGTTTTTCTCCTCGTTTCGGGATGTGGGCACGCAAGCGCTGGAGTACGTGCCGTATAAGCGGTTTATATTGGCCGCAAGGCTGGAGGAATTGTTCGGCGCATCGCTCGGGCAGGCTATACGCCATATTCTGCATGACCGCCAGTCCGGCGGGTTCACCATCGGCGTTCAGGGGCAAACCGTCGATCCGGAAGATTATGTTAAATTCGGCACCGCCGTCAGCCACTTGGTTGGAACCCCCAATTTCGACGCCATGACCGGCACCTATTACGCCCGGTTCACCGTCAAGGATACGGACAACAGCGATTCATATTTGCGTCAGGCTTACCGTCTATTCACTCTTCATACTGACGGGACGTTTGTGGAAGAAGCCACCGATTGGCTGCTGATGATGAAATTTGAGGAGCGCAATGCGGTGGGAGGAGAATCCAGAATTCTGCACCTGGACGATTGGGAAGAGCTGGAGAAGTTCAGCAGCCATCCGCTGGGGTCTTATCCTTTCACTTATAAATCGCCGCCAAGCAAAAATACCAGTATAACGGTGAAGCGAAAAACCTTCTTCAAACAAAACAACGGCATTTGTGTCTGCTTTATCGATCAATTCGTTTATCCCGAAACGATTGATCAAGCCGTCTATCTGCAGGAGTTTTCCGACTCTTTGGAGAATAGTCCCGCTACCATTGCCATGCCTCTGCCTGTAGGACAGCTCATTATGCTGAACAATGGATTTTGGATGCATGGAAGGGCGCCTTTCGAGAAGCATCCTGAGCTGTACCGGGAGCTGATGCGTCAGCGCGGAATTTTCTCGGAAGTATAATTCTTAAAAAGAAGCCCTTTTTCCAATGGGTAATTCCTACTTCACCATTGGAGAAAGGGCTTTGGGTTGGACACGAAGCATGCTAGGTTTTTCCCTTGAGATGTTCGTACTGCAAATGCAGGTCTTTCAAGGCGGCGGCCAGAGCGTTGGCGGCCCTGCCGCGATAATGATGCTGAAGGACTCTGATCGGTTCTTCTATGCCGTCTTGAAGACTGAAGCCTCTTAACAGGCTACTGACATAATCTCGTCCATGCTCTGTGGCCAACGTGCAGGAGGCTTCCAGAATAACGCCGTATTTTTTGTCGATCTCCGCTGTGATGGTGAGCGAGTCATATACATTTTTGGCGGCCATGCCTGTGGGCAGCTTGGCGTGTCCTGCGATAAACAAAGTGTTTATCGGAATCATGAATGAGTCCCCTCCGCCTCATGAATGGGATTTTCCGATCATTCTCCCTACTCCGTGGATTTTCTCCAGGACGAGGATCAGCGCTGCCGAGATAAAAATAACAATACCGGACACGGATGCGATAAGCGGGCTGTAAGCATCCTGCATCTGGGAGAAGACTTCCAGCGGAAGTGTTCGCATACCCGGCGATACCATAAACAGGGATACTGTAACATTATCAAAAGAAGTGAGAAAAGAAAATAGCGCTCCCGATAAAATGGCCGGCCGAATCAAAGGCAGGGTGACCTTCCAGAATACGGTGATGGGTTTGGCGCCCAGGATCATGGCCGCTCTTTCCAGTGTATAGTCGAATCCGCTCAGCCCGGTGATGACGAAGCGGACGACATAAGGCACGCAAATAATGATGTGTGCGATCAAAAAGCCGGTTGACGTACCCGCGAGAAGCATCGGGGTAAAATAAATTAACAACGCGACGCCTAAAACAAGCTGCGGGACCGTCAGAGGAGCCGTCAGCAGCGATACCAGATACGTTTTGCCGGGCATATCATACTTCGCCAATGCGAGAGCGGCCAGCGTACCGAGCATGACCGAGATCAGCGAGGCCAAGAGCGCGAACTTGGTGCTGTTCAGGAACGCCTCAATAAATTCGGGCCGGTCGAGCAGCATCACGTACCACTGGAATGAAAATCCTTGCGGCGGAAAGCTTGGGAAGCTTGCGCGGGTGAAGGAGGCCGGAATGATGACCAGAAGCGGGAGAAGGATATAGACGATGACCAGCACAGTAATCAGCATACGGACTTTTCCGGTTATTTTCATCAACGGAACGCCTCCCTGAATCGTCCTTTTTCAAACATCCGCGTAAACACGGTCACCATGATCAGCGTGATGCCAAGCAGCACGTAGGAGATGGCTGATCCGTAAGTCCAGCGCAGCAAATGTAGAATCTGATCATAGACCACCACAGGCATCATCGGCACGTTGGGCCCCCCCATGAGGGCCGGCGTCACATAAGAGCTCATAGACATGCTGAATACAAGCGCTACTCCGGAAACGATGCCCGGGAGGCTGAGCGGCAGCGTGACCGACAGAAAGGTGCGAAATGGATTGGCGCCCAGAATGGAGCTCGCTTTTTCCAGCGACGGATCGATATTGTACAAGCTGGTCGCAATGGCCAGAATCATGAACGGCAAATAGGCGTTGGACATCCCGATGACGACCCCAATCTCTGAAAACAACAGCTTCAGAGGGGAATCAACGATACGCAGGGAGGTCAGGATTTGGTTTATCGTTCCGTTAGGCATAAGCAGCAAAAACCAGCCGAAATTTCTCACCACAATACTGACTAGCAGCGGCGAGGCTACGAGCAAAGCCAGCAATCCTCTTACGCCCGGCGAGCATTTGGACATCGTTAAGGCTACCGGATAACCGAGAACAAGCGAGACGATCACCGTGTATACGCTGACTTTGATCGTAAGCCAAAGCGAATTCATATAATACGGGTCGGTGAAAAATTTAATATAGTTTTGAATGCCGTACGCTGCATGACCTGACGCTTCGTCCACCTCAATAAAACTTAAATAAAAGATATAAAGCATAGGTACGACGAAAAATCCAATGATGAAGAGCAAGAGCGGAGCCAGCATCAGCCATCCGGACACCAGTCTTGCATGTCTTCTGCGTCTTTTCGGCAGATCGGGCGGGGAAGAAGGCTGAGCGCCGGCGTCTACTGCTTGATTAGCATGACGTCCGATGGTTTCCATCCGATCTTCACCTCGCTTCCAATCGTCCAGGCGGGATCAATATCGCTGCATTGCACCTGTAAAGAATCTCCTTGAAATGATGTGAATATTTCCCAGGAAGACCCCAAATAATTCATTTGCGTGATACGCACGGTATGCAGATCGTAATCCGCATCGGAGACCGGACCGATGGCTACTTTCTCCGGCCGGATATAGAGCTTGACTTGATCCCCGATGGAGCATAAGCGGTCTGCTCCCATCACATTCCCGGCTTCCACAAGCATTTGTTCTCCATTTTCCCGCTGTACCGTAATGTTATTCGCATCGATATGGACAATAGAACCGTGCATACTATTGGATTTACCAATAAAATTGAACACGAATTCGCTTCTGGGGTTCGCGTAAATTTCAGTGGGCGTTCCCACCTGTTCGACTTTTCCCCGATCCATGATGACGATCCGGTCCGACATCGACAAGGCTTCTTCCTGATCGTGCGTGACGAAAATCGTTGTTACGCCTACCTCTTTCTGCAGACGCTTGATTTCCATCCGCAGCTCCTGGCGTAATTTCGCGTCCAGATTGCTTAACGGCTCGTCAAGCAGCAGCAGCTTAGGCTGGACAACCAGCGCCCGCGCGATCGCTACGCGCTGCCGCTGGCCTCCGGACAGCTCCCTCGGATAACGCTGCTCGAGTCCCGTCATTTTCACAATCTCCAGTGCGTTCTTAATGCGGCTGCCGCTTTCCGTTTTGTCTACTTTATGCAGCTTCAGACCAAACTCCAAATTTTCGTAAACCGTCATATGCGGAAACAGGGAGTACCCCTGGAACACCATGCCCAGGTCACGCTTATAAGGCGGAACGCCGTTCATCCGCTTTCCTTTAATATACAGTTCGCCCTGATCGGCATCGATGAAGCCGGCGATCAAATTGAGCGTTGTTGTTTTGCCGCAGCCCGAGGGGCCAAGCAGGGTGAGCAATTCACCCTGCTTGACATCGAGATCGACGCCGCCCAACACCACATTGGTGCCGAATTTTTTATAGGCACCGCGAATTTCAACGTCGTTCATCACTTGCTGCATAGTTTACCTCCGTTATTGCTTATTTTTTTACGCTTTTCCCGAGCTCGGGAGCGACTTCCTTCGTCCATCTGTCCATCCAGGCAGCGCGGATTTCGGAAAGCTTTTTGACATCCGGACGATACACTTTGTCCGTGCCTTTGATGCCGATCGATGCCTGGAATTTTTCAGGAATCTCCATTCCTTGCAATACCGGGTAAAAGCCGCTTTCGGAAATAAGCTTTTGCGATTCTTCGGATATCAGATAATTCAAAAATTGAATGGCTTCCGCCTTGTGCGGCGCGTTTTTGACAACCGTCGCGTTAAATGCCTGAAGAGGCGCCCCCTCTTTAGGAATGACCATTTTTAACGGCACGCCGGATTCGGCTAGATCAGCAATGGCATAGCTGCCCATCACGGTGACATCGGCAGCCCCCTGCTGCATGGCAGGCATCATCTGCGTCGAGTTTTTATAGAATGTATCCGAATAGCGAGCCAGTTCTTTCGCCTTTTCCAGTCCCGGCTCCATATTATCCAGGCTGCCGCCGTTGGCGAAGGCCAGATTATACAGTGTGGTGAAGCTCCAATCGTTGGCGATATCGGAATAAGCGGTTTTTCCCTTGTATTCGGCGCGTATTAAATCGTTCCAGGAGGTGATCGGAGCAATGCCGTTTTGCTCGAACGTCTTCGTATTGTATGCGGGCGCAATCACCAGGCCGAAAGCCGGGACGCCCTTGTTGTCTACCGCGACGAACCGGGAATCGAGCAGCTTCATGTTGGGAACGGTCGCTTCGTCAAGCGGCTCGACCAAATCTTTCTCTACGGCACGCTGCACGTCAAGGGGGACATACACCGCCACATCCAATTGCGGCGCATTTTTTTGCAGCTCCACTTTGGACAGAATCTCGCCCGACAAGGCGGAGAGGAAATTGACTTTAATACCGGTCTCTTCTCTGAATTTCGGTGCAATGACGTCGCGGATCGCTTTTTCAATTTTTCCTCCGTTGGCCGCAACCGTAATTTCTTTATTGGAAGATGGTGCAGGAGCCGCTGATGGCGGATTTGCCTGGTTTGCATCTTTTGAGGAGTTCGGAGTAGGAACACCACATCCTGCAAGCGCTGTCAAAACAAAAATGAGTCCAATACCAAGCCATTTTTTCATAACACGTTCCTCCCGGTTTTTCAATTTGGGTACATGACTTTCTGGATTTGACACTTGTAAAAGCGCTTTCGTAAAACTTGACCGACCCTCCTTACAAAGCTTTATAAAAAATTTTTTTCTCCTTTCAGTAAGGTAAATGAGCAAATTTCATGCCAATGATTTTTCTGTTGAATTCACCGTTTACCCACAGGAGGGGCGGCATTTTTTGCCGTATTTCCTATCGAGAAGCGGCAGTTTCTGCCTATAATGGAGTGAAGCCTCTGATTTGAAGGGAAAAGATGGCTCTTTTCCGCGCCTTTTTAAAATGCTATCTTTTTATATAAGAGTCGTATTCTTGGAAAAGGTGTCCGAAAATGAGAAAGATTATACTTTGTACACTGATTCTGGTATGGTTTCCTGTAATTTCAGGATGGGCGGCGCAAACGGATCTGCCTTTCCAGCAACATGTATTGAGGGTCGGATTCGAGCGTGATCATCCGCCGTTCTCCTACCTGGACGAGAATGGAAGGCCTTCCGGATTTAGTGTTGAGCTACTAGGGACAATTGCTAGGCATGCGGGCCTGGGACTGAGATATGTCGCCATCGAAACGAGCAATCCCGAACCGCTCGATCAGGGAAACATCGATCTGGTATTGGGCATGAAATACAGCGCCGCTCATAACGAGTTAGTCGATTTTTCAGAATCCTACCTTTCGTTATCCGACGCGCTGGTCGTGCCCAAAGAAAATAAGGAAATCTACAATTTGTCGGGACTCAAAGGGAAAACGGTTGCCGTCCAGCGCGGGAGCAGCGCCTATGACATATTGGAGGACATCCGCAACGTCAGAATGAATATCGCCTCCAGTCAAACGAAAGCGCTGGAAATTTTAAAACATCAAAGGGCCGATGCGTTTGTCGGAAATTATGAAGTGATTCGGCATTATTTTACCAAGCATGACCTCTATTCGGATTATGATGTGAGAGTCAATTCGATTCATTCTTATGAATACGCTTTCGCCGTACGCAAAGGAAATTACGAGCTGGTCCGCCGGTTAAATGAAGGAATCAAGCTGGTGCAGCAAAACGGGGAATACCGCCGGATGTATAATCATTGGTTTCCGCCCTTATTCCCGCAGGATACCCTTTGGAGACAAATCGCCTGGCTCCTGGGATCGGTTTCGATTGCGGTATCCATGTTCATGTTGTTTATTTATATGATGAACAAAAGGTTAAAAAGGGAAATTGGACGACATACCAAAAGGCTCAGAAACTATTTGACCTTTCAACAGCAAATTCTCGATACCATCGATAACGGCATTTTCTCCATCAATAAGGATAAAATCATCCGGCTGGCCAACAAGCGTGCGATGGAAATATGGAATTTGAAGACCGATCCTGTGAATACCTGCATTTCCGGTTCTTCTTTATTCAGGGAAATCGAGCGGATTCTCGATCTGCCTCTGGACGAAAAGGGCCATGAGGGGGAATTCGTGTTGATTCAGGAGGGTTCGGAGGAGAAGCTGGTCCATTATTACGCGGCCGTGCTCCGCAACGATTTGGACGGAGAGCTTGGATGGATCATCAGCATGCAGGATCGAACGCAGGAAAAAAACCTGCAAAATAAACTGGTCCTTCAGGAAAAGCTCCGGTCTTTAGGTCAACTTGTTGCCGGAATCGCTCACGAGCTGCGAAATCCTTTGACGTCCATGAAGGTGTTTATTGAGCTGCTTCCTTATAAAATCGATGATCTTCGCTACAGGCAGGAGTTTATGAAGCATGTACCGGCCGAACTCCGCCGATTGAACCATGTGGTGGAGGATCTGCTGGATTATACGCGAAGTAAGGTTCCCGTGAAAGAGCGGGTGGATTTGCATGAGTTTCTGTCCTCCGTTATGAAGCCGTTTGAAATTCAATACGCCTCTCAGCCGATTCAATGGATCAACGCGGTGGTTCCGGGCATTTCGCTTATTTTGATAAGCAGCAGATGAAGCAAGTGTTCATTAATCTGATTACGAATGCCATCGACGCCATATCGGAGAGCAATGTGAAAGCGATTACGTTCGAAGCCGAAACGGAGGATAGCTGTACGAGCATTCGGATTATCGATACGGGAGCGGGGATCCCGGACGATGAAATGTCCAGGCTGTTCCAGCCCTTTCATACAACCAAAAGGAACGGAGTAGGTCTGGGTTTATATATTTGCTACAATATCCTGTCCGAGCATGGCGGTGATATCGATGTTCAATCCGTTCCCGGCAAGGGGACGACCTTTACATTAAAATTTCCCGGGGGTGAATTTTAATGAATTCCGTCTTGATCATTGATGATGAACCAGCCATTTGTACCTCCCTGATGTTTGCGTTGGAAGACCAGTATCAAGTGTTTACGACGACTTCACCCGATGAAGGCCTGGTTATGATAGGAAAAGAAAATATCGATGTCGTGCTGCTCGATATGCGGATCGAAGGGGTTGACGGCTTGTCGCTGATTCCTAAGCTGCTCGAAATTTCCCCGAAAACTTCCATTATTGTCATGACGGCGTTCGGAACGATCGAAACGTCGGTGAAAGCGATGAAGCTGGGGGCTTACCATTATTTGACCAAGCCGATTAATTTGGATGAGGTCCGCATTTTAATTGAAAAATCGCTGCACATCAACGATTTGAAACAAGAAGTTAGGCGCCTTCGCGAGGTATTGCGGCCGGAATACAGCTATTGCGGCATTATCGGCAAAAGTTCCGCAATGAGAAGCTTGTTTCAACTCATCGCTAAAGTGAAAAACATTGACTCGAACCTGCTGATCACAGGAGAAAGCGGGACGGGCAAAGAGATGGTGGCCAAAGTATGCCATTCAGAAGGAGCGCGGCATAAATATCCTTTCTCCGCTTTGAACTGCGCGGCTATACCGGAAACCCTGCTCGAAAGCGAACTGTTCGGGCATGAGAAGGGAGCCTTCACAGGGGCGTTTCAACGAAAGGAGGGGGTGTTCGAGCAAACGCATGGCGGTACGATTTTTCTCGATGAAATCGGAGAGCTGCCCCTTCACCTGCAGGCCAAGTTGCTCAGAGTCATTCAGGAGCGGGAAGTCGTCCCGATCGGTTCCCACCGGCGCAAGCCCGTTGATGTCCGAATCATTGCGGCGACCAATCGGAACTTGGCCGAGGAGGTCAGCAAAGGCGCCTTCCGCGAGGACTTGTATTACCGTTTGAATGTCATCCCTGTCCATGTGCCGCCGCTGCGCGAAAGAATGGAAGATTTGCCGCTGCTGATCCATCATTTTCTTCAAATCTACGGTGTGAAAATGGGCAAAACCGATGTCCGCTTTCATTCCTCGGCCATGGATGTGCTGTACCGCCATTCTTTTCCGGGAAATGTGAGGGAACTGTCCAATATCATTGAATATGCAGTCGCCTTGGCCAATGACAGCTTGCTTAAAATTCACGATCTTCCTGTTTATTTGCAGGAGAAGGCTTATGAGAGAAAAGACGGCGGCCGGCAGGGAGGGGATGGGATCTTCATTCCCTCAAGACTGACGTTAGAGCAGGCCGAACGGGAGTTTATTTTGCATAAGCTGCAAATTTGCAACGGGCATCGCAAAAAAACGGCTGAATCTTTGGATATCAGCGAAAGAGGGCTCAGGGATAAATTATCCAAGTTTTTGCCCTCCAAGGATTAGCCGGAGAAAGCGGGGAATTCATTATGCGGCAAAGATTTTTATGGGTTCTTGCGCTTATGGTTACGGGGCTTTCCCTATTTGTCTATCATACGATTCAGTCTTCGGGCAATCAACCGGACCGGAGCCATTCTGACGAAACCATCGTGACCATTGCGACAGGCAATGCTTCCGGCCCTTACTTTACGATTGGGAGCGCTTTAGCCAAAAGGTATGAAGAGAAGCTCGGGATCAATGCGTCTGTCATAACGACGGGCGGCTCGGTGGAGAACATGGGACTGATGGAAACGGGAAAGGCGGATATGGCTTTTGCCATGTCGGACGCGGTTACTTACGTTTACAGCGGAACCGGGGGAATCAAAGAAATGAAAGATTTACAGGCCATGGCAGGGCTGTATTTGAATTGTGTGCAAATTATTACGCTGCATGGCAGTCCCATTCATACCGTCTCCGATTTAAAAGGCAAACGGGTCGGCGTGGGCGCTCCCGAGAGCGGGGTGGAGGTGAATGCGCGCATGCTGCTTGAGGCCCTCGGCATTACGTATCAGGATATTCAGCCCGAATATTTGTCCTATACCGAAGCGGTGGAGCAATTAAAAAATCAAACCATTGATGCCGCCTTCTTTACTTCCGGGCTGCCTAATCCGTCGGTCACCGAGCTGGCCAAATCGAAACCGGTCACGATCGTTCCTATCCCGATGGAGGAAGTAAGGAAACTGAAGGAAACGTACCCGTTCTTTCAGATGACGGAAATTCCTGCGGGCACATACCGGAACGACGTCTCCATTCCTACGGCGGCCACGCTGAATGTGATGCTCGTAAGAAAAGAGCTGGATGAAGAGCTCGTGTATAAGCTGACCAGAGAGTTGTTTGAAAGCTTGACTTATTTACAAAGGGCTCATCAGGCGGCCCATTCCATTGATATTGGGAAGGCGAGGCAAAACCTCCCGATTCCGGTTCACCCCGGCGCGGAGAAATATTATAAAGAAGCTCAGCTGTCGGGCACATTTTCGGAATCGGGGAGGTGACATGCAGCCGGATTGCACCAAGAGGATGCAGGTTTTATCATCGGTTAAAACGAAGAGGAGAGGACGTTGATCTTATGGATCTCGGATTAAAAGGAAAATCGGTTTTGGTAACAGCGGCGAGCAAGGGGCTTGGCAGAGCGAGTGCATTAGCATTCGCAAACGAGGGAGCGGCGGTCACGATAGCAAGCCGCAACCTGGAAGAGTTGAAACGGGCGGCTTCCGATATCGAAGCCTCCTCGGGGCAAAAAGTAGCCGTCGTTCAGATGGACGTAACCCGTGAGGAGGACATCGCTCATGCCGTTCAGACCGCCGTAGAAGCCGGGGGCGGCCTGGATGTATTGGTGACCAACGCCGGCGGTCCTCCTGCGGGTTCGTTTGCTCAATTTGACGACCACGCATGGATTAAAGCCTTTGAACTTAATTTATTGAGTGCGATACGTCTGGTTCGTGCGAGCCAGCCTCATCTGCGGGCCCAAGGGGGAGGAAGAATCGTGATGATTACCTCCTCGACGGTGAAGCAGCCGCTTCCAAATATGATTCTGTCCAATACGATTCGTGCAGGGGTCCATGCTCTTGCCAAAAGCTTGGCCACAGAGCTTGCCGGGGATGGGATCTTAGTCAATACGGTGGCTCCCGGACGCATTATGACGGATCGAACAGCCGAGCTGGATCGGATAAAAGCGGAGAAGCTCGGCGTCCCCCTTGAGACGATTCAAGCTGATTTAACGGCTCAGATTCCCCTTGGCCGATATGGTCAACCTGACGAGTTCGGCAGGGCGGTTGCATTTCTGGGTTCCTTCGCCAATACCTATATTTCCGGACAAACGCTGCTGGTAGACGGAGGCATGATTAAATCTTTATAGACCGTTAATTACTCCTTTGATGTGAGAAAAACACTTGGGATCTTCAAGTTCTCAAGTGTTTTTTTTAATTTAAAAGAAGCCCTTTTTGCATTTTTTTAATGGGTATTTCATACTTCACCCTTGGAAAAAGGGCTTTGGGTTGGACACGAAGCATGTTCCTACCATTCCCATTAATCCAACTTCACACATTGGATTAATGAGTTTAATATATATTTTCAGAATGCTGACTCGACAACGGGAAGCTCATTGATCCATTTTTTCTTCCCAAAACAACGAAAGATATGGCAACAACTAAAGAGGTGGAAAATTGATGAAGAAAAGTGACAAAACGTTGCATTTGGGAGCGTTTTTGTATGCGGTAGGCCATCATGCCGGAGGATGGCGGTACCCTGATAACGAAATTAGCAGTCTGCTGGATTTGTAAACATAAAGGGGAATTTTTCCAGGTAAAAGGTCCGTTGAATGTGCCTCGCGCTCCGCAAGGCCGTCCGGTTTTGGTGCAGGCCGGTTCTTCCGAACGCGGCAGGGATTTTGCCGCCCGCTGGGCCGAAGTTATCTTTACGGCGCAGCCTGCGCTGGAAGGAGCGCGCGAATTTTATAAAGACATTAACGGGAGGCTGGCCAAATTCAACCGGGAGCCGGGATCGGTTAAAATCATGCCGGGCGTTATGCCGATCATAGGTGAAACCGAGGCGGAAGCGAAAAGAAAAGAAGAGCTGCTGAGAGAATTGGTTCATCCGCTTGCCGGGCTTTCCCTGCTTTCCGACAGTATGAATCAGGACTTGTCGCAATTTGATTTGGACAAGCCGCTTCCGGAACTGGATACGATGCGGGGTAACCAAAGCCGCCAGAAAATCGTTGCGCAGCTGGCAAAAGAAGAAGGGCTGACGCTGGCGCAGCTGGGTAAACGCTTCGGAGCAAGCCGCTCACACCGTGTGCTCGTCGGAACGCCTGCACAAATCGCCGACAACTTTGAAGAATGGTTGGAAAAAGAAGCGTGCGACGGGTTTAACATCATGTGCCCCTATTTGCCGGGCGGTTTAAACGAGTTTGTTGAATTGGTCGTGCCGGAACTGCAAAGAAGAGGTATCTTCCGTAAGGAGTATACCGGCGCCACCCTGCGGGATCACTTCGGCCTTGAGCGCCCCGATCCGGCCGTTTAGTATTTGACTGCCTGGGACGCAGCGGATGACCTACAGCATGCAGCCCTTTTCAACGGCATTCCATTTATCCCTCCGCTCATCGGACTGTTCGCCGTATCGGAGGTTTTTGGACTGCTCGGTAATCACAGCATACGGACGATGGAAAAACCCCAAAAATACTCACTTTTCGACGGAAGGAGTTACTATACTATGAAAACAAAGTGGTTAAAATGGTCATTCATTTTTGTAATCATTGCGCTGTTTACGGCGGCTTGCGCCGGCGGCGGTAATAACACAAGTGATGCGGGAAGCAGTAATACAACTCAGGGGGGAGCCGCAGGCGCCGGTGAAAAAGCGGATAAATGGCCGGAAAAGCCGATTTCGATTATCGTCTGGTCCAAAGCCGGTTCCGGCGTGGATGTGATGGGGCGTCAGGCCGCCAAATTCCTGGGAAATCAACTGGGAAAATCGGTTGTCGTCGAGAATATCACGGGCGGCGACGGAGCTTCCGCCATGCAGACCATCCTATCCAAACCGGCTGACGGATATACGATCGGCGTCAACACGCGGAGCCAAATGATCAGTTTGAACACCGACTTGAAAAACGATTTTAACCTGAATGACTTCCACTTCATTTCCATAAACCAAGGGGATCCTTACGCCTTGGTCGTCCGTCCGGGTACCGGTCTCGACACGTTTGAAAATTTCGTCCAATCCGCTAAAAACAGCGAAAAATTCGCCATTGGCGGATTCGGCGCCAACTCGGCCCACCAGATTTTTGCCTCGGATCTGGCGAAAGCCGCAGGCTACTCCTTTGAATGGATACCTTATGCCGGAGGTTCTGAAGCGGTGACACAGCTTCTCGGCGGACATATCCAGGCAGCCCTTACGAATGTCGGCCAAGTACTCGAATATGTAAAAGCCGGCCAATTGAAGATTATCGCTGTTTCTAGCGCTGAAAAGATGGATGAAATTCCGGACACGCCTACGTTCACCGAATTAGGATTTCCCGAACTGGAATCGTCTCATTGGCGCGGCTTCTATGTGAAAAAGGGCACGCCGAAAGAGATCATTGCCAAATATGATGAATTGTTCAAGGCCTTATCGCAAGATAAAGAGTGGGTGAATTACCTCGATGCCAACGGATTGACCAACGATTTTCGGCCCAGCAGCGAAAGTCATCCGTTCGTGGAAAAAGAATTTGCCGAGATCGGCAAAAAACTGGCGGGGAACTAGGCCTGTGACCGGAGGGATTTTTACATGAACCATCCCACTGGACGACTGGCTGCGTTCGTCGGGAATACCCGTTATGAAGAACTTCCCGACGATGTGGTCAAGAAGGTAAAAGAATGTTTTCTGGATACGCTCGGCTGTATTCTGGAGGGAAGCAAGGGCGAAGAATTCCAAAAGGCTTTTACGGCCATGAACCTGCTTGGCGAAGGCAGCTCCAGGATTTTCGGAACAGATGAGCGGACTTCCCTGCAGAACAGTGTGCTGCTGCACGCCCTGATGGCTCATGCCACGGAATTTGACGATTCGCACAAGCAGTCCAAAACCCACCCCGGAGCAGTGATTATTCCTGCTGCTCTTGGGGCCGCATGGCTTCACGGAAAAATCAGCGGAAAACAGCTTATCGCTTCCATTGCGGCCGGGTATGAGGTTACCCTTCGGCTGGGGAAAGCGCTCGGGGCGGGCGAGCACAGGCTTAAGGGATGGCATGCGACAGCCACATGCGGCATCTTTGGCGCCGCAGCGGCGGCAGCCTCGATACTGGGTCTGGATGCGGAACGGACCATGAGCGCCCTCGGTTCGGCGGGAACCCAAGCTGCCGGAATATGGGCATTCACATCGGACGGGTCGATGAGCAAACCGCTCCATGCCGGAAAAGCCGCGCAGGGAGGGCTCATTTCCGCTGTATTGGCGCAAACCGGCTTTACCGGCTCGCGCTACATTCTGGAGGCGGAGGACGGCGGATTTTTCAAAGCTTTTGCTCCTTACAAAACGTCAGATTGGCAGCAAGAACTTCTGCACGGTTTGGAATCTCCCGATGCTTATGAAATCCTGAACGTTGCCTAAAAGCCGTACCCATGCTGCCGCACGACACATGGAGCGATTGAAGCCGCGCTTCATATTCAACAGAAACAGAATGTCCCTGTTGAGCGGTCTGAAGAAATGGACTCGCTGTTTCCAAAATTGTGGCCTTGCGAGGTAGAGGTGGAAACCGCAGCGGGCGAAATCTACAAGCATCGCGTCGATATTGCCAAAGGAGATCCTCTGTCTCCGCTCAGTGATGTTGAGCGGGTCGGCAAATTCAGAGGCTGCGCGGACGGCGTTCTGCCGCCATCGCAAATTGACGGCATCGTCGCCGCGGTTAACCATTTGGAGGACATTGACGATCTTCGGCCGATCACGGAATTGTTGATTTCTGCCAAAAAGATTACCTGATCAACTACTAATAGACTAAACTGCTAAGGCGAAAGGGTACTGCGATGAGAAAGATGCAAAAGGGCCTTATATCTGTCTTGGAAACCGGACTGATTGGCGCCATTGGCGCGGTATTGTTTTCTTTGCTGCATATGCCTCTGCCTTGGATGCTCGGTGCACTTACGTCTGTGATGGTTTCGCGGCTTGGAATTCGCCGGACTTTGGCCTGGCCTTCATCCTTTCGCCACATTGCGCTCGCCATACTCGGTTTTATGCTGGGATCTTCATTTTACAGTGTGAATTTGCGCCAAATGGCGGCCCAACTCCCTTATATGGCCGCTTCAACGGTATTCATCTTATCGGTTGCTTTTGTGACAGGCTATTTACTCTACCGCAAGTTGAATTTAAGCCCGATGAACGCGGTATTTGGCTGCATGCCCGGCGGATTGAACCATATTATCGCCCTCAGCGGCGAATCCAAGCAAATCGACCTGACCACTGTTGTGCTGATGCAGACGATCCGTGTTCTTACCGTAACGTTTATTGTGCCGTTTATTGCGCTGCATACGTTGACCGGCTCAGGCGGATCCGGAAACCATTACAGTTTTCCCGGTGAGGGATCGGCTTCTCTTTTTTCGTTTTTATTATTTGCCGTGGTGGCGGCCGCAGGTTTCTTTGTCGGCAAGAGGATCAGGCTCCCGGGAAGCTCATTGACCGGGCCCTTGCTCGCCACCTCCATTGTTGTGCTGTGCGGCGCCACGCCTCCCCGGGTGCCGGATACGGCGGTGCTGCTTACCCAGCTCAGCATCGGCATCCACCTTGGGCTGCAGATGAAGCCGGACTTTCTAAAAGACATGCGCCGGCTGGGCATATATACGGCGGCCAGTAATGTGATCGTCGTTTTATGCTGTTTGGGCTGCGCTTTGCTGCTGTGGTGGGTCACTCCCATCGATCTGACGACAGCCTTTCTAAGCACATCTCCCGGGGGAATCGCGGAAATGGGAGTCACCGCGGCTGTCGCGCGAGCCGATTTGTCAGTCGTCAGCGCATATCAGCTGTTCCGCTTGTTCTTTATCTTTTTTGTGGTGATTCCCGCGGTGCAGTGGTATTTCACCCGTCAGGATCAAAAAAAGGGCATGTCAGCGAATAAGGTCAGAGGCACTGACCCCCAATAACAAAATAAATGTCAATTTAAGCAGCCAGTCGTCGAAATGGAATCGGCGACTGGCTGCTTTGTTTTGAATGTGAAATGTGTTTTTTTAATTACATATATGCATTAAAACATTGCAAAAGATCAATTTTACACATCAATTATTCGGGTGTATTCTAAATAGAAAAAATGAATCTGGAAGGATATGAACTCAAGTGGGGATGACATCAAAGATGCAAGCCGATGTTGGTTTAGAACATCGTGCAGGGATATTGGACACGAGGAGCCGGGAATACCTGAAGCGCGGAAGCAAGGAGTATCAGCGGGGCAGTCTGGCTTTATTCGCTGCGGGGGTGGCCACTTATGCGGTGTTGTACTGTGTTCAACCGTTGTTTCCGGTTTACTCCAGGGAATTCGGTTTATCGCCGGCGGCTGTCAGCTTGTCTTTATCCGTCAGTACGGTGCTGCTTGCCGTCTCGCTGCCGTTGGCAGGCTTTTTGTCCGATCGTATCGGGAGAAAATCACTTATGGCGGCTTCACTCTTTGTGTCTTCGCTTTGCTGCTTGTGCACGGCTTTCGTGCCCAATTTTACAAGCCTGCTTATCGTCCGCGCGATTCAGGGGATTGCCCTTGCCGGTCTTCCTGCCGTGGCGATGACTTATCTGGCCGAGGAAATGGAGGCCAAAAGCCTCGGGTTCGCTATGGGATTATATATCAGCGGGAATACGATAGGCGGACTGTTCGGGCGGGTCGCAGTCAGCATGGTAACCGATGTATATACATGGAGAATGGGCATAGGTGTGTTGGCGGTCATCAGTCTGTTGGCGAGTCTGTATTTTTGGCGCAACCTGCCGCCTTCCCGGCACTTTAAACCGCAGCGGACAGAACCCAAAGCCAACCTCCGTCTTTTTGCCGTACAGTTCCGCGACCCCGCACTGATCCTTCTTTTTGTGTTAGGCGCGATTTTGATGGGGAGCTTTGTCACGCTGTACAATTACTTGGGGTTCCGGCTGCTCGAACCGCCTTTTCGTTTGTCGCAAACGCTGGTCGGATGGATCTTCCTTCTATACCTGGTGGGGACATTCAGTTCTTCGTGGATGGGAAGGGCCAGCGACCGCATTGGGCTGCGCATTGTTTTGTGGATTAATGTCCTATTGATGCTGACGGGAATCCTGCTGACACTCTCGGCGCATTTGGCTGTGCTGATCATCGGCGTGGCCGTGTTCACCTTCGGATTTTTTGGCGCGCACTCCACAGCCAGCTCCTGGGTCGGAAGCAGGGCTTCCATAGGAAAAGCGCAGGCCTCTTCTTTGTACCTGCTGTTTTATTATGTAGGGTCGAGTCTGGGCGGATCCATCGGCGGTTTGTTCTGGAGCCGGTTTGAATGGGCGGGGATTGTCGGCATGATTACCGTTATGATTGGCTGCGCCATGCTGGTTTCCTTTGTATTAACCGCTGTTTTGCCCGAGAATTCTAATCTGCATTCTCAAAGTAATGCATGACAAATTGCAGAAACCGTTCGGCCGGGGGAGACAGATACCGCTCCTTCATCCAGGCTGCGCCGATGATCCGGTAGCATTCGGGCGAGCTTACGCTTAACTTGACCAGTTTCCGGTCGGTCAATCCTTTCACATCAGGAATAAGGGCTACACCCAGTCCGGCGGCAACCAGGCCCGCCACGGTGGGAACCTCTTCTCCCTCAAAAGCGATTTTGGGGGCGAAGCCGGCTTCTATGCACAGACGGTCAATGACGTTCCGGAGTCCGTAGCCTTTCTTAAAGGAAACCATTGGCTCGTCGGAAATTTCTTCCAATGAGACGGCTCCGCGGTTTGCCAGCGGGTGATGGGCGGGGACGAAAATAAACAGCTCCTCGCTCCATAATTTTTTCCATTCCACCGAAGGATTGGCTTCATCCGGAGAAGAAAGCAGACAAAGGTCGATCGAGCCTTGAATGAGCTGCTGTAGCAAGGAAGCGGTATTGCTTTGATTCAGCTGAAAGCGAATATTCGGGTAGCTGGCGCGAAACGTAACGATGAGGTCGGGAATGAGATGGGATCCGAGCGTATGGAGAAATCCCAGCATGACTTCCCCGGCTTCTTCATCCAGCATGTTCCGAATTTCATGCTTTCCTTCCTCGTATTCTTTCATGATGCGGTGAACCCGCCTTAAAAACAGCTCTCCGTAGCGGTTCAGCTTGATGGAACGGCCCACCCGGTCAAACAGCGGAACGCCCAGTTCTTCCTCCATCCGGGAGATGGAGCGGCTAAGTGCGGATTGCGAGACGGACAGGAATTGGGCTGCGCGCGTCATATGCTCCATTCGGGCTACGGTTTGAAAATATTCAAGCTGCTGCCACTCCAATCGGATCACCTGGCCTTGATCGTTTATTCCCCATGATTATATCACAGCGCGCAGAAAAGAATGTATCCGTCCTTCTTGGGATTTGTGCTGCTGCCGCCGGGTTTGGACGAAGGCGGCAAAACAGCTCCCAAAGTAGTATCCCCGATGGAACACTTCTGCTAAGCTTTAGGGTTAGAAAACGATATCGTATCGGTAATTCATTGGCGATTGTTTATGTAGGACGAATTGTTCCAAGGAAGGGGATACCTGTACTGATAAAAGCGACGAATATGGTTCGGCAGACGCTTGTCAACATATACTGCAATTTCTTAAGTCGTGATCAAAAGGGGGACTTATATTTCGTTCGAGCGGATTCCATGGTTCATAATAACATATGACAATGCGTACATTTCTTTCCTCGAAGAACACATAGATCATCTTGGCCGGCGGGTTGTCTATCATGCTTCCGCATATCATGAGGAATTTCAGGATTCATGTATGGTAATGAAAATATAGTTAAAAACCTCAACTCGTTATATAATGAGATGTATTCATTCCTCGCGGCCGGCGAAGAAAGTATCTTAAGAGGTGAAGCAATGAGAGCGTATTTGGACCTGCTAAGTGATATACTGGAACAAGGTGTCCGTAAGGATGATCGAACCGGCACAGGCACCATTTCCGTTTTTGGAAGACAAATGAGAATCAATTTAGCTGAAGGATTTCCGCTGCTGACAACCAAAAAACTGCATATTAAATCCATCGTTCATGAACTCCTGTGGTTCTTAAGCGGCAGTACGAATGTCAATTATCTGCGTGAGAATGGTGTCACGATCTGGGATGAATGGGCCGATGAGGAGGGCAATCTTGGTCGTGTCTACGGTGCGCAGTGGCGTACGTGGCCGGCGCCGGGAGGGCAGACGATTGATCAAATTACCAAAGTGATTGAACAGATTCGGCATAATCCGGATTCCAGAAGACATCTGGTGAGTGCATGGAATGTGGCAGAAATCGATCAGATGGCTTTGCCGCCGTGTCATTATGCATTTCAATTTTATGTTGCCGATGGCAAACTGTCGTGCATGTTTCAGATGAGATCCGTGGATACCTTCCTGGGACTGCCGTTTAATCTGGCGTCTTATGCTCTGTTAACCCACATGGTGGCTCAGCAATGCGATCTGGAAGTCGGCGATTTGGTGTGGACAGGCGGCGACGTTCATATTTACCTGAATCACCTGGAACAAGTAAAGCTCCAATTAACCAGGGAGCCGCGTCCGCTGCCGACGCTGAACATCCTGCGCAAGCCGGAGTCCATTTTTGATTACCGATTTGAAGACTTTGAGTTTATCGACTATCACCCGCATCCCGGGATTAAAGCGCCCATAGCGGTCTAATCGCTTGATCAGCCCCGATTTGTCGGGATTTGTGGTGTGGTATCAGGAGGAAGGTTCGAATGACGATATCGTTAATATTTGCGATGGATGAAGCCCGCGGAATCGGCATAGACAATAAACTGCCATGGAGGCTGCCGGCGGATCTGGCGTTCTTCAAGAAAACGACCTTGGGGCATACGATACTGATGGGCCGCAAAACGTATGATTCGATCGGCAAGCCTTTACCGGGACGCCGTAACGTGATTCTGACGAGGGACCCTGAATTTAAGGCCGAGGGCTGTGAAGTCGTGCATTCGGCGGAGGAAGCCGTTAAACCTTATGGCCGCGGAGGGGACAAGGTGTCCGAAGAGCTTTTTGTCATCGGAGGCGCGGAGCTGTTCGGCCTGCTGCTGCCGCATGCGGACCGGATGTATATTACCGAAATTGCCCATCGCTTTGAAGCGGACACGTTTTTTCCCGAGATTGACCGTACGCAGTGGCGGGTCGTGTCGCGGGAAAAAGGCATACGGGATGAGAAAAACCCGTATGATTATGAATTTGTCCTCTATGAACGGGTTAGCGGACAAGCCGATACGGAACTCCAACAAGTGGAATGAAGCGGGCCGTTTATGCGCATCTTAAAGGGTGAATCATGTGCACATCCAGTTTACCCGAGAGGAAGATGCCGAACATGACACAGGTCAACCAACATCAAATGCCGATCCGCCACGTCATCGACAATGCGGAGAAAGCCATGCAGAATGCCAAAGACGCTGAGATGGCTGTGCGCCACGCCCAACTGCAATCCGATCCGCATAAGCTGTCCTTCGCCATTGGAGAGATGAAAGCGGCTCAGCATCTTTTGGAGCAAGCGCAAAGCCAGATCGATGCGCAGGATCATGGACACCATCATCAGGAGCTCGCGCAGGTTCAGCATCAGTTGGAGCAAGCGCTGCAAAGCCTGGACGAGGTCGCTTCGAACACGGAGCAGCCAAGACAGATACGCTGAAGAGGTTGGGGAAGGAAAAGGGCGGGACGTCTCTTTCGGATGCCTATCCTTGGGATTGTATTTCCCGTTTCCGAAATAAACAGGAAGTTTGGGAGAGAAGGATGTTATGAATGTGTTGCTAAACCCATCCCGTTCCGCATTTCGGAACGGGATGTTTCGTGTGTTTATCGGCGGCAGCACGCTGTATCGCACCGGAGACTGGATGGATTTTGTCGCGATCAACTGGATTGCGCTGCAGGCCGGCGGGTCGGGGACTTTCCTCGGACTGGTCAATCTTTGCAGGCTGCTGCCGATTTTTCTTGTCAGCCTGCCGGCAGGAACGCTGGCGGACCGGTACGACAGGCGGATGCTGCTGATCTATGCCCAAGCCGGCAGTCTTGTTCTGACCTTGGGGCTTAGCCTGTGGATGGCGATGGACGGGCCGCTCTGGTTGTTTTTGGCCCTGATTGCGGCGCGCTCTGTGTTTTCAGCGATGGAGACGCCGGTGACGCATGCCCTGCTGCCCAATCTGGTGCGGGAACAGGAGCGGGGGAGCGCGATCGCCTGGAACAGCGCGGTGCTGAATTTGTCGCGCATCATCGGTCCGGCGGTTGCCGGCGTGATGCTGACGACGATGGCGCCGTCGATCATTCTCTGGATCAATGCCGCGAGCACGCTGGCCATGATCCTTGTCGTGACGGCGGTGAAGCCGCTCCCTTCTGCAGAGGAGCCGGGCAGGGCCGCCATCGTGCAGGATTCAGGCCAGCATGGCACCCGTGAAGCATGGCGCTATATCCGCTCGGAGCCGGCAGTGCAATCGCTCCTGCTGCTCGCGGTTGCGCCGATGGTTTTCGGCTTCCCTTATACATCCATGCTGCCGCTCTTCACGCAGGAGCTGCTAGGCTTCGGTACGGACAAGCTGGGCCAGCTGCTGTCCGTATCCGGAGCAGGGTCGCTTCTCTGCTCGCTTTGGCTCTCGCTCGGCCGTGAAGCCCGCCGGCCCGGCCGCTGGCTGGTCTTGTCCCTGCTCGGCTTCGGCGTCTCGCTCTGCGGATTCATGGCGGCTCCCGCCTTCGGGTGGGCGGCCGCGGCCATGTTTGCGGCAGGCTTGTTCGGACAAGCCTACCGCACGATGAGCCGCATCGCCATGCAGCAGCAGGTGCCTGACCGGCTGCGCGGGCGCATCATGAGCATCGCGCTCATGGACCGCGGCTTCATCCCGCTGGGCGCACTGCTGATCGGCTTGGTCGCCGATATGGCCGGAGTCCTGACCGCAGGCCTTCTGATGGGAACCGGCTGCGTCGCGATCACCGTGGGCGTGCTGGCTTGGCGCCGTGAGCTTTGGCGGATGTAGCGGCCGATAAATAAAAAGGCGGACACGCCGCCGTGTCCGCCCAATCTGTGGAACCTGTCGTTTTACAGCTTGTTCATCAATACTGCTGCACGTGCTGATAAAGCACAATCAGCGCGAACGTGAGCAGTACGCTGACCAGGGCATACTTCCATTGCTTCAACGAGGAGTTCGCGATGTTTTGTTTGTTGTCCCGTACTGATCTGGTTCGATTGAAATTCATAATTGACCCCCCCGAATGCTCATGATTATGAATTTGGATCCTTCATCTGTCGGAGTTCCTTCAGTGAATAAAATGTGCCCCTCCAATAAATGCCGCCCTGCCGCAGCGTCAGCCATACCGAACGGCTCACGACATAACAAAGCAAACTGACGGTGACGGGAAGCGCAAGCACCTCGATCCCGCCTTCGCCTACGATCGACCGGATCAGCAAAAAGTACACGGTGAGCATCAGAAAGACGGATAAAGCAAACGCTGCAGCTGCCCAGCCGGATGCCAACACGATACCTGCAATCGGAAATAAAAACAACGCCAGCTGCCCGATGACCCCAAGCACTGCGAAGCTGATCCGATAGCCGAAGCCGGAAAATATATTTTTCTCCAGCCCGCGAACAGCCTCGCTCAAGCCGGGGTACCACTCCACCGAGATGTGGCGAACGCCGGAGGCAAGCCTTTGGCGCAGTCGGGCCCGTTTCACCTGCCGCCCGAGCTGGAGGTCATCGTCCGGCCGCATCGCGATCGCCTCGTGCGTACCGATTCTTTCATATGCCCTTCTTGTAATCAGGTTGAAGGCGCCGACGCCCATACCGTGCCTGTGCTGTAAATCATCGTTCACCCGCCACGGACGAATAAATAAAGACAAGGCAAAAAAGAAATAGTGTACAAACGCCTTGAGCCAAAACCCGCGTGCGAGCATCCGCGGGGCGAGCGTTAAGTGATCCGCATGCTGCTCCTGCATATAACGTACCGCATCCGCAACGGTATGCGGATCGAACTGCACGTCCGCATCGGTAAACAGCAGGTACTTGCCCCGGGCCTGCAAATAGCCCTGGTATAAAGCGTGATTTTTGCCCAGCCATCCGGACGGCAGCGAGGTGATATGGATGACCCGCAGCGGGACGGTGATGCCTTCCCGGCTTTCGGACCAGCGGCGAAGCTCGTCCAACCGGCGGCCGGTTGCATCCCGGGAGCGATCGTTGACGGCGATGATTTCAAGCTTCGGATACGTTTGGCCGAGCAGATGCCTGACCGTATCCGCGATAGAGGCTTCCTCCTCTTTGGCAGCGATAATGACGGAAACCAGCGGTGTATCCGGCACAGAAGGCCGGGAGCCCATCAGCCCGGGAGCAGCCGAGATTTTCCTGTTTTCACGCCCGTTCGATTTCTCTAAGTTAAACCCGGCATCCCCAGCGGAACGGGGAAGGCTGAACATCCATTTTCGGGATCGAACCGTATCCCACAGCATGAACAACCAGTAACCCAGCGCAACCAGCGCCCAGACTTCCATGATCCGCATCGACCAACCACCTGCGCTTTCTGCCGAATCTGGATCAAAACACAACAGTTATTTCAAATTATACCACGTGCTTCAGACGGACAACATATCTTCTGATCTTGAAACGGATTCTTGAACGGACGATAGCCATACGGTATGCTACAAGTGTATCGTACCATCAGCTTGGCGCTTATCTCAACGATCATGATGCAAACGGAAGGGGAAAAAGGATGACTAGTGATCAGGCCGGGCCGATTTATCGCAAAAAACTGAAAGCGGCTGAGCTTCCTAATTTTTGGATCGCATCCGCGGCGAGGGAGTAGGGGTACACAATTTATTGTTACTGTGTATCGGCACGGATCGCTCGACCGGAGATGCGCTTGGTCCGCTGGTCGGGACCATGCTGCAGGAAGCGGGCTATCCGCATGTGGTCGGAACGCTGGCGTTTCCGTTCGATGCGAGCAATATGCGTGAACGGCTGCGGGAAATACCTCCCGGCCTCAAAATTATCGCCATCGATGCCTGTCTGGGCCAGACGGTGTCATTAGGGTGGTATCAGGTGTCCAATCGTCCGATCGAGCCGGGCAAATCGGTGGGCAAACAGCTGCCCCGTGTCGGCGATTATTCCATTGCGGCTATTGTTAATGTGGATCAAGGGCAAAAATATGCCGTATTACAAAGTACTTCATTATATAGGGTGATGACGATGGCGAGGGAAATTGTATCGGCCATTTGCAGCGTATTTCCGCTGGATCCCGAAACAGCAAGAGCAGAGAAAGAAGGCAGCGAATGAGGGATGGCGTAAGACGTCCTGGTGATGCCAAATCCGCAGCGCCTGCGGCAGCAGGCGGCGTTCATTACTCTAAGCGTGCTATGGGCTTGACGCCGGCGGCGGCCGGCACATTAAGCCGTAGCCTTCAAACCGACAATGCCGACGACGATTGCAAGAACGAATCCAAGCCGAAGCAAGTCGCGGGGCTCCCCGAGAAACAGCATGCCGAAGACTACGGTGCCCACTGCGCCGATTCCTGTCCATACCGCGTAAGCCGTTCCGATCGGCAGGGTCTTGAGAGCCATCGACAGAAAGTAAAAGCTTACGATCATGGCAGTGACGGTTATGACGCTGGGCCAAAGCCTCGTCCATCCGTTAGTTGATTTTAGTCCCATTGCCCATACGATCTCCATTAATCCGGCGATAAACAAATAAATCCATGCCATGGTCTATCCTGTCCTTTCTTTGAGTGAATAAGCTATGAAGTGGTAATGCCCTTCCAATAGATTCTCCAAACCGTATCGAGCCGATGCTCCCAATCCTCGCTTTTGTAATAAAACTGTTGAATGAACGAACCGTCAAGCAAGCAGTAATAGGAGGCGATTAAATCCTCGGGACGTTCACGCCGCAGCAGGCCGGAATCCATGCCTTCATTAAAAAGAGCCGTCAATAATCCGTTGAGCTGATCTTCTGAAGCAGAAAACCGCTCGCGCAGGGTTTCCTGCAAAGCTGCCGGCGGGAACAGCATCACTCTTTTGAGGAAGGTCATGTGCTCTTCGCTCAGCAAATACGACCGGCAAGCGTCATGGATGACTCTATACAGCTGTTCTTCTATGGTTCGCCCCTTCAGGCTCTCGATTAGAGCCGCCATTCGGGCGGTGTGTTCAGCCAGACAATCCTCGAATACGGCAAGGAATAAATCTTCTTTGCTTCTGAAATGAGCATAGAGCGACGGCGTTTTGATTCCGACTTCCTTGGCGATTTCCGACAAGGGAACGGCATCGTACCCATTCCTGGCAAAAAGACGAAGGGCGGCCGATTTGATTTTTTGCACTGACATGCTTTCTTCCCTCCTTTTCCTAACTAACGATAATTAGGCACTGCTGATTATAAATTCTTTTGCCTGAAAAAGCAAGCCGCCGCTTGAAAGCCGCTCCTTGAAAAAGTTCACATAAACGGGTTCGTCCGCATATATAATGGGTATTACTCTTTAATTCAGCTTGTTGTGCGAATAGCCCAACGCACATGGAAAGGAGCGCATGCTTATGCGTCAAATCAGACATATCAACTTGGCCGATGAGAACAGCCGCGTCTACTGCTGCTTGCGCAATAAAATCGTTAAGCTCGATGAAGAGCAAAAGAAAGGGTTTTGCGCAAGCTGCCGAATGTATGCGGGAGATGCGGGAGGACAGGGTGTGGAATGCGTCTGGGGGGACATGCGCCCCGTGAGCGATCCATACGTGGTGAATAATCCGGGAGCGGAGCTGCTCAGCAACCAAAAGAAGCAAATCGGGAATACCGATTACCTGTCCACATGCGCCGCTTTTGCCGGATAAAAACGCCTATATTGGTGTCCTTTCAAAGATGCCAGACCTTTAATGGACCTCTGTCAATAGATTGGACACATAAAAAGACAGTTCTATTTGTACCGGGCTCTTCACACCACCGGGTATTCGTCCGCATATACTGGGCATAATCTTACGATACGCCGGGAGTGTGAGACGATGGAACAAATCGATACGGAGAAGCGTGAAGGAAGAGAAAGGATTATTACCAGAAGTCTGATAAAACCGCGGCTGAACGTTCATTATCCTCAGGTGGTGGGGCTGAAGAACGGGTTGGTGCGCCGCATGATCAACAACTCGATTTTGGATGCGGTGTACGATCTCATCCGGCTGCAGGGCTACGTAAAGGACCCGACGAAGACGCTTACCGGCGATTATCATGTCAAGCTGTTCAAGAACGGGCTGCTCAGCCTCCTCTATGAAAATTACGGTTATGCGCAGCATGCGGCTCACGGCATCACGTATCAAAGCTCGCAGACATTTAATTTGGAAGACGGCAGCGAATACCGGCTAGAGGATTTGTTTAAGCCCGGAAGCAATTACGTCGACCGTTTGTCTGATATCATCAGGCGCGAGTTTAAGTCCCGTGACATCCCGATGCTTACGGAGTTTAAGGCCATAGACAGGAATCAGTCCTTTTATTTGACCGATCAGGCGGTCGTGATTTATTTTCAATTGTACGAATATACCCCTTATGTCTACGGCTTTCCTACGTTCGAAATCCCTTTTCATGACATAATGGACATCATAGATCCGAACAGACCGATCGGCAGATTATTAAATGCGCAAACGGAACCGGCCCCTGCATAGGGAGCCGGGTTTTGTTGTTTTTGCGGGCAGCCGACTCGCGGCAAGTTTATCGATGTTTTGAAAAATATGGTCATTTGAACCTGAATCCGTGACAAACTTAAGTCCACTCCGCCAGAGAGGGCAGTATATGGAAAAAAGTAATCGGAAATCCCCCCATCAGCTAAAGATTCGTGATGAAAACAAATCTACAAATGACAGAATCCATCAAGCAAGGCATGCTCAATAAGCCTTGCTGTTTACGGTAAGGCCGGAACAGGGAAGAGCAGTTTGGGTTGGTCTGGATGGCGAAAAATGGATTCAGGCAAACGCTTGGTACACTCGTCGTACGGTCTGAAACCAGGGACTGTATCGCCCAAAATTGAAAATCGTTTGACGAGCGTGTCGGCTGACTCTAGCCGCGATGTACACGATGTTTTGAATCACGGTGCGGATGCGGCGACGTTGTACGCCTCCCCGAATCGGAGCATCGTCTTGGCGCAAGCTTTCCTGCCCCATGATGCGGAGCAGGTTGTAAGCGAACACCCCCGCGTGCAAAACCAGATCGTTGGTATCGAATTTGCCGGCGGGCAGTCGCTCCAAATCCAGATCCGTCTTCAGCTCACTATGAAATTGTTCGCTCGTGCCGTGATCGCGATACAACTCGATGACACGCCACGGCGAGCAGGTAAGAGAAGTCCAATAGACGTTCACTTCAATTTCCGGGAACAGGAGCATCTGACCTTCACGGTCGATCGTCCGTACGATCACTTGAAACACTTGACGAAGGGCTTGATCGAAGCCTTTTTCGGGAAAGGCGATCACGCCCATGTATTCCGTCTTGCCGGGGCGCTGCTCACAGGCCATGCCCTTGTCTTCGGCGATCCGTAGCCAACTTTCCTTGGATGTATTGCGCAGATTGACCTTGATGATATAATCGACCTCTGGCTCAGCATGACACACCTGCAGATTTTCCAGACTGTCGTGAGCGGAATCCATCCGCACGAGAAGGCGCTCTTTCGTGATGCGCCGGGCATACTGGATGCTTTCGCGCAGAAAATCAGCGCCATCCTTCTGACTGTGCGTGCTGCCTTCCCGAAGCTGCACATTCACGCTATACCCCTCCTGTCCGAGGTAGGCGAAAATGGGGGCGTAGCCGAACGTGCCTTTGTAGGTCAACGAAACACCCTCTTTTTTCGTACCGGAGTTATCGAACGGAGAGACATCGATATCCAGCGGAATCACCGTATGCTCGCCTGCTGTCAGTCCGGTTACAGGTGCTTTTACGTTTCGAATCAGATCGGCGGATTCTTGAAGCAGGATCTCGTTCCAGTTGGCATTCATCGTTTGAGCTGCGGCATCCAGACGCTGACGGAGCGTCGGGCTTGACGGCACCTTGCGGACACCGAGGCAGGTTTGGAATACGGGATCTTTTCGGAAAGGTTCGATGTGGTCGAAGTCGCTTTTGCCTTGGCAAAGCAAGCCAAGATAGCTGGTCATGACATCGCCATGACTGTGAATCGGGTTCTCCATTCCTTTCACGGTGGAGCGATTGAGACGCTGCGGCAATCGGGTATGGGAAAGCAAGGCGCCGACGGTGGCCAGGCCAGCATGCGTAGTCAACAGAATTTCCTTAGATTGGGTGAATTGGATTCTCATATGTAGCACCTCGCAGGTGAAAGTGGATCATTCATGGTTCCTTTAAAATTCACCATCGGAGATGCGATTTCCTTTCTTTTTCTTCTTTTTCACAGAAGAACTATCACGGATTCAGGTTGAATAGAAATTTACTGTTTGTGGAAAAGTAAACATACAAATCAAATTTAACTAAAAAGAAGGAGATCTAAGGTGCTTACTTTTTTACTTATAGCCGCGCTTATCGTTTGTGTAGTGGCCCTCATCTGGTCATTGATAGCCATACGCAATCAACAACATAAAGAATTAGACAAAGGCATGAATGAAACGACGATCAAACATCCGATTCTGGCAAACCCGATATTAATTGCGAATATATTATTTCCAATCATACTTGCATTGGGAGCAATATTAGTCATGTATTTAACTCGGTAAATGGAGGATAGGTATGGACAAAAACAAGTATTATGTATCGGTGCAGGCGGGGACAATCATGGCCAACCAAGGCGATGCGGCTTACGAATTCGAAATAGAAGCCACACCGGAGGAAATTGTCAAACTTCAAGAACTGTTCGAGGATCAATATTACATAGAAAATGACAATTTTCTTCGGACCCATGCGGCCGGTGTTCCTTATCATCACGATGCATCGAATGATGCGTATGACATGGGCTTGCACGATATTTATTCATTGATCTATGAATTAGGTACCCCCGAAACCAAGAAGCATATCGAAAGCATGCAAATATTATAATAAAGACAGCCGAATATAGAATGGAAAAGCACCGGTGAGAAGCTTCTTCCATTTACACGCGCAGGCCCTAGACGATAAACTGTAGAGGGCTTTTTGTGGTTTATCTGCTAAAGGTTGAGTTTATAATGGCGTCCCATTACTATAAATATAACGAGGGCAGCTGTACATAAAAAAGAGATAACGGGGAGGCCGTGATGAAAAACACAGCGATAGTAGCCGGAGCGACGGGATTGGTCGGCCGCGAGCTGGTCAGACTTCTTTTGTCGGACCTTGAGTATGACAAGGTCATCGCTTTGGTCAGACGTCCGATCGAGCTGAATCATGAAAAGCTGATCCAGCGAATGACCGATTGGGAAGAGGGGCCGCTTGAGCAGGCTATAAAGGATGATCTGAACGGTTCTCATGTATTTTGCGCTTTGGGCACAACCATACGGAAGGCCAAAACCAAAGAGCAATTCCGTAAAGTAGATTTCGATTATCCTGTACGGCTTGGACGACTGGCCAAAAAGTACGGTGCTTCGTCGTTTTTGATCGTCTCCGCCATGGGAGCCTCCAAGGATTCCCTGTTCTTCTACAGCCAGGTGAAGGGAGAAGTGGAAGAAAGCCTCAAGGACCTGGATTTACCTTCATTACATATCTTCAGACCCTCGCTTTTGCTGGGGCAGCGAGATGAGTTTCGATTCGGTGAAAAAATGGCGGAGATCCTCGGCGGCTTGTTTTCATTCCTAATGATCGGAGGCTTGCGACAATATAAACCTATTACCGGGACCGCGGTGGCACAAGGAATGATACAAGCGGCTAAGAAGGGAAGTGGCTCTTCGCTCTACTGGGTGGGGTAGAGGCGCAAATATTAGTTTTATAACCCTTCCGCCTCTAAGAGAATTTCAGAGATTGAAACAGCCCTCAAGAAGAGCACTTGACCGCTGTTTCAATCTCTGAAGCGTGGTATTAAGGCGGTAAGGGTTATTGTGCTCGGCGTGCTCCGAGCGTTGGAAGTCGGAGCTTATTCGCGGTCATGTAGACCATGGCGATCAGATTTTCTACGTTGCGGTAACCTCTGGCTCGCCGTTTGGCTGCTTGCACCAGACCATTAATACCTTCGAGCAAACCGTTCGTCATCTTGCTGTGGAACCAGCGTAATATGCCTTCCTCATGTTGCTTGATCGTCTTGGCTAAGCTAATCATGGGCGAGAGCTTTGATCGAGTGGCCCAGCCGATCCATTCCCGCAAATACATATCCGCCAAAATATGCGGGGTAGTCCAGAGATCCTGTAAGGCCAGCTTAAGACGGTAAGCCCGCCCAGTCTGCAGGTTGCTGTCCTTTAGGCGCAGTAAGGTTTCTTTCTGCTCCGCTTTGAGGTTTGCTTCGTTCTTCAACCAGATGTATTTCGTTCGCTTCAGTTCTGGCATTTGCTTCTGCTCTTGAATTCGAACCTCATCCAGGGCTTCGCCCACCAGCTTCATCACATGAAATTTGTCAAAGGTGATCTCGGCATCAGGAAAATATTCCTCAATGCCTCGGATAAAGGCGGGTGACATATCGCAGCATACTTCTTCAATCTGCTGCGCGGCAGCACCTTTTGTTGTCAGATACGACTTAAAGCGCTCCAACGTATCCATTCCTTTGCCTTCAGTTGCAAACAGCACGGTTTTGCGATCAACATCAACAAACAGGGTAATGTAGCGGTGCCCTCGCCTAGATGACGTCTCGTCAATCGCAATCCGTTTCACCTTGGATATATCAAGCTCTGCCATCGCTTTATCGACGTAGTGATGGAAGATGCGCCACATCCGTGTGTCATGTTCTCTCAGCTCACGGGCTGCCGCATTGACGGGCATTTCCGCCATTAATCGCATCGCCCATGCTTCAAAGAGCAAAGTGAAATGAGAAAGCGGTCTGGCCCACTTCACCGATACTTGCGTTATCTTGTTACACGCCTTGCATTTTACTCGTGGCATTCTGGCGTGCATATATGTTTTCCAATTCCAGAAGTCCAAGTGTCGCCAGGTCTTCTTCTCGGAGTCATATGCTTTACAAGCGATCCCGCATAAGGGACAAGCGAAGGTTGCTCCTCGTGCAAAGTCGATAAACAGGTGCCAAGCTTGATCCATATCGTCAAACTCAACATGCGTCAATTTCCATGGTTCTTCCAACTGTAACGCCACTTTGAACATCTCTGAAATCATATTGTCACTACTGCTTAATGTAGTCCACACTAGTCATCCCGCCCTATTAATCATCTTACAGAGCAGTATTGACTAAATTTCTATTAAGCAGACATTAGCCATGAACTATAGCGAGGAAGCAGGGAAGTAAAGGAACGCGAATCTATCGTTCCGATCAAATTAAAATCTTGTAATGTTAGAATCAACACAGGGATCGGCCGCGGCGGGTCCCTGGTTGGATTCCGGGATCACTTGAAACAGGCGGATACTATTTTCTATAATAAGTAGGATAGATTTCCAATTTATATAAAGGAGTTTTCAATGGAACGGTTAATCCTTGAATTCATTCATTTCCTGAAGAGGCTGTCCTATTCCGGTCTCGTTATCGCCCTTACCTTTGAGTTTGTTCCCGCAGAGCTCGTACTTCCGTTAGCAGGCTACTGGGTCTTTCAGGGGGACTTCCAGCTGATTCCGACCATCCTTGCCGGAACGATCGGCGGTACAACCGGCCCTCTTACTTTGTACCTGCTGGGCAGATACGGCGGCAGACCTTTTATCGAAAAGTATGGAAAATATTTTTTCATTCGCTCCCACCAGCTGGTCGCATCGGATCGTTTTTTTGAGAAATATGGCGGCGGAGTAGCCTTTTTCGGAAGATTTTTGCCTGGTGTAAGGACGTTAATTTCAATCCCCTGCGGCATAGCCAAGATGAATGTCATCAAGTTTTCAGTGTATACCTTTTTGGCCATGCTGCCTATTACATCCCTATATGTTTATTTGGGATATAAACTAGGCCCTCAATGGGAACATGTAGCTCCTTTGGCCAAGCAATATATGATGCCGATTTCCCTTGTGATCGTGGTAGGAATACTTGTCTACGTTGTAATCAAACGCAAACTGAGGCCTGCTTAAGAATACTTGTCTCCTTGTTAGAAAATATATCGCTTATACCGAAACGAGCATTCAGGAATCCATAGCATTGACAGCAAATCATCCCGCACTTATCAAGTACGGGATGGTTTTTTTGATAAATTATTGGTGAATGTGCGTTTTGTTATTCCTCTTCAACCGTCGCGACCGGAGCAGGGGCAGGGGCTTTGAAAATCTCCACTTTGCGAATGCGGTGACGGTCTCTTTCCTTGACGACAAAAGTCAACCCATTGAATTCCCACTTGCCGCCTTTCTTAAGAGTGGGATTTTGATTGTATAACCAGCCGCCGATCGTATCAAAATCATCATCTTCAAATGAGGCCTGGAACAGTTCACCAACCGCGGTCAAAGGAACTTTACCGTCAACGATGATATGCTCGTCATTGATTTTTTCGACATCGGGTTTTTCTTCGGTATCAAATTCGTCCTGAATTTCACCGACAATTTCTTCAAGAATATCTTCTATAGTGATAAGGCCTGATGTACCGCCGTATTCGTCAAGCAGGATTACCATGTGCACCTGCTGCTTTTGCATCAGCTTCAACAGCTTTTGAATTGGCGTGGCTTCCGAAACCGAGAGAACGGGCTGCAGCAGGGTCGTCAGTTCAATATCAGGCTGAGTGCTGCGTTTTAGGAACAGCTGTTTGGTATTGATGAAGCCGATGACATTGTCCTTCTCCGTATCAATGACTGGAAAACGGGTAAATTGTTCTTCCTTGATAATCGCCATGTTTTGTTCATGGGTATTCTGCACATCCAGACATACCATGTCCGTACGCGGCACCATAATTTCACGGGCAAGCATTTCGTCGAACTCAAAAATCCGATTGACATATCCATACTCGGATTGATTAATGTTTCCGCTCTTGTAGCTTTCGGATAAAATGATGCGCAGCTCCTCTTCCGTATGCGCTTCCTCATGCTCTTTAGCCGGTCTTAATCCGAACAGCCGGATCAATTTGTTTGCCGACCCGTTCAGGAGCCAAATAAAAGGATACATGACTTTATAGAAGAAAATCATCGGAGGAGCACAAATGCTGCTGACCATTTCAGCTTTTTGAATCGCGAGCGATTTTGGCGCAAGCTCACCAACAACCACATGTAAAAAGGTAATCAAGGAAAAAGCTACGATAAAGGATAAGAGGGAAACCATTTCAGCCGGCAGAAAACCGGAAAATACAGGATACAGCAGTTTCTCGACGGTTGGCTTTCCGAGCCAGCCAAGTCCAAGGGCTGTAACGGTAATACCCAATTGGCAGGCGGACAAGTATCCGTCAAGGTTACTTGTGACTTTTTGAACGGCCAGCGCGTTTCTTCTGCCCTCCATGACCATCTGGTTCACTCGGCTGGGTCTTAGCTTTACGATAGCGAACTCGGTGGCTACAAATAAAGCGGTAGCGAGGATAAGCACAACGATGAGTACTAAATTAAGGGTAATCATACCAATCTCCTTTTTGGTTCATCTCATACTACAAGATCATTAATAAGTTCTTATGAACTCATATTATAAAAGTTCATTAAAACTTTCAAACTCGATTTTTGCTGAAAACATGCTGAATTTAACCGAAAATCACTCGGAATTCGGTTTAATAGGGTATAAATCTTTGTTTATATAGAATTTTGGCCCTCTTTATTTTTTTCGGAATTAGGCAAAAAATAAATTATTCCAAAATGAAACCTTTCTTCAGAAGCCCCGTAATATCATACAAAGCCGCATGAGATAAAGACTCCGATTCGGTATCCTTCATGCAGGCGGACTCCAAAGGGGAGTAGCTGTACAATAAAGTCGTCATTTCGAGAACCTTCTCCGGCTTTATTGGCAACGATTCGTTGTTAGCGAGACCTTTGCCTGGTATAGGTAAAGGTCTCTTTTTGTGACCTTTACCTTCCGGGTAAAGGTTTTTTTAATTCTTAACTTAAACATGAGGGAGTGGGTCAGATGGAATTTTCAGTATTGTTGGAGTATGGATGGGTATTATTGATTCTAATCGGGATTGAAGGGCTTTTGGCAGCGGATAATGCATTGGTCATGGCGATCATGGTGAAGCATCTGCCGGAAAAGGAAAGAAAAAGAGCACTCTTTTATGGATTGGCCGGAGCCTTCGTGTTCCGATTCGCTTCCCTTTTCGCCATTTCCTTTCTGGTGGGCGTGTGGCAGGTTCAAGCGATCGGAGCATTATACCTTCTCTTCATCGCTTTAAACCATATCTTTAGAAAGCTTGTCATGAAAAAAGCTAACGAGCGTGCGGCAGTAGAGCCTGGGTTGAAGACGGAAAAGAAAGGCTCCGGGTTTTGGACAACGGTCATCAAGGTAGAGCTTGCGGATATCGCGTTTGCGGTAGATTCGATTTTGGCGGCCGTCGCACTCGCTGTCGCTCTTCCCAAAACCAACCTTCCACAAGTCGGGGGCATGGATGGCGGACACTTCTGGGTGATTTTCACAGGTGGATTTATCGGCTTGCTCATTATGCGTTTCGCGGCCTCCTTCTTCGTTAATCTGCTCCACCGCAAGCCGGGACTGGAGATCGCAGCCTTCTTCATTGTAGGCTGGGTAGGGGTGAAGCTGTCCGTGTATACCCTCTCTCATCCGGCATTGGCCATTCTGCCACAAGGCTTCGCAAGCTCGACGGCTTGGAAAATCACTTTTTATTCGGTCTTGGTATTCATCGCGGTCAGCGGCTGGTTCTTGTCTAAAGAAAAGAACGAGGAAGCAAAATCTGCAGAAGCTGCACATTAATCGGCCATCCTCACATACTTGAAGGGCACTCCGGTGCCCTTCGCTGTTTTTACGGCTGCGGATTGACAAGCGGTGCGATTCGGTTATAATAAGAAGCATAAGATTTGGACAAGGGAGAATGCTATGAAGACTAAAGGTATGATCGAGGCCGAGGTCAGCAGAGCATTAACCCAGTGGGAAAAGGATTTTTTGGGACGCGGTTCCGTCGAGGTCAGGACAGACATCATTCGCAATATGATTGTGGTCATGCTAAAGGGAGTGCTGACTCCCGCCGAGAAGCTGCTGGCAGAGCAAAAGGACGGTATGCTTTCGGTCAAAAAGATTCGGTCCGATTTGGTGGAAGCGGGAGTGAACCAGCTCGAATCGCTGATTTATGAGATCACCGGCTGTCGAGTCGTTTCGTTTCACACCGATATTTCGACGCGTACAGGCGAACGGATCATGGTGTTTATGTTAGATGAGAGCCTGGGCGAAGGCTGGCCAGCCAAACGATAATCAGCCAGGAGATCAACAAGGCGCCGCATAACGGCGAGTTGAAGATAACCGGCAAATATCTGATTCATGCAAGAAAGCTTGCGTGGAATCGGACATTTGCCGGTTTTTTGTTTTTAATCTACAAGAAATGGGTGGAGGAAATACTAATGTTTGATATTTTTATCGCGAATATGACATCGCCGGCCGTTCTGTTTTTTGCTCTGGGGCTGATAGCTTCCCAATTAAAGTCTGATTTGAAAATTCCAAAAGGATTAAGCGAGACACTAAGCATTTATCTCTTGGTAGCTATCGGTTTAAAAGGGGGGATCGAACTCTCAAAATATCCGTTGTCCGTGCTGGTTAACCCGATCGCGGGAGGTCTTTTGCTCGGTATGGTGATTCCGCTATTGACGGTATTCGTATTGCGGATGCTCAAGCTGGACATCTATAATGCCGTGGCCTTGGCTGCGACTTACGGCTCGGTGAGCATCGTGACCTTTGGCGCCGCGGTAGATTTTTTGGAGAAAACAGGTACTGCCTATGAGACCTATATGAGTGCGGTAGTGGCGATTATGGAGCTGCCTGCGCTCGTGATTTCACTCATCCTGCTAAACATGTTCAAAAACGCTGCCACGTCGAGCTCTGTTGCTCCTGCGAAATTATATTCCAGCATCCTGCCGGTCTTTCGCAAGGGGATTAATTTCCATATTATTAAGGAATGCCTTTCCGGCAAAAGTGTTCTGTTGCTGCTTGGAAGCTTAATGATCGGCCTACTGTCCGGCCAAGACGCGCTGCCGATCGTTCAACCGCTTTTTATAGATCTTTACCGCGGGTTCCTGCTGCTGTTCTTGCTGAGCATGGGAATCGTATGCGGCGCTCAAATCAGCGGGCTGAAACAGAACGGCTACCTGCTTATCGGATTTGCTTTAGCCGCGCCGCTGCTGTATGGAACGTTAGGAATAGCGATCGGAAAAGCAGTGGGCCTATCGATCGGCAGCAGCATGCTCATGGGAACTTTGGCCGCCAGCGCCTCCTATATTGCTGCCCCCGCCGCGTTAAAGTCCTCCGTTCCGGAGGCCAATCCTTCGATTTACTTGGGTTTAGCGTTAGGCGTGACCTTTCCTTTGAATCTGGCTGTCGGCATTCCTTTCTACCTATGGCTTGCACAAGCGCTGTATTCATAAATCACGCTTTGCCGCTGCCATCCCCGGAATGAACTGAAGATAAAAAAGAGCTGACGCGCTGTTCGCGTCAGCCCCCGAAGGACTCCCGGAATGCTCTGCCGAGCACATCGGGCTCTACGTTCCATATAACGGCGATTTCTCCGCATACGTTATCATCGAACCAATCCGCGAGCACCTTGCGGTTGCTGCCGTGCTCGGCGATAAAAGGGAGGTTCAGCATCACCTTTTTATAATACAATTCGTCAGCCTGCTTGATCAGCTCGGGAGCAAAATAGCCCCCCATCCTTTTCCGTGCCCGGTACAGCTCGCGGCTGCAGGTGCGGCGGATTTGCCGCGCGGACGGCAGGGGCTGGTTATGCTTCAACTTGTTGTCAGGGTTCATGAGTCGGCACACTCCTTCCTTGCTTTATGCTATGCGCAAGGAGGGGGAGCGGGTACTCATGAATGCTCCGGCCGTTCCCGTTTGCGGGCTATTCGTCCACGACCAAATAGCCGATCATGGGGCCGTTATGAGCGATATCGGGGTGCGTCAGACATACGATCCGGTAAATGCCGGGCTTGTCGGCACGGAAGGAAACGACGGTTTCCTGCCCTTTTTTTACCTCGCCTTTAATATTCATTCCGTCAATGATAAAAGGATGGCTGGCCCCGTTCACACCGTATATGCTCAGGCGGATGCGTTCCCCCTTTTTCACATAAACGGTACCGGGATCCCACCGGTAAGCTTCAATCGTTTTGCCGTCCGGCCCGGTCGTCTTGAATTCGCCTGTCACCAGGTTGATGGTACGTTCAGGCGCGTTGGAGCTCATGACGGTGCGGATATCGTCCTGCTCCCAGAAAAGCAGGGCGGCAGCGGCCAACAGTACGGAGGCGGCTCCGATCTTCAATGCTTTCATTTTCTTCCTGCTTACCACGAATACTTTGGTCATGGATATCACCTATAGGGATAAGGATAGTTTGTACCAATGTATGCGGGGACTTGTCTGATCATGACATCGATTCCGGCGGGATCGACCCGGCACCGCATTTGCAGGAGCACGGGAGGATGCGGTATGAATAAGCGTGTGCTAGAATAAAATAGGTTGCATAGACAAGAACAACAATCTGCGAAAAAAAGAAAGAGGCTGGAGAATCATGGGTGAGCTGCTGCATGGCTTGGTGCTTTCGGCATTGGCGTTTGTGGAGGGACTAGGCGTTTGGGGTATTCTGATCGGCTTGATGCTGGAGGTTATTCCAAGTGAAATTGTGCTTGCGTATGCCGGTTATTTGATCTCACGCGGGGAGATTTCGCTGTTGGGGGCCATCATTTTCGGACTCCTCGGCTGTTTGATCCAGCAGGTGATCTTGTATTGGATCGGACGCTATGGCGGTCGGCCGGCATTGGACAAATTCGGTAAATTTTTGCATCTGAAAAAAAAGCACCTGGACATCGCGGAAGGCTGGTTCAATCGCTATGGTCCGGTCATGGTGTTTCTGGCCCGTTTCATCCCGGTGCTGAGGCAGGCGATTTCCATCCCTGCGGGCATGGCGCGTATGCCGTTGGCCAAGTTTATGTTCTATACTACGCTCGGGACGATCCCATGGGTCATCATTTTTGTTTATCTCGGACGCTCTCTGGGGGATAATTGGGAGCAGATCAATCAGGTGGCTGGCCCGTATGTGAAGCCCTTGATTTTTGCAGCTATCGTTGTGGCGGCGGTGTATATTATCATCAAATGGATAAAGCGCAGCAAAGCTGTGCCAAGATAAGGAAATGATCATGCTTGTTTGGTCCCCGTTCCGGTTGGAGGGGGGACTTTTTTTTGGTACAATAATCCATAGCAGCACATTTGAAGGAGGAATGGATTCCGATGAGCAAAAACTTAAGCAGCAAGCTTCGCAAAGGGCTGTCCCCGCAGCAGTTTATCGACGGGATGACCAAGAATCAGGATAAATTCAAAGAGTGGTACGATCTGTTCAAGTGGGAGGATGAAGAGGATAAGGCGTTTTTTGAATCGCTGAACAACCGCGATGACCTCCGCTGCCTTATTCTGGCTGCTGATTGGTGCGGCGATGTGGTGCGCAATGTGCCGGTCGTATTCCGCGCTTTGGAGATTTCCGGCATCCCGACGGAAGTTCTGATCAAAGAGGAGCATCCCGATGTGATGGAGCAATTTCTGACCATGGGCGGAGAGGCGATTCCGATCGTCATTTTCACGGATTTCAGCGGATTTGTGCTGGGACAGTGGGGACCGCGTCCGAAGCATGTGCAGGAGGTTATGATCAAATTCAAACAAGAGAATCCGGACCGTGAAGCTGCGGATTATCAAGATAAAATCAAAATTGCGCGTGAGGAAATGGGCCGTCAGTACGGTGAGGGGACCGGTTACCAGACCGTCATCGTAAAAGAACTGCGCGAGCTGCTGTCCTCCTTCTGAGCCGATGACGATGGAAACAAAGGAACTTGTCATTGAGTCGTTCTCTCTGGGTCCTCTGCAGACGAATGCGTATTTGATCTCGCTCCCCGGCGAGAACAAAGCGGTTGTCATCGATCCCGGCATGAATCCCAATCCGCTGCTCAAACGCGTGGCCGACATGGAGATTGAAGCGATTCTGCTTACACATGCCCATTTTGATCATATAGGCGGGGTAGAAGAGCTGCGCCGTTTAAAGGGCTGCCCTGTCTATTTGCATGACGACGAGGCGGATTGGCTGGCGGATCCGAAGAAAAACGGATCGGCCAGGTGGCCTGATGTTACCGGACCGATCACTACCGCTCCTGCCGAGTACTCGCTGGCCGACGGGCAAAATTTATCGGTACTGGGCCTCAGCTTCAAGGTGTTCCATACCCCAGGCCATTCCCCGGGAAGCGTCAGCTTCCTCTACGGCAAGCATTTGTTCGGCGGTGACGTCTTGTTCAAGCTGTCCGTGGGACGTACGGACTTGCCGGGCGGGAGTCATCAGGAGCTGCTGGATTCGATCCACGGCAAGCTGTTCGAACTGCCGGACGATACCATTGTATACCCGGGCCACGGCCCGAGGACCAGCATTGGCTATGAACGGGAGCATAATCCGTATGTCTAATCCAAGGCGTCTTTCATTCTGCCGGAAACAGCAGAATGGGACGCTTTTTTCCTGCCTTGACCGATGGCGGTAAATGTCTATTTTTCTCCCGGGCATAGGTGAACACCGTGCTCCCGTTGGGTATCTCTCCATAGACTAATGGTGTGTTCAAGTAAGGCAAGTAACGAGTTCCCGGGAACGCTTGAATGCGCAAAAACACAAGAAATGAAGCTGGCTTCTTGTGCTTTCGTCAAATCTTATGGAGGTGTTCGCATTATGGAAAAGTATCAACCTACCGCTGTACCAAAAACGCATGTCGGTCCGACGGCCTATGCTCCGCTATCGAATGTAGGCCCGAACATAGGTCCGATGCCGACGTACGTATCGCCCGTATCGCTGCCGCAGCCTGTATATCCCGCGCCGATCAACGTGCATGCCAGCTACGAGGAGATCAACATCTATACACCGAAAAAACATCACCATCATCATTGGCATGGACACGGCTATACTTCAGCGGCTCTCATTTTGGTGCTCTTCATCCTGCTGGTCATTATTCTGCGCAGCAAGCACAGGGGGCATTGTCATTGACGCTTCTTAAGCGCAGGCGGTAACGCGCGGTAACGAATACCGGCTCCACCGCCACTGCGTCAAGGCTCCCTGCGGCAGCGAAAAAGTCAATACAGTTTATGTCGGTGTTGACTCCGCGGCTACTATAAATGGCATTCGGTCATTTACAGGAGAACAGGGAGCCTTGCGAGGGTGGATCGGATACCCGAACAAATCCCTGTAGTAAGGTATTGACAATAGGGAAGATATTTCACATGATTCAAACAAACGTTTAATTAAAATAAGCATTTAACATATATACATAAGAGGAGAGAAAGACCATGCTTCAAGCTTTACAAGCGTATTTGAAAAAGCCGGCTACGAAGATAGGAATCATGACGGCGATGATGTTTCAAATTATATTCAGCCTGATTTGGATGACCGGATATGAGGGCGTGAACGATAATACGAAGCAGCTGAAAATCGCCGTCGTGAACGATGACCCCGGTTTCGGACGAAAAGTGGAAGAGCAGTTGACAAAATCACTGCCCTTTCAATTGATCAGCGAACGCTCTGCGGACAAAGCCAAGGAAATGCTGAACGGGCGTGAGGTACAGATGGTGCTGCATATTCCTGCGGAATTTACCAAGCAGCTGCAGACCCCTGGTCAGCAAGCGAAGATCAACTATACCATCAACGAGTCCAATCCGGCCCTGATCAAGAGCATGATGCAGAGTGTTGCCGGCGGCGTGACGGCCTCGGTGGGCAAAGAAGCGGCGATAGCGGGCGCTCAAGCTATTCTGGTACAAGCCCATATTCCTGCGCAAGAAGCAGCGGCTATGGCCCGGGGATTGACCGATAAGGTGGCCGCGAATCTCGAATTTACAAATCCGGTTCAGGGGATGCACAACCAAATGATCCCGATGATGATGGTGCTTGCTTCATTCGTCGGCGCAATGATTATGGGTATGAATCTGCAGCAAGCAACGGGGATGCTCGGAGCGGGTTATTCCAAATGGAGCAAATTCGGTGCCCGCGTCTTCATCAATGCGGTGTCCGCCGTCTTGATTGCACTGGTCGGTTCCTCGCTGGTGGTTGCTTTGGGTGGACAAATGGGTTCCGGTTTCCTGGCCTTCTGGCTGTTCCAGGCCTTGTTCCTGATGACATTCATGTTTTTCTCGCAAATGTTTTTGATCGTTTTCGGCATGGCGGGTATGCTCTTTAATATCTCCATGCTATCGATTCAACTGGTGTCTTCCGGCGCTATGGTTCCGCGTGAGCTCCTGGGCGGCTTTTACTTTACCATCAGCCAATACCTGCCAGCTACTTATGCGGTAGAGGGTGCTATGAACCTGTTATTCGGAGGTCCGGGAACGGCGCGTGATATCGGTGCACTGGCTCTCATCATGACCGTCTGCGCGGCGGTCGGGCTTCTGGCAACAGGCCTGCGTAAGGAAACCGGAACGATTCCGGACGCAGCGGAACATTCGAAGACAGCGAATACCGCAGCAACGGGGGCTTGAAATATGACGGGGCCGGCAGGCAGTCATCCTGCCGGCCTTTGGCTTGCACTCTATGGGGGAAAGTTACATAATGAAATTAAAAGAATCCGGTAAGGAGATGCATTATGATACAGACCGAGTCCGATATGAAGATCCGCATACTGCTTTCGGCCAAGAAGCTATTTGCACAACAAGGCTTTGACGGTACCAGTGTACGGCAAATCTGTGAGGAAGCGGGCGCTAATGTTGCTCTCATCTCCTATTATTTCGGGGGCAAAGAAAAGGTGTTTCGGGCGATTTTCGAATCCTTCTTTCCCGGTCACCGGTTGGCCCAGTTTGAGGGCGTTTTCAAAGACCCGGTGGAGGGGCTGAAGCTGCTCGTTCATGAGATCATCCACTTCAGCATGACGGACATGGAGCTCAGCACCATTGTACAGCAGGAAATTATGATGAATTCTCCGCGCAAGCCGATCGTTACCTCGTTTACTTATCCCGTTTGGTTCAAGGTTCGGGAGCTGTTGGAAAAAGGGCGGGAGGAAGGTCGGTTTCAATTTGATTCGCTTGATCATGCCCTCATGACGGTCATCGGAATGATTCTGGTTCACAAGAAATATGATTCGTTTCAACCGCTTCTTTCAAATACACACCACGATCCGTGTTCGACTGCAAAGCAGAGCTGGGAATTTATTTTGCGGGCCCTCGGGGCATCCGGGTCATCCGCCTAAACCGTCCGGGCTTATTGCTGCATACAATAAATTGAGATTCGGAGGAACGATTAGAGGGTGATTGAATATGTTGAACAGGTTCCCTGCGGTCATCCGCAACGTGAACGAAGGTCTCGATGAAGTCATCAGCGCGCTGGATAAAATGAGTTCTATCTACCAGTCGGCGGAGCAAATGTCTCCGGTCTTAAAAAAAATAGCCCGGCTGATTAACGAATCACAAGCGGCAGCCGGAAAGCCGCTGAAGCTGAACGGTACGAGAAACGGGAGAAGCTCTGTCTCCGCAGGAAGGAAAAGAAAGCGCCAAACAAGCCGCAGACCGAAAACGAAAAGGTGGATGTAAACGGGAAGGAAAGTGACGACAGATCACTTTCCTTCTTTCGTGTGATGACAAAAACATTCGGCTTTCGGGTTAAATGTTATATCGGCAAATGGAATCGATCCGAATAATGCAAGATGAACACGAACATTTTTGCGATATGCCATTGACAATATTCAAGAATTGACTTATGATTCTGTTGTGTTCAAAACCTAATATTTACTCTACCGATCGTATATCCTTGACAATATGGGTCAAGGGTTTCTACCAAGGAACCGCAAATTCCTGGCTACGAACAGGGCGCTTTGCCGCACCCTTTCGAAGCCGGGATTTTTTGGTTTGCGTTCATTATGCTAAGGAGGCACACTCACTCATGAACAAACGATACGATGTTATTATTGTCGGAGCCGGACCGGCCGGAATTTTCGCAGCGTACGAGCTGACATTGAAAGCGCCTCAGCTCAAGGTGCTGCTGATTGATAAAGGGCACGATATTGACAGCAGAAGATGTCCCATCCTAGAGGAGAAGATTCAGCTGTGTCCGCCGCCTGCAGGCAAAAAGGAGTACGCCGGCTGTTTACCGGCCTGTTCGATTACCGCCGGTTTCGGCGGAGCCGGGGCGTACAGCGACGGCAAGTTCAACATTACGACCGAATTCGGCGGCTGGCTGACGGATTATCTCCCTCCATCGCGTGTGCTCGATTTGATCCGCTATGTGGACGCCATCAATCTCAAACACGGGGCGACGGAGAACGTAACCGATCCGACCACTCCAGTGGTCCGCTCCATAGAACAGCGGGGTTATGCGGCCGGGCTGAAGCTGCTGAGGGCTCAGGTAAGGCATCTGGGCACCGAGCAAAACCTGGAAATCCTGCGCTCCATCAACGCCTACTTGAAAACCAAAATCGATATGCAGTTCAAGACGGAGGTAGCCGATCTGCTGACGACAAAGACGGAGGACGGGCACCGTATCCAAGGTATCGTCCTCAAAAACGGCGAAGAAGTTGAAGCCGACAAGGTGCTGGTCGCTCCCGGCCGGGACGGATCGGCCTGGCTCACCGAGGTGCTGCGCAAGCGCCGTCTCAAAATGTATAACAATCAGGTGGACGTAGGTGTGCGTGTGGAAACGTCCGATGTGGTGATGCATGAAATCAACGAGCATTTATACGAAGGAAAATTCATCTTCAATACGTCGGTCGGTACGCGCGTACGCACCTTCTGCAGCAATCCGTCCGGCCATGTGGTCGTTGAAAATCATTCCGGCGTGATGGCCGCTAACGGCCATGCCTATAAAGACCCTGCGCTCGGCTCAACCAATACGAACTTCGCACTGCTGGTGTCGCACCGGTTTACGGAGCCGTTCGATAAGCCGAATGAGTATGCGCGGGAAATATGCAAGCGGGCCAACGATTTATCCGGCGGCGGGGTCATCGTACAGAAATACGGCGATATTATCCGGGGCAGACGTTCCACGGAAACGAGAATCAAGGAGGGCTTTTTGGAGCCGACGCTCAAAGAAGCGGTGCCGGGCGATCTGGGTTTGGTGCTTCCTTACAATACGATGAAGAGCCTGATTGAGATGGTGGAGGCGCTGGACAAGGTGACTCCGGGCATTGCGTCCGAGCATACATTGTTCTACGGTGTAGAAGCCAAGTTTTACTCGGCAAGGCCCAAGCTTACCGAGCGCCTGGAGACGGAGATCGAGGGCTTGTACTGCGGAGGGGACGGCGCAGGCGTGACTCGGGGGCTGGCGCAAGCGGGCGCGGCAGGCGTATGGGTCGCCCGCAGCATGATCGAAAAAATATAGAAGCCAAACAAAGCCGAGGGCGGTGCAATTCCCCTCGGCTTTGTCGTATGCTTTTGCTTACTTGCTTACGGTTTTGTTGTACTGTTGGATTCGGGCGGAAATTTCCTTTGCTGCGCCGTCGAGAGCTTCTTTCGGCGATTTTTTGCCGTTCAGAATTTCCTCGATCGCCCCTTCGGTGAGCTGACGCGCTTCAGGGAAAACGCCCATGACTGCGCCCTGCGTCGCTTTGTTTGCTTTGGTTTGGTGCAGCTGGTCTACCGCCGTTTTAAACTGCGGATATTTCGCCATATTATCCTTAACAAGCTGTTCGTCGTATGCTTTTTTCGTAATCGGGAAGTATCCCGTGTTGACGGACCAGAAGGCCTGCTGCTTCGGTTCGGTCAGGAATTTGATGAATTCCCAGGCGCCCTTCTGCTCGGCTTCGGATCGGTTGTTCAGGATATATAAGCTCGCGCCGCCAACGATAACGCCGCCGTCTTGAGCGTCCTTGGGCTTCGGCAGAAAGGCGGTGCCGACTTCGAATTTGCCTTCCGCTGCGTTCACGATGCCGCGCAAAGCTGCCGTGGAATCCAGCGTCATGGCGATTTGTCCGGCGGCGAACGCTTTTTTCGTATCGTCCGTTTTACGTCCGAGGTTGAGCATCGTTTTGTCCTCGATCATTTGCTTCCACCAAGTCATCGTTTTGACGCCCGCCTCGCTTCCCAGCAGCGAGTCCGTTGCGGGACTTGTACGCCCGTTGCCGTTATTGACGAGCTCGGCGCCCTGGTTAGCGAAGAACTGCTCCATGAACCAGCCGTAAATGGCGAAGGAGGCGCCCGTTTGTCCGTCCTTGGTCAGCTTCTTGGCGGCTTCGGCTACTTCTTCATACGTGGCCGGCGGCTTTTCCGGGTCGAGGCCGGCCGCTTTAAACATATCCTTGTTGTAGTACAGGATCGGGTTGGACGTGTTAAAAGGCATCGAATACAGCTTGCCGTCGAAGGTGTAATAGTTCAAAATATTTTCTTCCAATGCGGATATATCGAATTTCTCCTCATCGATAAACTGCTGTATCGGGGTGATCGCTTTGGAATCGATCATGAAGCGGCTGCCGATTTCATATACCTGGATCAGCGCCGGGCCACTCTTGGAATCCATGGACGCCTTCATTTTGTTCAGGCTCTCATCATAGGTGCCTTGAAATACGGCCTCCACCACGACATTCTTTTGCGAGGCGTTAAAGTCGGCTACCAGCTTGTCCGCCGCTTTGCCGAGCTCTCCGCTCATCGAGTGCCACCACACGACTTTGACCGGCTCGGAGGCCTTCGGCGCTTCCGTTCCATTGGCTTCGCCTGCCTCAGGCTTGCTGTCGCCCCCGCCGGCAGTCGTTCCCCCGCATGCCGCCAAAACCAGCATGACAAAAGCAAGCAGGAGCGTTAAAGAGGATTTTTGGTTCAGCTTGAGTGGTTTTATCACGGTTGATCTCTCCTTTGGAATAGATTTATATCGGGCGCCGGACCCGTTAGAAGGCCCATGGCGCGGTTGGTTACCCTTTGACCGCTCCGGCGGTCATCCCCTGCACCAGCTGCTTAAGACCGAGCGCGAGGAGGACAAGCGTGGGAAGCATGACCATGACGACGCCGGCGAGCACCAGGTTCCACGAGGTCATTTCTTCAAACTGAAGCATGCTGATGCCGATTTGCACCGTACGCATCGCTTCACCGTTGGTGATGAGCAGCGGCCACAGGTACATGTTCCAATGCGTCAGAAACGAATACACGCCGAGCGTGGCCAGTGCAGGTCTGGACAATGGCAGCACAAGCCGGAAGAAACTTCGCAGATGGCCGCAGCCGTCGATTTTGGCGGCTTCGAACAGCTCCCCCGGAAGCTGCAGGAAAAACTGGCGGAGCAGGAACGTTCCGAACGCCGTAGCGAGGAACGGAACGATCAAGCCCTGATATGTATCGAGCCAGCCCCAGCTTTTGACGGTCAAGTAATTGGGAATGATCGTAACTTCCCACGGAATCATCATCGTGGACATAAAGAGGGCAAACCATGCCGATTTGCCCTTAAACCGCAGGAAGGCGAAGGCATATGCGGCCATGCTGGCCGTAATGAGCTGTCCGATCATAATGACGCCGGAAACGAAAAAGCTGTTCGCAATGAACCGCCCGACCGGAATCAGCTGCAGCACGGACAAATAGTTTTCAAAATTCAGACTTCCGGGAAGCAGCCTGGGCGGATAGGTGGCCGACTCGGCATTCGTCATCATGGCGGCCGACAGCGTGTAAGCGATCGGATAGAGCATGATGACGGCGGCGATCGTCAGAACGGCATAGATCAGCGTATTCTGCAGACGGGACGTCATTGGTAATGCACCTTCTTTTCCAGAAAGCGGAACTGCACCGCCGTCAGAATCAGAATGATCGCAAACAGAACAAGCGCCTGCGCGCTGCCGATGCCAAAGCGGAAATTGACGAACGCATCCTGATAGATGTTAAATACGATGACGTCGGTGCTGTTCATCGGTCCTCCCTTAGTCAAGATGTGAATTTGCCCGAACGATTGAAAAGCCCCGATCACCGAAACGATTCCCACAAAAAAGAGGGTGGGGGAAACGAGCGGGAGGGTGATGCGGGCAAAGGTGCGCAGCGGCCCGGAGCCGTCGATCCTGGCGCTGTCGTAGATGTCCTCCGGCACGCCTTGGAGCCCGCTGAGCAGGACGATATAGTTGAAGCCGAGATTCATCCAAATCGTCATGATGGCGACCGAAACCAGGGCCCAGGCCGGATCGGTCAGCCAATTTACGGGATTCAAGCCCATCAGGGTAAGAAAGTAATTGAGCGTCCCGAGGCTCGGATGGTACAGCATCATCCAGATGACGGAGCCGGTTCCGACGGAAATGGCTACGGGAAGCGAGAAGACGAACCGGAACCAACGCATCCCGCCCAGCTTGTTGTGCGTAAGAGCGGCCAGGAGGAGCGCCAGGATAATGCAGGTGGGCACGGTCAGGAGCGTAAATGAGAGCGTCACCTGCAGGCTCTTCATAAAGGCGTCCGAAGCGAACAGCTCTTTGAAGTTGTCGAGACCGGCGAATGCCGCTATCCTTCCGCGGGGATCGGTCAAGTGAAGGCTGAGATACACCGATTTCAGCAGCGGATAGAACAGAAACACGCCGAACAGCAGCAGGGACGGAGCCAGGAAGACATAAGCCAGCGCCTGTTCCTTGAAGCGGACGGACCGCAGCGATTGAAGCTTGAGACCTTTGGAGAAGGCAAGTTTCTTTTTTTTCATGGTCCCGCGTGCCAGGGCATTGTTTTCCAGCGAGGACATGAAGGAACTCCTTTCCGGGATGGTTTACTTCTAATCCATGACTCATTGTAGCGGGTCCATGTTTTCTCAAGGTTAATTGAATGTAAATTGTTTGTGGATGTCTGCGGGGAATTTACAAAGTGTTAAGAATGGATATCTTCAGCATGCGCTAGCGGATGGTTGCCTCCGATATCGGTGAATGGGATGCCGGGTCCCGTGCAGTACCGGGATTCTTCTCGTTCAGTGCCGGGCCGTTCCCGCGTATTGGCCATGTGTGAATCAGGCCCTTGTGAAATAAAAAAGACTTGAATATTTTGGAAAACTATGCTATTTTATAAAAAACTCCTAACGGAGTCTTGTCGAAGATGCCAGATTGTTTTTAATGGTAGTTTTCCTTGGTGCAGCATTCCTTGGATTACTTCAACGCTTTAGTGAGCTTAAACATTCTTTGATCGTTTAAAAAATCCATATGACGTGCGGAAGAACCGCCTTATGTCATGCCGAATCGGCATGCGTAAGGCGGTTTTTTGCCGTTCCGGGAAAGGATACGCAAAAGAAAGGGCAGGTGGATCATGGCAAGGCACACCATGGGATTGAAACCCGGTGATGTACTGGCAGGACGTTACCGGATTGCGGCGCAGCTTGGAAAAGGCGGGATGAGCAGCGTATTTTTGGCGGATGATTTGAAGCTGAAGGGTAAACGCTGGGCGGTGAAGGAAACGTATGTGGGCGACGGGCCGGCTTTTGGCGAAGAGGAAGCGGAAACGGCCAAGCGGAGGCATATTCTGCTGGCGGAAGCGGAGACCATGAGCCGGCTCAGCCATCCGAATCTTCCGGATATCGTGGATTATGTGCCGCTCACCCGGCAGGGCTTCCTTTATCTGGTGATGGATTATATCGAGGGGGAGACGCTGCTGCAGCGTTTCGAAAGGCAGGGGAAGCGGATGACGGAGAAGCAGGCGGCCGAGCTGGCGCTGCAGCTGTGCGATCTTCTCGATTATCTGCACTCGATCCGTCCGGAGCCGATCATTCACCGTGATTTGAAGCCGTCCAATTTGATGCTGGACGCCGGCGGGCAGCTGCGTCTCATCGATTTTGGTACGGCGCGCAGCTTTAAACCGGACCGGAAGGCAGATACGGTCTGCATCGGTACCGTCGGTTTTGCCGCTCCCGAGCAGCTGGAGGGACGGCAGAGCGACCCGCGCACCGACCTGTACGGGCTTGGGGCGCTGATGTATTTTCTGCTGAGCGGAGGCGCGTACTACAGCACCCGGAGCCTGCCCGGCGAGGGGACGGCGCTGCCCCCGGGGATTGCGCCGTTCGTGCTGCGCCTGCTGCGCGCAAGCCCCGAGGACCGCTACGCGAGCGCCCGCGAGGCGGGGGCTGTGCTGCGGCGCTGGCTCGCGACACAGCGGATGCCGGCGGCACCCGCGGCGGCGGGGGGAGCGGCGTGGACACCGCCGCTCGTGGTGGCGGTCGGCGCGCTGTACCCCGGCGCCGGAGCCACCTTCGCCGCGCTCGCACTCGCGCGGCTGCTGCACGATCAAGGCGTGCCGCATGCCTTGATCGAGCCGCCCACGCCGCGTGCGGAGCTGCACGCGCTGCTGCTGGCGGACAAGCATGCGCCGCCGGGGTACCGCTGCTACAACGCGCCGGGTGGAGGCTCCGGGCATCCTGCGGAGCATCCGTGGACGGACGGCCATACGCTGTGGCTTCCCGCAGAGCCCGTGGAAGAAGCGGGATCGCCGATGGAGGACCCGAGCTACTGGTTCAAGCTGTTTCACGCCGTCCGCCGCCCGGTGCTGATTGCAGACATCGGCGCGCAGTGGGAGCAGCCCGCTGTTCAGCAGCTGCTCGATACGGCGACGGATGTTGTCTACACCGTCGATCCGTTCGTACACAAGCTGGAGCTTCCCGCCGTTTCGCGCGTGCAGCGGCAGCTGCAAAGCTGGATCGGACCCGGCCGACGGCTGCACTGCATCGTGAATAAATGCCCGCGCACGGCCAAAGCCGAGGCCTGGCTTCGCTTATTGCCGCAGCGTCCGGCATGCCTGCTGCCTGCTTTGGACATCGCCGTCCTGGCGGCGGCCGAATGGAACGGGCGTCTCCCGCACGATGCGCCACCGGTTCGAAGGGCGCTTCGGGATGCGATGCAGCCATGGCTAAACCGCCTGCTGCCGGCTGAAGCGCGTCCGTCCGGCAATGGAAGCGGCAAGCTGCTGCGGCTTTTTCAAAGGAGTCATTAAGGGAGGATAGCACAGATGCAAAGAACGTGGATCGTCGCCCTGCTGGGCTGTCTGCTGATGGCCGGATCTGTCGCAGGGTATTGGCAGTTCATGAAGCATACGGAGTTTCAGGTCGAAACCATGGATACCGTTAAACCGGTGCGCATGCTGCACAGCGGCGAGGTGATCGAAGCCTCCATGCTGCGCAAAGCGGTGATTCCGGTTGCGGCGCACCACCCGGAGGCCGTGACGGATGTCCATGCGCTGATCGGTCAAACAGTGCTGGTTCCCATTGCGGACAATGAGGAATTGGTCTTGTGGAAGCTATCGGACCGACGGCTTGTGCCGAGGGAAGGAGAGCGGTATTTCAGCTTCAAAACGGATGCGGCGGCGAATGTGGGCAATATGGTACGGAAGGGCGATCGGGTGGACGTTTGGGTAGAGTTTGATAACCCGAAGCTGATTAAGACCGCCTCGGGAGCCACATGGAGCGTCGGGGCAGTTAAAGTCATCGAGCAGCTTCCGGTTACCGGCGTGAAAACGCCTGAAGGACCGGAGGTGACCGATGCCACGGCAGTGGAAGCGGTCGTGCAATCGAACCGCCAACAGCTTCAGAATGCCCGCTCCAAACCGAACGGAAAGCCGGAGCTGAACACCTACCTGATGAACGACGACGTGTACGAGGCTTATGTGTTGGGAAGTATTGCCGGCAGGATTAAGCTGGCTTTACCCGATCTGACCAAGCCTGGTTCAGACTCCGGAACCGTTACGGCGCTGTTTCGCGAGCTGAAAGCAGCCGATGCGTTTACCCAAACGAAAGGGCAAATACAAGTGGAGGGGGAGCTTGATCAAAGCCAGGTCAGCGGTAATGAAAATACAGGAACAAGCTCGAACACCAAGGAGGTGCAGCCTACGTCATGACCAAATTATTGCTGATTCATCCGGAGGCGGATGCCGCAGACCGGCTGAGCGCCCTGTTGGGAAGCGTTCGCGGACTCGATATCCGTCATATTCGCAGCAGGGAATCGTTTTTCTCCAGGCTTGAAGAGCCGTTTGATCTTGTGATGGTGCATGCCGGAGTATTTTATGATGTGTACCCGTGGGAGTGGGTGCAGGAACTGAGCCGAAGACAGCCGCAGGCACAGGCAGCAATTGCGCTGGACGCATCGGTCTATGATTCGTTTTTGCTGGAAGCGATCAGCCGGATGGCCGATCAGCATCATTATACCATTATACCGATCGGTCTTACCGGTGACGGCATGCTTGAAGCGTTTGCCTCTATAGTGAACGGAGACCGCAAGGACAGTCCGGGTAGTCCGGGTTACCGGGAAGGATCGCTGACGGCTGTATGGTCTGCTGCCAGCAAAGATGGCGCTACGACCATTGCCGTGAGCACTGCGCTCTCTTTGGCCGCTTCCGGCAGGATGACCATTGGCCTCATCGACGGCAATCTGCATAATCCCGAGATCCGCTCCTTCTTGAATTTGACCGATCCTGATCCTAGCGGATTCAAGCTTCGGCCGAAGCTGCAGACCCAGACGCTTACCCCCGGCGATTTGATCGATGCGTGCATATCGTACCGCAAAATCCCGAACCTTCACATTCTGACCGGTTCCCGCAGGCGTGACACGGCGCTGGATGTGACGCCGGAAATGATGGCCCATCTGCTTCGAACCTCCCGGGCGGCTTTTGACATCACGATCGTCGATTTGAACTCTTACCCGGACAATGCCGCGACCATCTGCACCGTGCGCGAGGCAGACCACCGCTGGCTTGTAGCGCAGAATCATTACGCATCATTTCAAATGAGCTGGGGAGAATGGTACGAATGCTATTGGAAATATGCCGGACTCGTCCCTGGGGATGTTTCTTTTATCCTGAATCGGACTACGGCTGATGACAAGCCCGAACGAATCGCGGAGCTTCTGCGTATGCCGCTTGCCGCTGCCGTTCCGAATATCGGGGGAGGACTTGGCCGCAAAGCGGTCCATGAAGGAAATCCCCTTTATTTGAGCTCGGGGACGGAAAGCTTCACAACGCAAATCGACCGCCTGGCCGCGCGGCTTGCTCCAACGAACGAACAGGGAGGAGCGGCACTGGCAGGCGGAACCGTTCGCCGCAAAATCGGTTTACTGCAGCGGTGGACCGCGCTTTTCGGATAAGGAGGAGAAGCGAATGACACCGGGCGAACGGTTATCTTCCCGCATGCAGCCAAGAATTCGTTTTGATGCGGGTCAATATTTGAAAGACATCATGCAAGCGCGGCAGACCCAAAACCGGCTGGCGGTCCTGCCATCCCGGCCGGAACGGCGAATGACGCTGCGGGAAGCCTCTAAATTAGTGTACGAGCATTTAAGCGAACGATCGAAAAAGGATCAGGCGCTGTACGAAGACATTTTACAGGCTGGACTTGGCGATCCGGCAGCCGGGGCGCGAATGAAAGCGGTCATCGATACCCTCTTGATGGAATATCGGATGGATATCGATCCGGATACGTTGATTTCCCCGCTGTCCCCGACGGAATGCGTGTTTGCCGAAACCTGCGGTGCAGGACTTATTGAAGATCTGTACCGGCTGCCTGATGTGGAAGAAGTGCAGGTGATCGGCTGCGATATATATCTGCTCCGCGGCGGAGAGATGATCCGGCACCACAGGAAATTCGCCTCCTTGGCGGATGTGCTTTTGCTCCAGGACCGTTTGTCGCTCTGCGGTAAAAAGCCGATCAACCAAAGGCAGCCGTTCATCCAGTCCTATATGTGGAATCGCTCTCGTCTAGTGATGACCCGTCCGCCGTATTCCGACGTTCCAAGCATTCATATCCGCAACTTCATTGTAAAGGACGTGACGCTTGGTCATCTGGTAGAGCTTCAAACGATCGATCACCGGATGGCGCGGCTGCTGCAGCTTCTGATCCGCTACCATGCGAGCTTTCTCATTGGCGGAGGAACGGCGACGGGCAAGACGACATTTCTGTTTGCGCTGGCTCAGGAAATTCCCCAAAGCGAACGAATCCGGACACTGGAAAAGGAATTTGAGGTGGCTTTGCGTGAGCGTCTGCGCGGTACGCGGAACATTCTGGCCGTACGGGAAGTGGAGGAAATCGGGCTTACGATGGAAGAGTCGTTTAAGCCGCTGCTCGTCATGAGCCCCCATTGGGTTATTGTCGGCGAGGCCAAAGGCTCCGAGGTTTCCCAGATGGTGCAGGGGGCTTTGCGCGGCCACGACATGATGGGAACGATGCACACCAAATACCGTGAATCGTTTATCAGCGATGTAGTGGATATGATCAAGCAGGACGGACGGCAGCACGATCACAAAGACGCCATTCGCCGCGTGGCCAGAGCCTTTAACGTGGTGGTCTTCCTGCGCCTGATCCGGTTAAACGGCAAGTATGTCCGTGTAGTTACGGAAATCACGGAACTGTCCGTTGACGAGCGCCAGGAGGTATGTATCCGGCCGCTGGTCGAGTGGGATTATCAGCGGCATCACTGGCGCTTCACCGGGGAGCAGCTCAGCAAACCGCTGATGGAGCATTTGATCGCAAACGGTGCGCAACCGCACGAATTTCGCGAGCTGGGAGTGTGGGGATCGTGAGCGTATCCGCCGAGCTTATGCACGGCAGTCTGAAAGGCTTATTGCTGGGGGGCTGGGCCGCCGGTTCGTATCTCCTGCTTGTTCTTCTATTTCAGGGAATCAACTCCATGGTGAGACAAAGAAAAAGATTCCGTTCCTTTGGCATACGCAGCAGTCCCCGAAGGGGCACATGGGCTTCCATCACTCAGCTGAAACCGGTAAAGCATTTGGCTGAGGAAATGGAAGTGGCGGACATGAAAATCGGCGTAGAGGTCGTTATGGCTTTCATGCTGCTGATCGGACTTACCGGCTTTTTCGGGTCGGATGCCGCTATGGGACTGCTGCAGCAGCGATATGCCTATGGGGTCATCAGTGCACCCGGCTACCATGTTTGGACGCTGAGCGGGGCGGTCGCCATCCTGCTCGGATCTCTGCCGTATTTCTATGTCCGGTTTCGGGTGCAGCACAAGCGGCACCGGATTGCGCTCCGCATGATCATGCTCGTACAGAACCTGATCGGACACTACCGGCCCAGTCTTACGCTTGCGGACATCATCGTCAAGTCCTCGCGTACCATGCCCGATGAGGTGAAAAGCGAGTGGAGGCGGCTCGAACTTGCGCTGCATATGAAGCCGGTCGATGAGGCTCTTTATGAATTCGCACGGCGTGTGCAAAGTGAATGGGCGGACGATCTGGCCGATCTTTTGTTGATCGGGGCCCATTACGGAACGGACATGACGGAGTCGCTGCATCATCTGGTCAGCCGGATGCAAACGGCCAAGCGCAATGAGGAAAACCGTCTGGCCATGATTACCGTGTACCGGCTCGGGACTTCATTTATGATCGGATTCGCCTTTTTCGTGGTGGGGTTCAACATTTATGCAGACGCAGCGAACTACAGCCACTATTTTCTTAATCCTGGCGGTAAAATGCTGCTGATCGTCTCTTTTGCCGTCATGTTCGTATCTATGCTGCTTGTGGTCCGGTCGGGACGGAAGGCTTTTTAACGGAGGCGACGACATGCTGGGTTTGTTTTGGAACATATGGATCGTATCTCATAAAGCTGTATTTATAGGTCTATTTACGGGCGGCAACGCCTTGCTTTGGTTTACGCTGCTCGGACGCCTGAGGATGGGGCTGGGACGTGCGAACCGGTTAGCCCTTATGCTGGAGCGGGCGAAGAGAAGAGAGCGGGACGTCCTCGCTATGGAAAAAGAGATCGAGAATCCGCGAGCGCGTGATTTTGCGGAGAAGGCTCGTCTGGCAGGTCTTCCGTCCGATTGGAGCTACAACCGGTTTCGAGTTTTGCGCGCAGGAATGGCTTTGTCGCTCTTATCGTTGGGCCTTGCAGCGCAGCTTACGAATCCGGAAGGGATAATATACGGCCAGTCAACCGGATCATGGATATGGCTGCTGCTGAAGGGGGGCGCCTGCATTGCGGTCGGATGGTGGATGCCGATGCTGTTCGTGCTTGCTTCGGCAAGCAGGAGGAGGGGCGAGTATTTAATGGAAATCGCGAAGCTGGCCGAGCGTCTGTCGGTCTGTGTGAGCGACAAGGCGGATATTCGCGACATGCTGATTCGCGCCGGAAGGCCGCTAAAGCTGTTGAGCCCGCACCTTCAGGAGCTGACGGTCATGTGGGGCAGAGATCGGCGCGCCGCCATTTGGAGATTCAAGGAATCCGTAGGCATTTCCGAGGTATTTCCGCTGGTTAATGCACTGGAAGCGATCAGTCAAGCCGATGCCAGGGAAGTGGCCCAGGTGCTTAAGGAGCAAACGGCGGGCATCGAAACGACACTGGCGGCCGAGATCAACCGGAAAATCGAGAATGCGCCTGTCTGGATCAGTTTTTACATCATGATTCCTTTCGGCATGATTGTACTCCTTTTTTTGTATCCGTGGGTCATCACGATCTCCGAGCAGCTGATGACGAGTTTTCAGGGATAACCACTATTATATAAGGAAGGATGATTTTAAATGGGTAAATTAGTTATTGCTTGTCTTCTTACCGTGTTATTGGGGGGCGCCGCTATGTTTATTGCGGGAACGCAGGTGGGGCCGGCCGTCGGTGCCAAAGGCACAAATCTTCACACGAGCATCTCGACCGCCACAGTCAACCAGGTGAGCGGTGCCGTAACGGCGACCGCCCCTTGAAAAAGCTGCTAAGAAGGGAGGAAGGCAGCGCACACCTGCTGCTGTTCGCTCTTTTTGGGATCATAGCGGCCGCCTTCCTCTGGGTTACGGCCTTCAACTGGATGATGCAAACGCACAGCCTGACCAAAACAAAACCGCTGCTTGATCGGGCAACCCACGCGGCTTCCTTGAATATAGACAAGAGGGAAGCCGCGCTTGGCCGTTTGGTCTGGGACAGCGCAAGGGGAACGGATGATTTTTACAAGTATTTGCGGCTCAATTTAAAGCTTGGTCCGGAATTGACTCCTTTGTCCAGAAGCCATTTGAAGGAAGCCCCTATTGTCCACCATTTGGAATATGTTACCAACCCAACGTATCCTTATGTGCTGAATCGGACCATCACCGTCCACAGCTCTACAGACCGGCAAACGACACGCAGCGTGAACGTAACCATCTACGGCCCGTCCATTGTCGCCATCATAGAGGTGAACCGATCCCTTCTGGGCCAGCCGCATAGCGAACCGGTCGTATTAAGCAGCGTAGCCAGTGTAAGATTTCGCTAATCCGTATCAATTGGATATAATTACCTGTAAAAAAACGGATTACAAGCTACAATATACCTATGGCCGGAGGCGGCTTGAGGGAGAAAAGTCCTGTATTCCCGGGGGGTTGACGAGGCGCCGAGGAACCGGAAATCAAGGGCAGCAACAGCATGCCCTGTACAAGGAAAAGGGGAAAAATAATGAAGAGACTAAGAACAACATTCATGGCCGCACTCATTGCGGCTGCTTTATTGGGGACTTCAAATGCTTTTATCCCAACGGCTAAAGCGAGTTTTAATGATGTAGCAGGCCATTGGGCCGAAGCTGCTATTAACGCGGCAGTCACAAGCGATTACGTCGACGGCTACGAGGACGGCAGCTTTAAACCTGATCAAAATGTAAGTCGCGCTGAATTTATTAAATTAGTCGTTACAGCCATGAAGCTGACTGTTCCTCAAGCAAAGGATGGGGAAGATTGGTACACGCCCTATGTCACGGCCGCAAAAGAAAAAATATACATCGAGCGGAAGACTTTACAAGCGGCGATCTAAACACTCCAATATCCAGGCTTGAAATGTCGCTTATATCCTTGCGTGCAACACGAGAGGATATGCGGCAGGAAGGAGTCTTGATGGACAACGATTCCGTGATGTTCAATGCCACGAAAACCGGTTTGATTCAAGGGCTGTCCAAAGGAGAACTGGGACAGGATAAACCAACGACAAGAGCGCAATCCGTAACCATCATCGAACGCATACTTAAATTAAACAAAGGGGAAGCCCTTCCGGTAGATAAAACTGCCTTGGGTAACGCCGAAATCGCTTTACGTGGCACAAACTTTGAAACGGCATACGGGCTAAGACAAGCGGTTACTCTCCCGATTGAGCATGACTTGACAAAAGATATCAAGATGAAGATTAAGGAAATCATTTTCTTTGATTCTTCGGATAAGGAGTCTCCTTATTGGGATCTTCTGGCCAATAGTGAACGACAAGACAATCTGGATAACAGTTACTACTTTGCATACAAGATTGAATTTACTACAGAATCGGAAAGAGATTATAACTTGCGTGTCAAAGATAATTTTCAAATGGTAGGGTGGCTATCCGTGACGTCAGATAGCAGCCGTGGTGTTTCGGTTATTGGTTCAAATCTAGTAGGGTCGAGAGAAGGTTACGTGATTTTTGCTCTCACCAAAGATGGTACAGAATATCAACGTATAGCGTTAAGAAATAGCGCTTATACCATAAATCAAAAGGACGTTCTGTTATTCTCAAATGTAAAGGGGCTTTTCGATGAATAAAAAGCACTTTTCATGGCTAATGGTAGTTGTCTTTTTGGCACAATTAATACTACCCTTCATTGATTACCGCGTTGCATTCGCAGCCGAATCGAAAACGATGTATATCGATTTCCAATCAGGCACGTTAAGGAATCAGCCGGTCAGCGGTGAACATTATTCTGCCAACAATACATGGTCAAAAAACATTGATCTTACACCTTATATTGACGGGACAGTAAAAGATGTGAAAATCACCGTAGGATCTGGTCAAACTGCAAATCGATCCAGTAGCGGCAATACCGTTACTATTAATGTAAATGGAAATGAGCTAACGGTTTATGGCATGGCAGCAACAAATCCGGGCCATCAAATTTATCGTTTACCTGATGGAAAACGGTGGGAACACAAAGGAGCAAACACAAGTATTTATCAATTTGTTCCGAACGATGCAGCCTCTGGAGGCATTACACAAAAGCCGGGGATTATTCCTAGTGAGGGTTATATCAGGCCCTCAAGTTCCTCAACGGCCAGTCCAACGCCAACGGCATATAATGGAACGAATAAGGAAGGTAACGATCTAAGGTATCTGTTTGGTAATCCACCTAAAGATATGGTGGATATTGCACCAAACTGGAATATGAATGGAGCTGCGGTGACGCGGGCTTACAATGTCCCTCCACCATCTGTATTTTATAAAACTCAACCAACACTAGACAAAGTTATTCAGGCATGACCGCGGATGTATTGGGTATGCAAGTGGTTTGCGCATACGCTGCCGATGGTGTTAGTTCTACTAATGCTTGTGCTAACCTGGATGTAGTCCCCTTGGAATATGTTACCAACCCAACGTATCCTTATGTGCTGAATCGGACCATCACCGTCCACAGCTCTACAGACCGGCAAACGACACGCAGCGTGAACGTAACCATCTACGGCCCGTCCATTGTCGCCATCATAGAGGTGAACCGATCCCTTCTGGGCCAGCCGCATAGCGAACCGGTCGTATTAAGCAGCGTAGCCAGTGTAAGATTTCGCTAATCCGTATCAATTGGATATAATTACCTGTAAAAAACGGATTACAAGCTACAATATACCTATGGCCGGAGGCGGCTTGAGGGAGAAAAGTCCTGTATTCCCGGGGGTTGACGAGGCGCCGAGGAACCGGAAATCAGGGGCAGCAACAGCATGCCCTGTACAAGGAAAAGGGGAAAAATAATGAAGAGACTAAGAACAACATTCACGGCCGCACTCATTGCGGCTGCCTTATTGGGGACTTCAAATGCTTTTATCCTAACGGCTAAAGCGAGTTTTAATGATGTAGCAGGCCATTGGGCCGAAGCTGCTATTAACGCGGCAGTCACAAGCGATTACGTCGACGGCTACGAGGACGGCAGCTTTAAACCTGATCAAAATGTAAGTCGCGCTGAATTTATTAAATTAGTCGTTACAGCCATGAAGCTGACTGTTCCTCAAGCAAAGGATGGGGAAGATTGGTACACGCCCTATGTCACGGCCGCAAAAGAAAAAAATATACATCGAGCGGAAGATTTTACAAGCGGCGATCTAAACACTCAAATATCCAGGCTTGAAATGTCGCTTATATCCTTGCGTGCAACACGAGAGGATATGCAGCAGGAAGGGGTCTTGATGGACAACGATTCCGTGATGTTCAATGCCACGAAGACGGGTTTGATTCAAGGATTGTCCAGAGGGGAACTAGGACCGGATAAGCCAACGACAAGAGCGCAATCCGTAACCATCATCGAGCGCATACTTAAATTAAACAAAGGGGATACCCTTCCCGTAGATAAAATAGCCTTGGGTAACGCCGAAATCGCTTTACGCGGCACGAACTTTGAAACGGCATACGGGCTAAGACAAGCGGTTACTCTCCCGATAGAGCATGACTTGACAAAAGATATCAAGATGAAGATTAAGGAAATCATTTTCTTTGATTCTTCGGATAAGGAGTCTCCTTATTGGGATCTTCTGGCCAATGGTGTTCGGTATGATCAAAAAAGTCTGGATAACAGTTATTACTTTGCATACAAGATTGAATTTACTACAGAAACTACTAGAGATTATCACTTGCTCGTTACGGATAATTTTAAAATGGTAGGGTGGCCATCCGTGACGTCAGATAGCAGCCGTCGCGCTTTAGTCGTTGGTTCAAACCAAGTAGGATCGAAAGAAGGTTACTTGATTTTCGCTCTCACCAAAGATGGTACCGAATATCAACGTGAAGCATTAAGAAATAGCGGATACTATGTGGGACAAAACCGGTTTCCATTATTTATCAAAGAATAAAGAGGTTTTTCATGAAAAAAAAGCGTTTTTCATTGCTCATGCTAGCCGTTTTTTTGGCACAATTCATACTGCCTTTCATTGAATATCAAGTTGCATATGCAGCCAAATCCAAAACAATGTATATCGATTTCCAATCAGGCACGTTAAGCGATCAACCAGTCACCGGTGAACATTATTCTGCCAACAGCTCGTGGTCAAAAAACATTGATCTTTCTCCTTATATTGATGGCACGGTAAAAGATGTGACGGTGACCGTAGGCCCTGGACAAACTGCAACTCGATCCTTAAACGGCAATAGCGTTACAATTAATGTAAATGGTAATGAGCTAACGGTTTATGGTAGGGCATTTACAAATCCGGGTCATCAAATTTATCGTTTACCTGATGGAAAACGATGGGAACACAAGGGAGCAAACACAAGTATTTATCAATTTGATCCGGACGATGCAGCCTCTGGAGGCATTACGCAAAGGCCGGGGATTATTCCTGGTGAGGGTTATATCAGGCCGGCAAGCTCCTCGACGGCCAGTTCGACGCCTACCACATATAATGGAACGAATAAGGAAGGTAACGATCTAAGGTATCTGTATGGTAGTCCACCCAAAGAAATGGTGGATATTGCACCAAACTGGAATATGAATGGAGCTGCGGTGACGCGGGCTTACAATGTCCCTCCACCATCTGTATTTTATAAAACTCAACCAACTGAAGGTAACCCAAGACCTAATGATCCGGTTCCACTTGTTGATCCGAGCAGCATTCGGTTAACAGGTGCCTCAGAGAAGCAGATTGGTAACGGTATTGAACCATACTCATGGGGATATATTAACGGATCAAATCAAATTGCCGTTCGTCGGGCATTAGATACGTTTTGTACATTCTACGCGAACGACCCTGTACCTGTAGGTGACCCAGATGATTGTATAATTGAAAGCAAAAATACAGGATATGGACAGCTTAATAACTATGTGATGGAAGTCAATACGGATTGGCAAGCCAAGACCTACATTTACAGCATGGGGAAGGTTGAGATTACTTATGAAATACCAGCCACCCCCGACCTCGCTGCGCAGGAAATCAAAGTCGATAATGCTTGTATCCCGGTAGGAAGCACACAAACCATCAGGTATTCGTACAAGAACATTGGCGTAAGCACCTCCACGGCGTTCACGGTGCAGCTAAAAGTAGATGGTGTAGTGGTGAAGACAGAGAATGCGTCAGGCGGGGCCAACAATGGTGTGCTGCTGGGAGGAACTTATTCTTATACATTCAGTACAGCTGCGCCTAAAATCTTCTCACTGGTCGTAGACTCCGGTAATACCGTTGGAGATACGAATCGATCGAATAACACCACTAATGAAACGTTTACCCCCCAAGCGACTTGTGAAACAACGCCTCCTCCTACACAAGAACCAGGAACTTTAACGGGGGAATTAACGATCCAAAAAGGTTTTCTGCCTTGGAAGGAAAATAACGTTTTTACGGTTGAAACCAGACCGCAAGGGTGTGAGCTGAGTAAGTTTAAATGGCACATGTCCGGTAACGGCGGGGAGTTGACCATGCCGCCTCCTGGAGCAGCAGATCATGGTTGGTATCCGAACACAAGTGGTAACACGAACTCCTGGGTGTTCGCTTTTGATCATGCTACTAAGCAGTATCCGGCCAATATGAAAAGCGGTACGGTTACGGTAACCTTCATTGCATTAGACAGCTGCGGAGTCGAAAGAACCATTGGGCCGAAGACGTTTGAAATCGGACCGCCGCCGCCTAATAACCCTCCGCAGCTTAGAGTTACATTCGTAGATACAGCGGGTGAACCGATCAGCACGGCGATTGTCGGAGATACGGTAGGGTTAAAGGTAACGGAGCTGAAAGATCCTGACGGCGACCCGATTACGTTCTATTGGGATTTTGAGGACCCTATGAACACCACCGAGTGGGTGCGCGGGCTGCCAGGGAAACACAGCTGGAGTAAGCCTTACACTAGACAAAGTTATTCAGGCATGACCGCGGATGTATTGGGTATGCAAGTGGTTTGCGCATACGCTGCCGATGGTGTTAGTTCTACTAATGCTTGTGCTAACCTGGATGTAGTCCCCCCAAACCCAATACCTAAAATAAAGGGACAGCAGGTAATTAAAGTAGGTCGTCCATTAACCATTCCTTGGGATTCAAGCGAAAGCTATTCACCGGTAAAAGGTCGCATGATTGACCATACAAAGGATGAATGGATAAATGCCAAGCAGAGTTATTCTGTAGTCGGTACTGAAAAAATTCAATTGCATGTCTATGACAATACCGGCCTAAAATCGTTGGAGCCTGATACATGGGATTTAACGGTCATTCCGGACCAACCGCCCGTGATTGATTTTCAGTACAGCGCCACAGTGTCCAGAGTAGGAACAGCAAAATTTCGAAATGCCTCTTACAGCCCAGATGGGGATACGATAGTTCAGTACAGGGTTACTTATGGCTATGATGCTAACAACAATGGAAATTGCACTCCGACCAGCACTCTTATATCTTCTAATAATGAAGTTTTTGATTTTAAGCCAGATAAGGTAGGGAAGTATTGCTTCCGTGTTTATGCCAAAGAGGATTATGGAAAAGATGCTTACAAAGATTATGTTGTCGAATCTATTAATGACAGTCCAGAAGTATCCTTCACGGTAAGTGGTGAAACTACTGAACCGGAACCGGCGATCTGGAATGGGATTCCTAACGGAGATTTCCTAACTGACAGCTGGATAAACACCACTTTGGATAAGAATGTTATTCCTAAATTCGCATGGAGGATTTCACCTGCGGGAACTTTATCTACTGGAGTTAGGACCGACAACATAAGCAGCATATCTCCGGGACAATATAAAATGCCATCACTTGCATTACCAGATGCTCCGGGAACACTAGCAGGAGGGTATGGTAGTCTGCCGGGTATTACTTTCTTTTCTACCCCCGACTATTATTTGGGAAATAATATGTTTTTGGTTGGTGGTTACCAGTCATGGTATGAAAGGCAGAGACTTTATATAACAGGGTTCCACCTTCCTCAACCGATACAGTTAATAGAATTCCCTTTCGACTCTCGCTATACTGTTCACGTAAAAGAAGATGTGGGAGAGGTAATAGTACTTCATTCAAATCAGTTCGCGGTCCAAGGAAGTCCTTACGATATTACAACTCAGTGGAAAAGGTATAAAATAGCCTCCTTGCGGGGTGGAAATATATCTATAGATGCTTCTGGATCTTATAGAATGCAAAATTCTAGTGGTTGGTTTGGACCAACGAATAAATCAGGGGTATTCCCGACATACAGTGATGGATCAAGTCCGTTTGATTTACAAGTTTTGATGAAATTCAACTATGACTATAAATCTATAGACTTGACTAATCGTATAATAAAGTCCTACACCTTTGACAACCTAACAACTCCATACAAGGTAGAGACCTACACGGACGTTCCATCAGAAACGGGGGACTTTGGTGGGCCAAAAGTACATCCCGGTACGATGGGAAGCGTTAGCTTCAGGGCCCCTAGCGGAAACATCTATTTCACTGCACAATACTATATGTATAAGTTTGACGGTGATACAGGAAAGATTACCAGAATTGGTCAAGCAGGGAGTTGGTCTGAACGTGCAACCATAAGTGGTGTTAATGAGGATGAAACTTTAGTTAGGTATAACCTAACCTACGATAGTAGTGTTTCTGGAGGCCAACAGTACAGATACCTTGATGTCGCAACAGGTCAATCTCACTGGGCAACCATACCTGCTGGATTCAATACAAACTTTGACTTAGACACTGATTTGGGGTTCGACGGCGACATAAACGGCAGATCACTGGAATACAGCAGAGTAAAAGAAACCAGGACCGGTAATTTTCTTTTTGACACATCTTGTAACACTTATGCATACAACCAACTTACTATTATATCTGAGAGTCTTTATATAATGTGTGGGCAAGTCTATAGTTTCACTCCTAGTAGTTCACAAACTCAGAACACTAACGAACATTTTAGTTTCGGTCAAATAATGAAGCCATCCATGTCTCCTTTATTTGATGCGACTATTCAGTGGGAACAAAAAGCTAATGCCACGTACTTGGATTACATTCCTTACGGAATGTCTTTCAGAATTCAAGACTCGAAAAATATGTATCGTCTAGAGTCTATGAAAGACAGATTGAGATTAGTGAAAATTGTTAACGGAAGAAAAACAACGATCTCCGAAATTGCTAGAAGTTCATTTAATAATGTTTGGTATAATTATCAAATAAAAATGAACGGTAACAGATTTAGGATATATGAAAATGGGACTCTTGTTATAGATAAAACAGATTCCACTTTTTCTTCCGGAACATTTGGACCTTATTCCCTACAGGAATACTCTGAGTTCAAGGGCATACGCTATGCCATTTATCCACCGCAAACATCCAAGTATCTTAATGGATACGCTCTAGTGGACAAGGAGGTTAAATACGAGCATACTTTTTCTGACCCAGAAAACGATCCAAGATATGATAACGGGACCCAATGGAAATACGCCCATGTGGACACCACCATATTCTTGGACACCGGGGACGGGAAGAGCGGATTGTCCAGCCGTCACGGACAAACCGTAACAACGCCTATCCTGAATTTTGATAAGGTTGGAGTGTATAAGATCGAGTACAGGGCGCCGGATGATCCGCACCCTAATCACAGGCTGGCGGACGGATCTCAAGCATTCCAGGATTACTCAAAATACTCAGATTGGTACACTCAGCAGCTTATTGTTCATCGGGCTCCAATATCTAAATTCACGCTAAGCCTAGCAGCTGATAATACCATTGCTTGGACCGATCACAGCTTCGATCCGGACCGGTGTTATGCAAAAGGCAACTGCCAAGCGCCTTATGCCGACAACAGTGGGATTTACGCCAAAAAGTTTTATTACGTGACACCTAGCGGCAACACGGTCGCTTCCAAACTGGTTAGACCTACGGAGTCGGGAGTTTACACCGTATATATGGCAGTTCAGGATGAATACGGGGCATGGAGCGATTGGTATGAGCAAACCATTACGGTTACCGTCATACCGCCGCCAAATGTACCGCCGACAGTGACGCTTACGTTCCCTACAGGTACCCAAGCCAATCCGACACCTGTCAGCTTGCAGCCGACCATACGATGGAATCAGGCGGATGCTAATCCAGGAACGATTTTTACCGTATTCAACCTCATGATAAAGGATGAAGCCGGTTTTTGCGTCGAATGCTTGAATCACCAGGTTATGGACACAACGGCAGCCTCCTGGGCCTGGACCATGGAAAATCGTTTGCTTATGGGTCAGAAGTATTCGGCGCAGGTTCAGGTCAGCGATGGGGAAGCCTGGTCGGGGTGGAGTAATATCGGATGGATGACGACAAACCGTCCTCCTGAGGCTTATATGAGTTATCCTTATGGAACACAGGCGAATCCGACGATAGCCAATACGCTGCGGCCTACGCTTGCTTGGTCGCAGACAGACCCGGACCCGGGAACCCTATTCACTCATTTCCAGATTCAAATTACTAATGAGGCAAATACGGTCATGGTGCTGGATAGCGGAAAAATTGTTCAAAACACCGCAAGCACAAGCGCATCCTGGACTGTAACGAGCGATCTGCCGGCAGGGCAAAAACTCAGGGTGCGCGTGATGGTGTGGGACCAATACGGAGCTGCATCCGACTGGTCTCCGCAAGCATGGCTTTATATTAACCGCGCGCCAAGCGGCACGCTTACTTTTGCAAGCCCAATTTATGAACACGATACGCCTGCGTTTACGGTTATTTCATCCGATCCTGACGGAGACGCTTTGTCCATAACCGTTGAAAGCAGCTTTAACGGAGGCGAATTCTCAACCATCCGGCAGTGGCATAACGTTCCTTCGGGACAACAAAGCGTGTTTACTTATGGCCCTATACCCGAAGGTAACTATGTGTTCCGACTTACGATTCATGATGGTTGGGGAGGAATGTTTCAACAAACGTATTCCTTTGTGGTCCTTCCGTTGGATATTACGGGATGGGTAAACCACACACCGGAGTGGGAAAGTTACCGTCAGGCCTGGAATGCGAAATACCCGCAGCGGCAAAGGGGCGAGAGGGATTTTTGGGCCGGAGAAGCGTTCGAGCTGGCCGCTCAGGTGACGGATACGGGTGTAAGCGCAACGAAGCCCGACGATGTGGATGCGACGCTAATCGAAACAGGAGAGACCGTCCCTCTTACCGGCAGCAATGATATTCGCTTCACAGGGCAGCTGCTGAATACGGATCACGTTCGTATGCTGCAAAACGGAGAGGAGTACACATTCCGGTTCAAAGTCCGTTGGACGAACGGCTTGGAGCAAACGACGGATGTACCCGTTCGTATCATAGGAAGCATGTATGATGTCATCGTGAACCAAATCCGGCACTAACCGGTCGAATAAGCGGAGGATTCGCAACGAATTCTCCGCCTTTTTTTAACGCTTAAGGAATTATGCAAAGATAACCTCTTCTCTTCAAAAAAGATGATGATATGATTAAATCAAAGGCAGGCAATCTCAAGCATTGCTTGGCCAACGAAATAATGATAAAATTAATAGAATTCATATTAATGCTTCTGGCACCAGTGCAAACAACGATTCATGAATTATCTTGCAGTTACTAATCTATCAGAACAATTGATCATATATGATTTTTGACATGAATCAAGAGGCAAGGGCCGGTAGGACCAAGAGGGGGAGCGTCCATGCTGCGTTTAGGGCAAAAAGTTATTATTGTCGGCGACAGTTTTGAACAAAATTTGCCGATCGGCGAATATGGATATATCATTGCGTATGACCGTAATGCGGATAATGTATTTGATTATGTGGTACGCGTACCGAAGGTGAATAAGCATTATTTTGTACCCGGGGCCGATGTTGAGCTTGAGGAAGTGCTGCTGCAGCAGGAGGTTGACCGGGTGGAGCGGGAGGCGCTGATCGATTATGCGCTTGCCACGAAGAATGAAGAACTGTTTCGCCGCATCATGAACGGCGATTCAGAGGAGCCGGTCGCCGATACGAACAAGGATGTTCAGACACGCGAAGATTTTATTAAACAAATCCACTTGAAAGCGTGGATTTAACGTCAAATACTGCACTAACATACGGTCAAGAAAACACCGGCTGGAAGGTGATTTTTTGGCCGTTTTTGTGTTCATTCTCATAGTGACCGGTGAATCCGGAACGACGTATTCGTTCATCTCCTATTATATTGTCTATTACACGCCTGTCCTATACCCTGACAATTGAGTTCAAAATCCATCTAGGCTATAATGAAAAGAATGATTGCTTAAAGAGTGAGGTGCAGGAAATGAGTATTACGATCAAGGATGTGGAGCACGTAGCCGCATTGGCCAGACTTGAACTTGGGGATCAGGAAAAGGAGCGGTTCACCGAGCAATTGAATGCCATATTGAAATATGCCGAGCAGTTGAATCAGCTGGATACGGACGGCGTTGAGCCGACAAGCCACGCGATGCCGCTCGTGAATGTCATGCGCGAAGATGTCGTTAAGCCCTCTTTGCCGATCGAGAAGGTTCTGCTGAATGCGCCGGATGAAGAAGACGGACAGATCAAGGTGCCGGCAGTATTGGAATAACGTAAGACTACGAAGGGAGGATTTTCGCTTGTCTTTGCTTAATTTGCGTCTGCAAGAATTACATAACAAGCTTCATGCCAAAGAAATCACGGTCACCGATCTGGTGGACGAATCGTATAAACGAATTGCTGCAGTAGATCATAAGGTGAGAGCTTTTCTCAAGCTGGATGAAGAAAACGCGCGAAAGGCGGCCAAAGCTTTGGACGAGCATTCCGGAGAGGGGCATCCCCGCGGACTGCTTTTCGGTCTGCCTATCGGCGTGAAAGATAACATCGTCACCGAAGGCGTGACGACGACCTGCGCGAGTCAATTTCTCAGCAATTACAATCCGATCTATGATGCCACCGTCGTGAGCAAGCTGAAGGAAGCTGAGGCAATCTCCGTGGGCAAGCTGAACATGGATGAGTTTGCCATGGGAGGCTCGGGCGAGAATTCCAGTTTTTATCCAACACACAACCCCTGGAATCTTGAATATGTTCCGGGCGGCTCCAGCAGTGGTTCCGCCGCGGCGGTAGCGGCCGGCGAAGTGTATTTCTCGCTTGGCTCGGATACCGGCGGGTCGATTCGGCAGCCGGCGGCGTACTGCGGCATTGTAGGTATGAAGCCGACATACGGCCTGGTGTCCCGTTATGGTTTGGTGGCTTTTGCCTCCTCACTCGACCAAATCGGGCCGCTGACCAAAAACGTGGAGGATAGTGCTTACCTGCTTCAAGCGATTGCAGGCCACGATCCGAAGGATTCGACATCCTTGAATACGGAAATTCCCGACTATATCAGCGCATTGACAGGTGACGTCCGGGGATTGCGTATTGCTGTACCGAAGGAATACCTTGGTCAGGGAATCGATCCGAAGGTGAAGGATGCTGTGCTGACGGCATTGAAAGTGCTAGAAGGGTTGGGAGCCGTCGTGGAAGAAGTATCCCTTCCGCATTCGGAGTATGCCGTTGCCGCCTATTATCTTTTGGCGTCCTCGGAGGCGTCCTCCAATCTGGCTCGTTTCGACGGAGTGCGGTATGGCGTACGCGCCGACAATCCAAAGAATTTGCTGGACGTATATCTGAAATCCCGCAGCGAAGGCTTCGGTAATGAAGTAAAGCGCCGGATTATGCTCGGCACTTACGCATTAAGCTCCGGCTATTACGATGCTTACTATTTGAAGGCGCAAAAAGTGCGCACTTTGATTAAACGCGACTTCGAACAAGTGTTTGAAAAATATGACGTGGTCATCGGGCCGACTGCGCCGACAACGGCTTTCCGCATCGGTTCGCAGACAGAGGACCCGCTCACCATGTATTTGAACGATATTCTGACGATCCCTGTCAATCTGGCCGGCATACCAGCGATCAGCGTTCCTTGCGGATTCTCGGACGGACTGCCGGTAGGTCTGCAAATTATCGGCAAAGCGCTCGATGAATCGACGATTCTCCGCGTAGCCCATGCTTACGAGCAGCACACCGACTTCCACAAGCAGCGTCCGCAGCTGTAATAGAAAGGAGCAACCTTAAGTGACAGCAGCAACCGATAAGAAATACGAAACCGTCATCGGACTCGAGGTGCACGTGGAATTGCACACGAAATCCAAGATTTTCTGCGGCTGCTCCACCTCATTTGGAGCTCCGCCGAACACGCATACCTGTCCGGTTTGTTTAGGACATCCCGGCGTGCTTCCCGTGCTGAACAAGCAGGCGGTGGAATATGCCATGAAGGCAGCAATGGCGCTCAATTGCCGGATCGCAACGGAAAGTAAATTCGACCGGAAAAACTATTTTTACCCTGACTCCCCTAAAGCTTACCAAATTTCGCAGTATGACAAGCCGATAGGCGAGCATGGCTGGATTGAGATCGAAGTGAACGGCGAGACGAAGCGCATCGGCATTACGCGCGTCCATCTGGAGGAGGATGCGGGCAAGCTTACGCACGTGGACGGAGGATATGCTACGCTTGCCGACTACAACCGCGTCGGCACTCCGTTGATTGAGATCGTATCCGAACCGGATCTCCGTTCTCCAGAGGAAGCGCGCGCATATCTGGAGAAGATCAAGGCCATCATGCAGTATTGCGACGTTTCCGACGTGAAGATGGAGGAAGGTTCCCTGCGCTGCGACGCAAACATCAGCTTGCGTCCTTTCGGGCAAAAGGAATTCGGTACGAAAACCGAGCTCAAAAACATGAACTCGTTCCGCGGCGTTCAACGCGGTCTGGAATACGAGGAATGGCGGCAAGCAGACGTGCTGGATAGCGGGGGCCATATCGTGCAGGAGACGCGCCGCTGGGATGAGGCCCAAGGCAAGACGCTGACGATGCGCAGCAAGGAGGAGGCTCACGACTATCGCTATTTCCCCGATCCGGACCTGGTCTCTCTGTATATTGATGAGGAATGGAAGGCTCGCGTCCGCGCATCGATTCCTGAACTGCCGGATGCGCGCAAGAAACGCTACGTCAGCGAATATGGTTTGCCGAGCTACGACGCGGAGGTCATTACCTCTTCCATCAAGCTTGCTGATTTCTTCGAGGAGAGCTTGAACTTCACGAAAGACGCCAAGGCGGTTTCCAACTGGATTATGGGCGACCTGCTCGGATATTTGAACGCCAACAGCCTGGAGCTTGCCGACGTGAAAATTACGGGTAAAGGTCTGGGAGAAATGATCGGGCTTATCGAAAAAGGAACGATCAGCAGCAAAATCGCCAAAACCGTATTCAAGTCTATGCTGGAAACGGGCAAAGACCCTCAGACCATTGTTGAAGAGCAAGGTCTGGTGCAGATCAGTGATGAAGGGGCGATTAAAGCCGTTGTCGATCAGATTGTGAATAACAATCCGCAATCGGTTGCCGATTATAAGGCGGGCAAAGAAAAAGCGGTCGGCTTCCTGGTCGGACAAGTCATGAAGGAAACCAAGGGCAAAGCCAATCCGGGTCTGGTAAACAAGCTGATTATCGAACGTCTTAACGCATAATGTAAATCCAAAGTGGTATGCGCCTCGGTCCGGCGTGGCAATTGGGTGTGCCGGACTTTGGAGGTCATTACCGCTTTCTTTATGCACAAAGGGGGCGAAATCCATGATTCGTGCAATCGATCTGAACGATACGCAGGAAGTGCTGGAGTTCCTCACCCTGCAGCTAACCGCTTATCGGGTGGAGGCGGAGCTGATCGGTTTTGAGGAAATTCCTCCGTTGTTTGATTCCCCGCTCAGCTTAAAAGAATCCGGGGAATCGTTCTTCGGTTATTATGAAGAAGGAAAGCTCAGAGGTGCCGCGGCATGCAAGCAGAGCGCCAGAGAATTGACGATCAGCCGCATGATGGTGTATCCGGATTGTTTTCGCCGCGGAATTGCAAGCAAACTGCTGAAGCACCTTGAGCAATTTGCGCTGCCGGGGATGAGGATTATCGTATATACGGGGACGAACAATATTCCTGCCGTTCAATTGTATGATAAACATGGATACCAGCCGCTTCAGATGCAGTTGGTGGCACCGGGGATTACATTAACGAAATTCCAGAAAGTGTTATAATCGCGGCAGTTTACGGTTTTTCACGATCCGTTCGTGCCGCCCGATAGGGAAACCAACAGATAAGGCCTGTTTCGGCCTTTTTTTGCTTTTTATAGGGAAATATAGCATATAGAGGCACCCGGCATTTTTTTTTGCAAAGTCTCCAGTAACGAACCTTTCCGTGTTACAATAATCTTCATTAATCTTTATCATTGATCGGGAGGCGACGGTTTATGAATGATCCGTGGACAATTGACACGCTGCATATTACGCTTCGTTTACTGCTGGCCTTATTGTTAGGTGGAGTCATCGGATTCGAACGGGAGCAAAATAATCGTGCAGCCGGGCTGCGCACTCATATTCTTGTATGCCTTGGGTCTACGCTGATCATGCTGTTGTCGATGTATGGGTTTGCTGAATTCGCCAAGCTGGATAATGTCCGGTTGGATCCTGCCCGGCTCGCGGCACAGGTGATCAGCGGCATCGGATTTTTAGGAGCGGGAACGATTCTTTTCACCGGTAAGTCTATCACGGGGCTTACAACGGCGGCTTCCTTGTGGGTTGTCGCGGCCATTGGCCTTGCCGTCGGCGCAGGATTTTATTATGCCTCGGTTCTGACTTGTGCGCTGGCTTTGGTCAGTCTTTTTTTACTAAACCTCGTCGAGCAAAAATATTTTCACACGAAAAAAACGCTTTTTTTTAAGCTGGAGGCTACCGATAGTCCAAGTCTTCTCGGCCGAGTTGTTACTATGCTGAGCAAGCAAGGCAACGTCATTCAAAAGCTTTCGGTGGAAGAAATTGCCATGGAGAATGGGAATCGGCTTCAGATTACTTTAATGCTTCGCTTAGCCAAGAATGTAAAGGTTGCCCAAACGGTGGAGGAACTGATGAGCTTAGATGGAGTGAACTCGGTTTCATGCGATTAATTTTTGGCGCAAAGTGAAGGGATTTTGGAATGCGCCGCGTCTAAGAGAGTGAAATAAGAAACAGCAAGGCGGTGAAATGATGGAAATCATGACGGATGAACAGCTGGCCGACCAGGTCCGTCAGGGTGATCATGAAGCTTATCGGGAGCTGATTGAACGCCATAAGGACTATATTTATACGCTGATCTACCGCATGATTGAGCATCGCGAAACCGCCGAGGATTTGACGCAGGAAGTATTTATCAAGCTTTACCGTTCATTGGATCGCTTTCGCGGGGAGTCACAACTGAAGACCTGGATTTACCGCCTTACTGTCAATATGGTGACGGATTATCTGCGCTCCCGGCGCAGAAGGCCGCACGAGGCGGTGTTGGACAAAGTCAAAAGCTGGTTCGGCGACCGAAAGCAAGAACCGGAAACCCGCGCGCTGCAAAAGGAAGAACAGCAAACCGTACTGACGCTGCTCGCAGAACTGCCTGAGAAATACAGGCTCATCATGTATTTGTACCATTACAAGCAGTTAACCTATCAGGAAATATCGGAGACTACCGGGCTGCCGCTCAAGACCATTGAGACGAGATTATATCGGGGTAAAGCACTGTTGAAAGAAAAATGGCTGGAGGTGCGGGATCATGGCTGTCATGCATCCGAACGATCAAGAGCTGCAACGATATCTGAATAGAAGGTGCTCCGCGAAGGAAGACCGACGAATCGGTTATCATATCAAAGCGTGCTCCGGCTGCCGCAGGAGAATCTCCGTTTTACTGGACATGGAGATGGCTTTAGAGGAGCTTCCTGTTCTGCAGGCTCCAAGTGATCTGGCAGACCGGGTGATGTCTTCGATCGAAGTCGAAGCTTCATTGGTTCATTCCGGACGGGACTCGGGTCGAACTGCTGTAAGCGGGAAGCGGCGCGCGTATTGGCGTTCCGAACTGATCAACGGGCTGGTCGCCACCGCGGCAACTTATTTATTTATTAGTACCGGCATTGTAGGGAAACTGATCAACCTCGATGCGGGCGAGCTTGAGGCCGGTCTACGCTCCGGTGCAATCCAGTTCCTTCAGGCCGTCGGAGAGGTTTCGCGCCATTTGCTGTTCTAAGGAGGAGTCACCAATGCAAGGTCAGGATCAATCGAAAGATCCGAATATCCATAAAGACGACCAAGAAGAAGCTTTTTTACGGGAGAGAATGGAACGCTACGGGCAGGCCCGCAGGCGGCAGCCTTATGATCCGGTCTTTGATCAGCGGTTGCCCCGTAAAAACAAATGGATCGCCGGAATTCTTTCCTTTTTGATCCCCGGTACGGGTCAGCTCTACTTGGGTCTCATGCGGCGGGGCATGGGCATCATGCTGCTGATGATTATCGATATTTTTGCCATTGTATTCTTTGCCACAAGCAAAGCGACAAGCATCCCGCTCATTGTTTTATTCTCTCTGCTTGTGCCTGTCATTTATTTCTATAATATCTTTGATGCGCTGCAGCAGACGGACAAAGTCAACTATGCCGGTTCTTCTTATGGCGTTGGCCATAGTGCACGGGACGAAGAGGGGATGTTCTTCCCGGGGGAGGAGCCGAGAAAGCCAAAGCTTCGGGGGAACGGATTCGGCTATGTATTGATTGCTGCAGGGGCGCTCCTTATACTTGTGAACGGTAAACCGGCTTGGCTTGATCATGTGTTTGATTTTTTGGGATCGTCAACCGGAGCAGTGATCCTGATTGCCGTAGGGCTCTATATGTTCATTAAGGAATCGACGAAAAAATAAGGAGAGACACATATGCATAAAGCAGGTCGCTTTACTGCGGCGGTTCTGCTCGTGCTGGTCGGCGGAGCCGTGATTGCGGACAGGAGGATGAATACGAACTTCACGACGGTGCTTATAGATTGGTGGCCGCTGCTGTTCATCTTTTTGGGCGTGGAATATATTTTGTTCAATATGAAATACGGGAACAGCGAACGCCAACTGAAGCTGGATTTGGGGGGCATCATCTTTGCCGTCATGATCTCAGCGGTGGTGATTGTGAGCACACAGACAACGGATTTTTTAAAAAAGTTCGACGGATTCCATTTTTCGCAAGCCATTGAATCCATAACTTCCGAAGGGTACCGGTTTGATAAAGACGTGACGTTGATTCCGCTTTCTTCTGATACGGAAACCATACGAATCGGTAACCTGTCGGGTAACGTTGTCGTACAATCGGGTCAGGTTGATCAAGTGCAGGTGGAGCTTACTGTCATCGTGAAGGCAGACAATGAAAACGAAGCCAAGCCGATTGCAGATGAGTCCAGGCTGGAATTTGATGAAAGCGACGGCACGCTTGATATTCAGGCAGTTGCCAAGGAGTATCCGGGATCCTTTTTCGGCAGCCGGAAGCCGCGGATGGATCTGGTGGTCACCCTGCCGGAGAAACAGAAGGTCAATCTGGATATGAAGCTGGAGAATGGTAAAATCAATGCTGCAAGACTTCCAATAAAAGAACGGTTTACCGGGAAAACTACAAACGGAGAAATTCAGGTATCTGAATTGAATGGCGATTTGCGCTTCACCACGTCTAACGGCCGGATTCTGGCAGCGCACACACAAGGCAGCTTGAATCTGAAAACCTCAAACGGACGGGTTGAAGTCAACAACCATCAAGGCGATGCAGTGATAGAGTCTACCAACGGAGAAATTCGTGCGATGAATGCATCGGGGACGATTCAAACGGAGACCTCCAATGGAGCCATTGTGATTGATGGTGTGCTAAAAGAAGTTAAGGCACATACAAGCAACGGATCCGTCGACATTTCAAGCCGAACGGTGGATGGAGATTGGGATGTCAAGACATCGAATGGGAAGATTGACGTGAAGCTTCCGTCTGCCGGGGACTATCGGGTTGAAGGAAAAGGCAGCGAAGATGGTATTCAGACCAATCTTCCGCTGATAGTACAAAGAGATACGGTTACCGGGACCATCGGCGGAGGGCAGCATCGGATCCGGCTGGAGACGAATGACTCTCTGTCTATCCAAATGATGAATTGACAATTTACCCGGCATGCGAATAGAATAAAGTGATGTATTTTCTTTGAGCGGGCGGTGCACACCATGAACCTTGCTTTAGAACAAGCGTTAAACAAACTCAAGACGATGGGCGTTCGAATGACTCCGCAGCGGCATGCCATTTTATCCTATTTGCTTGATACGATAATTCACCCAACGGCGGATGAAATTTATAAGGCGCTGTCGCCGCGTTTTCCCAGCATGAGCGTTGCCACCGTATACAATAACCTTAAAGTGTTTATTGAGGCCGGATTGGTTCGGGAGTTGACGTACGGCGATCATTCCAGCCGGTTTGATGCGAATTTGTCCGATCATTACCATGCGCTCTGCGAGCGGTGCGGCAAACTGGTTGATTTTGCTTATAAGCCTTTGAACGATTTGGAACAGGCGGCGGGAGAATTGACGGGTTTTCACGTGAAGAGTCACCGTGTTGAAGTGTACGGCATATGTTCCGATTGCGCGATGCAATCCACATGATAGATTGATAGATTTAAGGTATAATGGACGTGTTCGTTCCGCCTGTTGGCGCTCGAATACGTCTTTTCTTTTTATCTCAACATTGTGGATACGGGAGTGAAGCCATGCGTCGTGGGAAAAAACGTAGAAAGCCCCTGCTGCTTATGACGATTGCCGTTATGTGCGGCATGGTTTTCGGACTTTATTATTGGTCGGTCTATGTGCCGAGCTCCAAGCATGAAGAACCGGGCTTTGAAGGGAATCCGAAACCGGTGTTTTATCAAGGGACCATGCTTAATGATCCGGCCATCGGGTCTAAAGAAAGTTTAAAACTCCCTTTGGACATTGTGAAAGAACACATCGATCCGTCTCTGATTTACGAGGAATCATCCGAATCGACTATTATAACCACTCAAGATAAGGTAGTTCGACTGCGGACAAGCGAACTGACGGGAATGATGAATGAGAAACCGTTCAAACTCCGTTTTCCGCTGGAAAAAAAGGACGACAAGGTGTACCTTCCCATTGATCCGCTAAAAGACTTGTATGAGATCGAACTGCGCGAGTCCGAAGAGACCGGTGCGGTGCTGATGTTCAAAGCGGGCGATACCGTGCGTTGGTATCAGGCAGTTTCATATCCCGGCAAGCCGGACCGAACGATTCCCATGCGTCGGGATCCCTCGATTAAAGCGATCATTTTAGCCGACGTGAAGCAGGGAGAGAAGGTGATGGTATGGGATGAGCATGAACAGTGGCTGCGTGTTCAGCTAACCAGCGGTTATATGGGGTATATTCGCAAGGAGCAGCTGGTTGCCGATCAGGAGGAGATCATTCCCCAAAAGAAGCCTGTCGCCGAATTCGTTCCCAAGCAGCCGGTCAGCGGAAAAGTGAATTTAACCTGGGAGCATGTGGTCACCAAAAATCCGGATACCTCCAGCATTCCTCCGATGCCGGGAGTCAATGTGGTCAGTCCCACCTGGTTTCATTTGGAAGACGGGGAAGGCAATTTGAATAACCTGGCCGATCCGGCCTATGTCAAATGGGCCCACGAGAGGGGATACCGGGTTTGGGCACTCTTCAGCAATGGGTTTGACCCGAAAAGGACGACCGATGCCTTATCCACTTACGATAAACGGATGACCATGATCAAGCAGCTGCTCGCTTTCACGCAGATGTACTCGCTTGATGGCATTAATATTGATTTTGAAAACGTGTATCTCAAAGATAAACAAAACCTGGTTCAATTCGTCCGTGAAATGACGCCGCTTATGCATGAACAGGGGCTTATTGTCTCGATAGATGTAACGCCGATATCCAGCAGCGAGACGTGGTCTCTCTTTTACGACCGTAAAGCGCTTGTGGAGTCGGTCGATTACATGATGCTGATGGCTTATGACGAGCATTGGGCAAGCAGTCCGAAGGCAGGGTCAGTGGCATCGCTGCCTTGGGTGGAACAGTCCATCGTTGCGCTCCTTGAGGAGGATATCCCCCCGTCAAAGCTGATTTTGGGAATACCTTTTTATACCAGGGAATGGACGGAGGAAGTGAAGGACGGCAAAACCAACGTGAGCTCAAGGGCCGTGTTCATGGATAGGCCGCAGCGGATCATCAAGGAGAAGAACCTGACTCCTGTTTTTTCTGCAGAAACCGGTCAAAACTATATCGAATATGAGGAAGACGGCAAGCGCAAAAAAATCTGGATCGAGGATGAGACCTCGGTTAAAGCGAGAATTGCACTGGTGAATAAATATCATCTTGCCGGAGTCGCTTCCTGGCGCAGAGGCTTTGAGAACCCGCAGGCGTGGAACTGGATTCATTCGACGCTCGAATCAAAGCAATAAAAAACTGGCTTTGCCGTAACGCGGCGAAGCCAGTTTTTTTGTGTCGGCTATCGGGATGAGGCCGGCAAACTCCCGATCAAGTAGAGGATGTCGTTTCGCTTCGGCTGACCGAAGTACCGGCAGTTTCCTCCGGATTTTCGCTCGGAGCGTATTTGGGGTCGAATGTTAAAATGGTTTTGCAGTACATACAGCGGTCGGTTTTGCCCAGCATTTTGGTATGCTTTCCGCATTCAGGACATACCAGTACCGTGGCGCTTGTTGACATCATGCCTGCTGTAAAATAAACGGCCATACTGACCAGCATGGAAATTCCGCCAAGCACCATGCACGTCGCCGCTAGGATGCGCCCTATTTTTCCCCATTCAAAGACGATACCCGCAAGTCCGGTAATCATGAGCAGCATCCCGCCCATCGTCAGAAGGAGCCCCCATAACCGGAATTCATTTACTTTACTTGACTTGAACCTCATTAACGTCACTTCTTTCATAGGAATAATTATGTGAATTTTGACACAAAACCTTGGCAGGAAACTGAATTTGAATGTAGAAATAATCATAAATATTGCATTATTTGATTCTTGCGCTCAAAGTCAGGAGGCTTCCTTGATGGAATCAGTAAAACAATATTGGGTTGAAAAACTCCGGCAGGATGAAGCTGTCATCAGTGTATCGGCAGTCGATAGCCCTTCGATGTTCTCTTCCGTGACGGACGGATTCGATATTCTGCTTCTTGTCGTCAGTCATGACAATAAACGAACTTATCAACAAATTCATTATATAAAAGACAACCTACGTATACAAGAAAGGTGGATCAGTCCTGATGCGTTGGAGCAGTGGATCCTGCATGCAGAACACAGCAACTTGATTTATTGGATCTTAAAAGGGGAGATACTTTTGGATCGGAATACGTATATGGAGAGCTTGCGTCATAAGATCCTTGAATTCCCGGTTGAGCTGCGGGAGCGCAAGCTTCTTATTGAATTCTCCAAGTTTTTGCGGTGCTACCTGCAGAGTAAAGAATATATATTAAACGAGCATTTTCTGGACGCTTACAACAATATTCTTGAAGCGCTGCGCCACTGGGCGCGGATTGTCATTATTGAATCGGGAAGCCATCCCGAGGTTACCGTATGGCGTCAAGTGAAAACGATTAATCCCGGGATTTATAAATTTTACGAGGAGCTCACCTTAAGCAGGGAAACGTTAAAACAGCGAGTGCAGCTGGTTTTGCTGGCTTGTGAATTTTCCGTGATGTCGAAGATGGAGAACTGCTGCAAGCTGCTTATCGATTTGCTTGCGAGCAGAGAGGAAGCCTGGAGCCTGCAGGAACTGCAGCAGGTTCCGAAGCTGGCAGATGTGAAAGCGGAGCTTCCGCTGCTGGTGAGCAAGCTGGTCAAAAAATCGCTGGCCAAAGAGGTGATCTTTACGATCGACTCTGAATTCTCCGTGCTTGAGCTTCGTTATAAAGGTGTCAAGAACCAAAGTTTGTGATATAATGTCAACAATTGAATAGCCACTAGGGGAGCCTTCATGCAAGCGGGGCTGAGATAAAGAAGCGAATTCTTTGACCCTTGGAACCTGATTACGGCAGTCCGCAGAACGCGGACGGCAACTGGATCATACCAGCGTAGGGAAGTGGACGAATGTTTACGGATTTGTTGTAAGGCATTTGCTCATCAAGTCGACCTGCTCTGGGTTGGCTTTTTTTATGTACGGATTTAGAGGAGGTGAACGGATGAGACTCATCGTGAACGGGGAGCCAAGAGAAATGGACAACGTTTCTACGGTAGCGGAAATGCTGGCGGCGTTCAAACTGGAGAACAAAATATTGGTAGTGGAATTGAACAAGGAAATAATTGAACGCGGCACATATAACGAGACGCGTCTGAATGATGGTGACCGGGTGGAGATCGTCCATTTTGTCGGCGGAGGTTAACATATTTTTGTACAATGAAGGAGATAATGAACATGAGTGAAACGTTGAAAATTGGTCCTTATGAATTTAAATCCCGGTTGCTTTTGGGTACGGGGAAATTTACGGATCTGAAAATTCAAGAACAAGCTGTTCGTGTCTCGGAGGCGGAGGTACTGACGTTTGCCATTCGCAGATTGCCGATCGATAACCCGGATGCACCTAACTTTCTTGAAACCTTGGATTTGAAAAAGTTTACCCTACTGCCTAATACAGCCGGTGCCTATACGGTAGAAGAAGCGGTGCGGATTGCCCGTCTCGCGAAAGCCTCCGGATTGTGCGATATGATCAAAGTTGAAGTGATCGGTGATCCAAGAACCCTGCTGCCGGATCCGGTCGGCACCCTTGAAGCGACCAAAATATTGGTGGATGAAGGCTTTATTGTACTTCCTTATACTTCAGACGATCCGATACTTGCGCGCAAGCTGCAGGAAGCGGGAGCTGCGGCGGTGATGCCGGGCGCTTCGCCGATCGGCTCCGGTCAAGGTATCGTAAACCCGAATAATTTGCGATTTATTTTGGAAGAAGCGAAGGTGCCGATTATCGTTGATGCTGGAATTGGCGGACCTGCCGATGCCGCTTTGGCGATGGAGCTTGGAGCAGACGGCGTTCTACTGAATACGGCAGTGGCCGGAGCGGGTGATCCGGTTCTGATGGCTGAAGCGTTTAAACTGGCTGTCGAGGCGGGACGTAAGGGCTTTATTGCCGGCCGGATCCCTAAGAAACGGTATGCCTCCGCGAGCAGTCCGGTTGAAGGTATGATTGAATAATGGAAAGCAGGAGCTCTTTGGCCCTAAGGTACAGCAGAGCTCCTTT
>NZ_SGWF01000004.1:0-26838 GCF_013337105.1 Paenibacillus sp. JMULE4
AAATTATTGGGACTATGTAATTTGAACAGAAAGAGATCATTGGTCTGAATAGCTTTAAATGATTGTCTACCACCCGGCTGCCAAAAATTCAGTTCATCCGGCTGTTCGTTAGCCAAATATTGAAACCAGTTATGATCCGTAACACCGATATAGAATTTCATATATCTTCACTCCGAAAAACGCAGCTTTAATAGTCCATTAGATTTATTCCACAATCCAACTGGAAACTCCTTCTTTCGACACCATGCTTTCACTATTATATAGCACTCCATTGACATTATTCTGTCAGCGAGTATATGTTCGCATAAAAAACCTCCGCCGCGTGTTGGGGATGTTTTATCCAAACAATTGCTTCGTCTTCTTTGCAGCATCTTTCAAAGCTGCTCGTTCCCCGGTACGCATCACGAAACCTTTTTGTAACTGTCGCGTCTAATATTCATCACGATTAAAGGAGCGAATCAATTTGTTAGTCACTTGCTTTTACGATAATGGATGCGATATGGGCTATATTTATTTGAAGCCACCGGAGGACGATGAGTTTGATGACTATGAGCGGAGCAGAAACGAAATTAGCAAGTACATAGACCCCGATCAAATTAACATTCCTTATGTGGTAGATGCACAAGTGGCTTCTAATCTTGATCAGATGGTCGTTGCCGCGAATACCTTTAAAGTAGACTATGAAAAAGGCTATGATACCGAGTATGGCAACGATATGGACGAGGAAGGGCACATTATTGGGATCGAATTAACGCTTAAACATGAAACATTTATCGAGCTTGTCAAAAATCAAGCTTTTAAGGTAATCCGAATAGAGTGGCGGAATAGAGAGTATCATCTGGTAACTTTCGACTACTCAGAGAATGTATTCAAACCGGAGAATGTCATTTATAAATTGACCGATAATGAAGATGCGTTTGTAATTGTGCAGCTTGTAAAACCGGAGAAGCTTGGATATCAGTACACAGATGAAATAGATCAGAAGCGCCCAATCGCTTTGTTCAAAGCTTTAATTTCAGCGAGAGATGATATTTATCCATTGGAATATTTATTGAAGCCACAATTTCTCTTACATAAAGACGAAGGATATCTCCTCGTTGAGGACAGAATATGGTGTGCTGCTCCCGACAAAAATCTTTGGAATTCCATCTCATCAGAACAACGTAGAAGCTTACTGGATAGCATTAGTTGTGAACAATGCTCGGCAAACATTGTTACACTGGACTGTACAGTTGATATGAAATCAAAAAATAGTTTTATTGCAAGACTGTATTGCAACCGATGCAAGCATCGATTTATAAAAGTTGTGGAATGGGGGTAAATATTTTGTAAACAAGCGTATGTTCGCATGAAAAAACCTCCGCCGCGTGTGGGGAGGTTGCTACGTCATTTGCTGATTAATTTTTCTATTTGTTCCTTTACCTTAAGAAATACTTCGGATTTCAAATGCCCGAATTTTCTAATGACGATCCGATTCGAGAAGGTGTAAATCTTATCCGCTCGGATTAATGAATCCACTTTTAATTGTCCCTCATCGAGATCATTTGCAGTAACATAAATCGAATAATCTTTATCCGTCACATTTGAAGTGATTGCTGCTACGACAATGTCTTGGTGCATTCCGTTATAAATTGTATTGGATAAAACGAGAACAGGACGTTGCTTCGTTGCCATTAAATCGGTATATGGAAAAGGGATAAGCAAAATATCACCTTGTTTATACATCGTTCCAAACCTCATCATCAACAGGATTATCCCAGAAGTCCATGCTGGTCATGCTTGCTTGTTCGAGATTCATTAATGCCTCACGTTCGCGCTTCATGTTCAAATAACCGATAAAATCAAGCACTTCTGCAGCTTCTTGTTCGGTAATACGATCAATCATGCGTTTCAATTCTTCGCGGTTCATACTCATGGATCACACCACCTTTTTCGTCCTGAAACCATTATAACACAAGTTCAGGAGATTTCAGACTTAAGCGATTCATTCCTCCCGATATATCCTTACCACGCACTCCACATGTGTTGTGCTGGGAATAGGAATGCACTTTCCCCCTTTCACTTCGCATGGACTTTTTTTGCTTATGCATCTTGCTTTGGATGCTGTTATGAAAGCCGGTTTTATAGACGAAGGTCAATTTGTACGGCTCGGGACTACCTTGATCGGGGTTCTCCCCAATAATCACTTTATCGACAATGCTTTCGAATACGTTCCGGTCGAATGCGGTCAGAAGCTCATTCGTTTGAAGCACTTTGCGAAAATGTTCAAGCCGTTTTCCCAAGTCAATTTCATCTTGCGCGGATTGCTCTAACTGTTCCTTTTCTTCGAGCAATTTAGTAAGCGAAGTATCGAGCTCCGCATACTTCTGTTCGTAAGTAGCCCTGTCTATTTTCTCATCCAGGCACAAATCAATCAGTTTGCAACGTTTTTGCTCCGTAGCCTGAATATCGCTGATAATTTTGTTCAGTCGCTTTTGATTATTCTGGTCGCTAAACACGGACTCCATTCTTTTCATAAGCTCGTCTAGCACATCCGAATTGTTGCGGCACACCAATTTGTACGATTCGACAAAAGCACCCTCAATCAGCTTTTCCTCCAAGGCTTTACTGAGAGAGCAGTATTTCTTCCCTTTTTTCGTGGCTGTCACACACTGCCAAATCACCTTTTCATGCGGGGTTCCGCTGTGCCAGTTCCGCCGCGAGAGATTGCTTCCGCAGAAAGCACATTCCAACTTGCTGCTGAAAGCAAATTTCCTGCTGTACTTGTCCCGCTTGCCTTTTGCGCCGCGGCGGCGATTCTCGCCTCTTCGATGCAATATGTCCTGCGCCTTTTCAAAAACTTCCTCGCTGACAATCGGCTCATGATGATTTTTGACATAAAACTGATCTTCCTCGCCGTAATTGTCCAATCTTCTCTTGGAAATGGGATCGACGGTAAATGTCTTTCCTTGCAACAAATCGCCTTTGTACTTCTCATTCTTTATGATACGAAGAACGGTTGTGTCCTGCCATTCGACTCTTCCGTACTTGGTTTTATGTCCCGCCTCAGTCAGTTCCTTTGCAATAACGTAAGCGCCGATTCCCGATGAGTATCGTTCAAAAATATAGCGGACGATTTCGGCTTCTTCTTGATTAACGGTTATCTGTTTCGTATTCACATCGTAATCGTATCCCAGACAACTTTGAAAGCCCACCAGTTCGCCGCGCTTCATTTTCATTTTCAAACCTTTTTTCACGTTGGCGGAGATATTCTCCACTTCCTGCTGCGCTACGGAGCTTAGAATGACAAGCAACAATTCGCCGTCCATCGTCAGCGTATTGATATTTTCGTCTTCAAAAAATACGGCGATGTTCTTTTCCTTCAACATTCGGACGTATTTCAACGTATCCAGCGTGTTTCTTGCAAACCTGGAGATAGACTTTGTGATGATCATATCAATTTTCCCATCCATACAATCGTTAATCATGCGCTGAAAATCCTCGCGCTTCGTTACCTGTGTCCCGGTTATGGCTTCGTCCGCATAAATATCGACAAGCATCCAGTCGCTGCGCTTGCTTACGAGATCGGTATAATATGCGACTTGCGATTTGTAGCTGTTCAATTGCTCCTCAGTGTCGGTACTTACGCGGGCATAAGGGGCGACGCGAAGAACATCCGATAACTTTCCGGCGTTGCGATCCGATATTTTCCGACTTGCTTTAATCACTTCCACTTCAAGAGCCATGGTGTTGTCCTCCATTCTTATTTACTCGCCATCAGTTTAATAAGAGATGGGCGAACCGACAAATGTGCGAATCAAGAAGTAAGGTCCGAAATGATGCCGTAATCCCGCATCGTTTTGTTCTTTATCAAATGAAATTCGTTTTCGGTAATCAAAGATAAAGCCAGTAACTGTCTTATCATAGCTATTTGCATGCTGTACCGGATGAGTTTATGGTTCATAATAACCTCCCATTAATCCATCAAAGCTGAAAATCAGAGATGCGCAACGAACATAACCGTATGTGCGCATCTCTGTTTTCGCCTCTGTTTTGGTTGCTTCTCTCAAATATCCTATCCGGCGGACAGTGGTTAGCCGTCCTCATAGGCTTCAAACCTCTTCCAGGATCGCTGCAAGCCGCCCCCATTGCGCTGAACTGTGGCTGGACGGAAGTATCATTATCCCTCCGCATGGGTCTTCGCCATAAATAGCACCACCATTTTTCATTGCATGGGCAAAATCGCTCGCAGTTTACCGCTTCTGATTTCAGGGCATGTAGAAACAAGAACCGGCAAAATGGTCATGGCGCGCCTGCAATCTGGCTTTCCTTTCAGGTCATGCGGGGAACGTACCGGATAAGATTTTATTCAGTTTTCAAGGATCAATGAGGGGTTGAATATAATGCTCCCATAGGTTGAGACACGGGAGAGTGATAAATAAGTTATAATGAAGCTATGGAAAAACGGAACCGATATACCTCAGAGTTTAAGACAAAAGTTGTGCTGGAGGTCCTCCGGGAGGAGCAGACCGTCAACGAGATTGCTGCCAAGTACGAAGTAAGCCCGGTTATGGTTAGCCGATGGAAAGCTGAATTTCTTGAGCGTGCTTCTGTCGTCTTTGAGAAGAAGACAAGTGAAGTCGACAAACTGAAGAAAGAGTACGAGAGCAAGCAAGAGCATCTAGAGAAGCTGGTTGGCCAACTCACGGTAGAGGTCGACTGGCTGAAAAAAAACTACGGCGGCATGAATAACATACATGTTATTTGAGCCATTGGTTTTCTAAATTTTTAAGATAATTTTGTGGATCGCGTTTAAACCGTTTGCGCATAACACTATCGCTCAACCGGTTATTCCATTTTTCTTTCTGTTTCTTGTAGCTTGTGTAGTCGACCATCCTTAAACGGGCGATTAGGTTTTCCTGTTTAAGTCCATCATCAACGAGCACAACCATCTCACCATTCCGTAAGATGTATTCGTTCCAGTTGCGTAGCCCGGTCATCCGACGGTGTCGTGTCTTCGTAGCTCGGAAGAAGCGTTCCAGATCGTTGTTCGTTCTTGGCACATGATAATGATCGTAGCAAGTGAAGAGTCCCTTCCAGAATCCCTTGCTGTAACTAAGGAGATTGTTAACCATTTCCAGATCATTCTCTTCGGTATAGGAAAGCCGAACCCAATCCAACAGCTTTGTCATTTCCCATTCAACTGTCTTGCTTGTCTTATCCATGCTGGGTTCAAGGATTTCTGCAATGTGACGGATTGGCTTCATCCAGCGAGCGACTTTCTCGTATTGTTGCTGAAGGGAATCGACTTTACTAAATATTCTGAAAACGTTTTGAAGTAGGGTGGCCCCCTTTTTTATCCAAGCATTTTTGAAGGGACGCTTGAATGGCTTGGGCCTGTTCATAGATACGCATACCGGGTAAATCTAATGGAGGATTTCCGTCTTCCAAGAGCAATGCACGTACGGCAGCAACGTAACCCTTCGCGATGCTTGCTTCTTGTGAATCCGACTGTTCGATTTTCCGCTCGACTTCACGAATGCCGCGCATGCTTTTCTTGAGCTCGGTCTTTAACTTTCGATCGACATCAACAACCGGTTTCGCGATGTCTTTTAAATAATGGTACTGGCAATATTGATAAGGCACATCGGGCAAAAGCGTCTCCATCGCTAGACGAATGGATTGCTGTCCATCACTAACAATACCGACGATCGGATAGCCTTGCTCGATGATCGGTTGGATGAGCGTTTGTAACTCGGCAGATGAACCACTTTTCATGTTTTTTGCTATTAAGACAGTACCGCTGAATACTTCACGAATTACATAAAGTGTCTCATTGCCTTTCTCTGGCTGGACGCCATCCATAGACAAGATAATACCGCCGTTTTGTTCTGTGACTTCAGCCAGCACTTTCTTCGTATGTTCAGTAAGACTAGCAGCAAGCAATGTTTGATACCGTTCATACAGATTTTGTGCGCTCCGTTCGGATGTCTGAACACCTCTCGCGTTCAATTCATCCGCAATCTCCTTGCGGGTCATATGCCGTTTGAAGCGAAGTTCACCAACTAGGCAAACAACGTCGAAGCCGTAAGGAGAATGCTTCATGCTTATTGCTTCTGCTTCCGCCGATTTGTAGTATACACCTGGCTTCGGGCAATCTGGATTTTCGCAATGGTAGGCCATGCTCCAAACGTGAACGACTTCTTTCAATGTGGCGATTTTCTTATTCCATGCTGTATGTGAACGACGTAATTTCTGTTGGCAGTGAGGACAATTCTTATGTTCAGGTCTAAAGTATATTCTCCGTTGTGGACGCAGACGGTTTTTGGAAAGCAATGCGGGTCAACTCCTTTGGAAATTTTGACCGTAATTACTTCGACAAACCGTTAGGAAGATCCTGTTAGTTATTCATGCCGCCGTAGAAAAAAAATCTGGCCTCAAATGAACCGCTCGAAGTTCGAAAAGCCATGGTGGAGCGTGATAACAATGAAATTACCATTAAGCGCCAGGCCGATCTGCTGAACGTGAACAGGACAAGCGTTTATCGCCCTAGTCAAGAGAAAAGCGAAAGCGAAGAGAATGTACAGATCATGCACCAGATCGATGAAATCTATATGAAACACCCTTACTTTGGTTATCGGCGGATGACCCGATTCCTTCGAGATCGAGGCTTTGAGGTGAATCGTAAGCGCGTACGGCGTCTCATGCAGCACATGGGGCTTGAAGCGTGTATTTGTCAACTGAAAATCCGGCCACATAATCATTTAATTTCCGGCCACGCGGCATAAAAATAAAGCTACGCCAACTGCTGTTTTTGCAACCACTCCTTTGTTTCTTTCATGCGATATGAATTTCCGTTCATGTTGACGATGTAAGACTGATGCGTCAGCCGGTCAATCATCGCAGCGGTCATCACCGGATCTTGAAAAATCTCACCCCATCGTTCAAAGGACAGATTGGTCGTAATGATCGTCGATTTACGTCCAGCCCGAAGTGACAGATGGGTAAACAATAATTCAGACCCTTCTTTATCAAACGAGATGTAACCCATCTCATCAGCTATGACCAGATCATACTTCTCGAAACGGTTCTGGAATGCACGTAGAGTCTGTTCCGACCGGCATTCCCTGATCCGGTTCACGAGCAGGGGGACGGTTGTAAACCATACTTTGTAACCCTCCAGGCAAGCTTTCAGACCTAACCCGATGCTAATGTGCGTTTTTCCAGTCCCTGGGTTTCCGGACAGAATTACGTTGCGCCCTTCTCGGATAAAATCTAGCGTTTTCAACAGTTTTAACTTCTTCTGTGCATCTTCCGGCAAGTCCCCGACAACCAAATCTTCGAGATATTTTTTGTGCGTAAATTCCGCCAACCGTATTCGGTTGTACCGGGACGCTTCCCGACGGGCATCGCATTCCTTTTCGAGAAGTTGCGTCAGAAATTCTTCGTAACTGGCGTCCCGTTGAGTCGCTTCCTGAATTTGCTCTTCCAAATGCTTACGAATCATCGGGAGCCGCAATTCTTTGCTGTATTCCAGAATCATTTCCTTCAACGCCTTGCGCGGCGAGTGGCTCATGCAGCGCCCTCCTTCGTTTCTGTCGGCCTAGTATCAAACAATTCATCGTACATGCGCAAATGCTCAACTGATCGCTCCGCAATCTCTTGGCCGGTTTCCGAATGTGTCGTCCGAACCACCGGCGCCAGATCTCGGTTTTTGGCACATAGCACTTTAATTTTATCCGTGGTTACATGGGCTGGGTGGATCCACTCCAATTCCTGAATAGCTTGCTCGATCTCCGCGAAACTGGCATCATCTCGAATATATTGCAATAGTTGTACAAATTCCTTGTTGCGTCTGGTATAATACCTTTCGTAGATTGTTTTTATCTTTTTGGGAGCCTGTTGCCACGCCGCGCTACCGGCGAATGCACCAGGTTTTTTCTTTAGCGTATCTAAATAATGGTTCAAGTCCAGCCGCCACTCATGGCTGCCGGTACACCGTACATGCTCCGCTACTTTCGTTTCTTGGTGAAAACAAAGCACTCGGGTCGAGTACACCTTGATCATGATCGATTCTCCAACCAGATGATCTGGTACGGAGTAACGATTTTGGTCCACCATAATCGTCGCGTATTTATCCGCCCGCCCGTAAAGTACACGGGCTGCGTCAAACGGGGGCGGGGAAGGCAAAAGGGTGGGGCGTTCTTCTTCCAGTCGTTCCTTCGCCGTCTGGCCGTTATTCTCGGTTTGCGGCTTTTGGTTGCGCTGAGTGCACACCTCCTGTAAATATTGGTTCGCTTCTTCAAGCGATTCAAATTCGTGCCGGAAGGCGAAGGCTTTCCGACGCACGACTTCTACGCTGCGTTCCACATGTCCTTTCTCATTGCCGCTGCGAATATTGCAAAACCGGAATTGAAAGCCGTAATAAAGCGACAGTTGGAGTAATCCTTGTGTCGGCTCCTTATCCGTTCCGACGAACCGTTTCACCGCGACTTTCATGTTGTCATACACCATGGTTCGATACACACCGCCGATATGCTGAAAGAACAGGGCATGTGCTTCTTGGAAGCATTCCGTCGTTTGCTTGGTGAACAGGTATGCAAAACGGTAATTCCCATATGCGGATGTGAAGACTGCCATCTGAAAAGTTTGAAACTTTCCATTAATTTTGAGCTTCACTTCACCCCAATCGAATTCGCAAATGTCCCCAAGCTCATACAGTGCCTTTATGTATGCTTCCTTTGGTTTTCGTTCCAAACTACGAACCGTCCGAAGAACAGTACTATAGCTGATTTGGATACCTTCGGCTTCTAGTGCCTCGAAGATATCTACCGCCTTCTTTTGCTGTTTGCGTTGCCCTTGGCTTCGCTTTACTTCGTTCTCATCCAGATGAGCCTGAATCTTAGCTGTCATTTCGTCGGTCAGTTTTCGTTTGGGTCGAATTCCGACTGTATACTTGGGCGCGGTAGTGAGGGCATCAATCAGTGCTTGGATATCCACCGAGTTGTTCCCCTCAGCTAGTAGCTGTTGTCTCCTTTCCTCATATTGCCTGATGTACTTCCCAACCGTCTCCCGATGGATCCCTGTCAATCTTGCAATCTCCCGGCGCGACCTCCCCTCATGAATATGCATCATTAATATTTGTTGCATCGTGTTCATCGCGATCATTCTCTCCCAGCCCCTACTTGTTGATTTTCTCTCCAAGTAGGTTTATCGGTTGTGGCCGGTTTTTCAATGATTTTGCTGGCCTGTTTTTAAGTTACCATAGACAGAAGCGATCTATCCGAAGCCGAACTTGAGCAAGCGATTCCACGCAAAATATGTTCGCCCCTACTTGCTTCGGGGCTTAACCATTAACCGGCCGAATCAGGTCTGGGGAATCGACATCACCTATCTCCGGATGGGGAAAGGCTTCATGTATCTGTTCAATATCATCGATTGGTATCGGTTTAAACCCGTAACTTTAGAGTCTTACACCCTTATTCACACGATTGCGTAATTTCTCATTGATTTACGTCGTTGTCGCTCGTTGTCGCCCTTGACATGGAGCCTCCAGCGGGCATGATTTTTCGCGATAGGGCGATGCGGATAACACATGCATCGCGAGGCTAACAAGCCTATCATGCCCGCCCCTCCATGTAAAGGGCTTTATCCATCATACCTTAATCACAAGCGGTTTTACGGCTTGCTGATGCATAGCTTGATGAAATTCCTGCGGGGATAGATCATACAAACTTCCATGGATCCGCCGCTGATTATAAAACAAGAGATAGTCAGATACGATACGGTATGCATCCTGATAACTCTCAAATTCATGCCTGGAGAGACACTCTTGTTCTAAAATGGCATGAAATGCTTCGATATGCGCATTTTTATTCGGCGTTTTCGGAGGAATACGTTCATGTTCTACACAATACTCCAGGCATGCTTCTTCAAAAGCATGGCTGATAAATTGCGGGCCGTTATCGGTACGAACCACGGGCAGCTGATCTTTCTCAAAGAGCCGCCGTTTCCATAACGCTCTCTGCAGGATTTGCGCAGCATGCTTCCCTTCACAAGAGAGGCCCATGTGGTAGTCGATAATCGATCGGTCGTAGACGTCAATCAGGCTGAGCAAGAAAAAGAAACGCTGCTCTGCTGCAATATAGCCGTATTTCACGTCCATCTCCCAAAGCTGATTCGAAGCGCAAATCTCACGGTTGTTCGCCAGCTTTCGGGGATATTGGATTCGCTTCCGGCGTTGTGGCTGCAGGATGCCCAGTTCCTGACACAGCCGGTATACTTTTTTCTTGTTAATGATCAGCCCATACTGTCGTTTCAGGCATACGGTTAATTTACGGTAACCGTAAGTCGCTTCTTCCCCGGCAATAAGCTCCATCAGCCATTCCTTGATCTGCTCATCGCTGACGGGACGCCGCTTATGATCCAAGGAAAAGCCGGGAATCGGCCGTCCGCCGTTATACACTCGCTCTTGCTTGAAGTGTTTCTTCCGGTAATAGTACGTCGCTTCACTGACGCCGACGATTCGCAGCACCACTGCAGCTTTATAACCCCGCGCAATCCATTTGTCGGCGATCTCTATTTTGTCCGATAGGCGGGGTTCACCTTTTTTACGAGATCACGAAGAATCGCAATCTCCAAATCCTTCTCGCCCAACAGCTTTTTCAATTTGTCGTTTTCCTGCTCTAACGCTTGAAACTCTTTGGATGATGGAGTGTAGGCTGCAACTTTTTTGGATTCTGGTGATGCGTTTTTCCAGTTTGCATGCTTCGATTGACGAATCCAACGAGCGAGCATTTTCCCGTCTATTCCATGTCGTCTTGCAACTTGGCTGGCATTGCCTGCTTCTAAGGCTTCTTGGATGAGCTGTTGTTTAAATTCAATGCTGTAACTCTTGCGCTGCATCTTTGATCCCTCCACTTTTGTTAATTCATATTGTAGTGGATAAGGAGAAAAGACTCAAAGGTAAATATGGGGCTTTAGAGGTATAGCCGCAAAGTGATCGACTACGAGCTATCCAGTACGCTTGAGAAAGGCTTTGTTTTGAGGTGTCTCAAGCGCGCATTTAGCCGCTGTAAGCCCGAGATCATGAACAGCGATCAGGGCTCCCACTTTACCAACGCTGAATACCTTGAGCTACTGGAGAAAGAAGGCGTCAAGGTATCGATGGATGGTAAGGGGCGTGCGACGGATAACAGCCGCACAGAGCGATATTTCCGCTCGCTCAAATACGAATGCATCTTCTTGAATGAATACGAAGACCCTCGCGCGCTGCGCAAAGGGATAGTTCGCTATGTCCAATTCTATAACCAAGAACGCCCTCATCAATCTCTCAATGAAGCAAAGCCCGATCAATTTTACGCGCATTCTATTGAAAAAACCGCATCCTAATTTACTAGATTACGAGAATGGAGGACATAACTTAATCCTCAAAAAATCGTGTCTTGACAATGGGGAGCATTACAGAATAGTGTCCCTCTAATATTCATTTCATTTTCAATGCAAAATCGGACCTTGGTTGCAAAACTATCGATCAGATCGGAGAGCGTTTTCTAAGAAAAAGGCGAGGGGGCTAAGGAAAACGAGACACGAGGATACGTTCTTTTGATGCCAGACGTGAAAGGGGTATTGCTACTCTGTCGAGATAAATAGGCACAGACTTTATTGGTTTAATGCATTACCGCCGTTCAGTAGCGTTAGACTCTTTACGCTGTGGTCGAGTCTGACTCACAAGCGCTTACGTTAATGGCGGTATTACGTCACCGACGAAGCACATAAGTTGTAAGTGCTGACAATTCTCCTGAACAAGCTAAATCCCCGGAACGATTATTATAACCCCCTGTGTCAGAATAGTTGTCGTACCCCTCAATTGAAAGTATAGTGAGGATAACAAGGACGAGGTGGGAGACAATGAACCAAGTGAATCAGGAATTGAAGCAGAGAGTCGTGCAACGAATGATGCCACCGAATAATGAATCGGTCAGCCAGTTAGCCAAAGAGTACGGGATATCTGAAACAGCGCTGTATAAGTGGAAGAAAGCGGCGAAGGCCCAAGGAACGATCATGCCGACAGGTGCACAATCTACAGAGCGATGGAGCACTCGAGATAAGTTTGCCATCGTGGTAGAAACAGCAGCATTAAGTGAGATTGAGTTGGCGGAATACTGTCGTGCCAAAGGGCTGTACGTCGAGCAAGTGGAAGCCTGGCGCGATGCTTGTATGAACGCCAATGGCGGGATCGCCGAGCAAGCGAGCAAGCTGCAAAAGGATCTCCGAACGAAAGAACAAGAAGTAAAGGCCCTAAGCCGCGAGCTTCAACGAAAGGAAGCGGCATTGGCCGAAACCGCAGCCTTACTGGTGTTGCGAAAAAAGGCCCAGGCGATCTGGGGGGACCAAGGGGACGAATGATCAGTGCCCCGGATCGTCAGCTAGCTGTATCACTGATTGAAGAAGCTGTTCAGGCCGGTGCAAGGGAACACCTCGCCTGTAAGGAGCTTGGACTGACCCAGAGAACCCTGCAGCGTTGGCGTCAGCATAAGATTAGCGAAGATAGGCGTCCTTATGCCAAGCGTCCTGAGCCCGTCCATAAGCTCAGCGAGGAAGAAGAACAACAGATTCTGGACGTCATCCATCAGCCTGAGTTTAAGAGCCTCCCCCCGAGTCAAATCGTTCCCGCCCTTGCCGATCAGGGAACCTATATTGCTTCGGAGTCTAGTTTTTATCGTGTGATGCACAAACACAAACAACAGCAACATCGTGGAAGAAGCAAGAAAAGAACCACCAAGCCGCTGACAAGCCACTGTGCTACTGGAGCTAACCAAGTCTGGATGTGGGATATTACGTGGATGCCAGGGCCCGTTAAAGGTCTGTTCTTCTACCTCTACCTGGTGCTAGATTTATATAGTCGCAAAATTGTCGGTTGGGAGATTTGGGAAGAAGAATCGGCCGAGCATGCGAGTCAGTTAATACGCAGAACGGTGCTTAGCGAGCAGTGTGTCATTCGCCAGCAGCCCCTTGTGCTGCACTCGGACAATGGCAGTCCGATGAAGGGGGCAACCTTATTGGAAACGCTATATAGCTTAGGCATCACGCCTTCCAGAAGTCGGCCCCGAGTCAGCAATGACAATCCCTATGCGGAGTCCATCTTCCGGACGTGCAAATACCGTCCAGAATACCCGGAGCAAGGGTTTAAAGACCGCACCGAGGCCCGTGAATGGGTGCTGCGTTTTGTACGATGGTACAACCACGAGCATCGCCACAGCGGGCTCAATTTCCTCACGCCCAGCCAGAGGCATAAAGGACAGAGGAACAAGTATTTGAGAAGCGACGGCAGGTTTATGAAGCTGCGAAAGCCCTGCATCCAGGTCGCTGGTCAGGGGATACACGGGATTGGAGTCTAAAAGAAGAAGTATGGCTTAATCCGGAAAAGCGACAGCTTAATAAGCGTCGCTTTTTCCGGATTAAGCCATACTTCTTCTTTTAGACTCCAATCCCGTGTATCCCCTGACCAGCGACCTGGATGCAGGGCTTTCGCAGCTTCATAAACCTGCCGTCGCTTCTCAAATACTTGTTCCTCCTGTCCTTTATGCCTCTGGCTGGGCGTGAGGAAATTGAGCCCGCTGTGGCGATGCTCGTGGTTGTACCATCGTACAAAACGCAGCACCCATTCACGGGCCTCGGTGCGGTCTTTAAACCCTTGCTCCGGGTATTCTGGACGGTATTTGCACGTCCGGAAGATGGACTCCGCATAGGGATTGTCATTGCTGACTCGGGGCCGACTTCTGGAAGGCGTGATGCCTAAGCTATATAGCGTTTCCAATAAGGTTGCCCCCTTCATCGGACTGCCATTGTCCGAGTGCAGCACAAGGGGCTGCTGGCGAATGACACACTGCTCGCTAAGCACCGTTCTGCGTATTAACTGACTCGCATGCTCGGCCGATTCTTCTTCCCAAATCTCCCAACCGACAATTTTGCGACTATATAAATCTAGCACCAGGTAGAGGTAGAAGAACAGACCTTTAACGGGCCCTGGCATCCACGTAATATCCCACATCCAGACTTGGTTAGCTCCAGTAGCACAGTGGCTTGTCAGCGGCTTGGTGGTTCTTTTCTTGCTTCTTCCACGATGTTGCTGTTGTTTGTGTTTGTGCATCACACGATAAAAACTAGACTCCGAAGCAATATAGGTTCCCTGATCGGCAAGGGCGGGAACGATTTGACTCGGGGGGAGGCTCTTAAACTCAGGCTGATGGATGACGTCCAGAATCTGTTGTTCTTCTTCCTCGCTGAGCTTATGGACGGGCTCAGGACGCTTGGCATAAGGACGCCTATCTTCGCTAATCTTATGCTGACGCCAACGCTGCAGGGTTCTCTGGGTCAGTCCAAGCTCCTTACAGGCGAGGTGTTCCCTTGCACCGGCCTGAACAGCTTCTTCAATCAGTGATACAGCTAGCTGACGATCCGGGGCACTGATCATTCGTCCCCTTGGTCCCCCCAGATCGCCTGGGCCTTTTTTCGCAACACCAGTAAGGCTGCGGTTTCGGCCAATGCCGCTTCCTTTCGTTGAAGCTCGCGGCTTAGGGCCTTTACTTCTTGTTCTTTCGTTCGGAGATCCTTTTGCAGCTTGCTCGCTTGCTCGGCGATCCCGCCATTGGCGTTCATACAAGCATCGCGCCAGGCTTCCACTTGCTCGACGTACAGCCCTTTGGCACGACAGTATTCCGCCAACTCAATCTCACTTAATGCTGCTGTTTCTACCACGATGGCAAACTTATCTCGAGTGCTCCATCGCTCTGTAGATTGTGCACCTGTCGGCATGATCGTTCCTTGGGCCTTCGCCGCTTTCTTCCACTTATACAGCGCTGTTTCAGATATCCCGTACTCTTTGGCTAACTGGCTGACCGATTCATTATTCGGTGGCATCATTCGTTGCACGACTCTCTGCTTCAATTCCTGATTCACTTGGTTCATTGTCTCCCACCTCGTCCTTGTTATCCTCACTATACTTTCAATTGAGGGGTACGACAACTATTCTGACACAGGGGGTTATAATAATCGTTCCGGGGATTTAGCTTGTTCAGGAGAATTGTCAGCACTTACAACTTATGTGCTTCGTCGGTGACGTAATACCGCCATTAACGTAAGCGCTTGTGAGTCAGACTCGACCACAGCGTAAAGAGTCTAACGCTACTGAACGGCGGTAATGCATTAAACCAATAAAGTCTGTGCCTATTTATCTCGACAGAGTAGCAATACCCCTTTCACGTCTGGCATCAAAAGAACGTATCCTCGTGTCTCGTTTTCCTTAGCCCCCTCGCCTTTTTCTTAGAAAACGCTCTCCGATCTGATCGATAGTTTTGCAACCAAGGTCCGATTTTGCATTGAAAATGAAATGAATATTAGAGGGACACTATTCTGTAATGCTCCCCATTGTCAAGACACGATTTTTTGAGGATTAAGTTATGTCCTCCATTCTCGTAATCTAGTAAATTAGGATGCGGTTTTTTCAATAGAATGCGCGTAAAATTGATCGGGCTTTGCTTCATTGAGAGATTGATGAGGGCGTTCTTGGTTATAGAATTGGACATAGCGAACTATCCCTTTGCGCAGCGCGCGAGGGTCTTCGTATTCATTCAAGAAGATGCATTCGTATTTGAGCGAGCGGAAATATCGCTCTGTGCGGCTGTTATCCGTCGCACGCCCCTTACCATCCATCGATACCTTGACGCCTTCTTTCTCCAGTAGCTCAAGGTATTCAGCGTTGGTAAAGTGGGAGCCCTGATCGCTGTTCATGATCTCGGGCTTACAGCGGCTAAATGCGCGCTTGAGACACCTCAAAACAAAGCCTTTCTCAAGCGTACTGGATAGCTCGTAGTCGATCACTTTGCGGCTATACCTCTAAAGCCCCATATTTACCTTTGAGTCTTTTCTCCTTATCCACTACAATATGAATTAACAAAAGTGGAGGGATCAAAGATGCAGCGCAAGAGTTACAGCATTGAATTTAAACAACAGCTCATCCAAGAAGCCTTAGAAGCAGGCAATGCCAGCCAAGTTGCAAGACGACATGGAATAGACGGGAAAATGCTCGCTCGTTGGATTCGTCAATCGAAGCATGCAAACTGGAAAAACGCATCACCAGAATCCAAAAAAGTTGCAGCCTACACTCCATCATCCAAAGAGTTTCAAGCGTTAGAGCAGGAAAACGACAAATTGAAAAAGCTGTTGGGCGAGAAGGATTTGGAGATTGCGATTCTTCGTGATCTCGTAAAAAAGGTGAACCCCGCCTATCGGACAAAATAGAGATCGCCGACAAATGGATTGCGCGGGGTTATAAAGCTGCAGTGGTGCTGCGAATCGTCGGCGTCAGTGAAGCGACGTACTATTACCGGAAGAAACACTTCAAGCAAGAGCGAGTGTATAACGGCGGACGGCCGATTCCCGGCTTTTCCTTGGATCATAAGCGGCGTCCCGTCAGCGATGAGCAGATCAAGGAATGGCTGATGGAGCTTATTGCCGGGGAAGAAGCGACTTACGGTTACCGTAAATTAACCGTATGCCTGAAACGACAGTATGGGCTGATCATTAACAAGAAAAAAGTATACCGGCTGTGTCAGGAACTGGGCATCCTGCAGCCACAACGCCGGAAGCGAATCCAATATCCCCGAAAGCTGGCGAACAACCGTGAGATTTGCGCTTCGAATCAGCTTTGGGAGATGGACGTGAAATACGGCTATATTGCAGCAGAGCAGCGTTTCTTTTTCTTGCTCAGCCTGATTGACGTCTACGACCGATCGATTATCGACTACCACATGGGCCTCTCTTGTGAAGGGAAGCATGCTGCGCAAATCCTGCAGAGAGCGTTATGGAAACGGCGGCTCTTTGAGAAAGATCAGCTGCCCGTGGTTCGTACCGATAACGGCCCGCAATTTATCAGCCATGCTTTTGAAGAAGCATGCCTGGAGTATTGTGTAGAACATGAACGTATTCCTCCGAAAACGCCGAATAAAAATGCGCATATCGAAGCATTTCATGCCATTTTAGAACAAGAGTGTCTCTCCAGGCATGAATTTGAGAGTTATCAGGATGCATACCGTATCGTATCTGACTATCTCTTGTTTTATAATCAGCGGCGGATCCATGGAAGTTTGTATGATCTATCCCCGCAGGAATTTCATCAAGCTATGCATCAGCAAGCCGTAAAACCGCTTGTGATTAAGGTATGATGGATAAAGCCCTTTACATGGAGGGGCGGGCATGATAGGCTTGTTAGCCTCGCGATGCATGTGTTATCCGCATCGCCCTATCGCGAAAAATCATGCCCGCTGGAGGCTCCATGTCAAGGGCGACAACGAGCGACAACGACGTAAATCAATGAGAAATTACGCAATCGTGTGAATAAGGGTGTAAGACTCTAAAGTTACGGGTTTAAACCGATACCAATCGATGATATTGAACAGATACATGAAGCCTTTCCCCATCCGGAGATAGGTGATGTCGATTCCCCAGACCTGATTCGGCCGGTTAATGGTTAAGCCCCGAAGCAAGTAGGGGCGAACATATTTTGCGTGGAATCGCTTGCTCAAGTTCGGCTTCGGATAGATCGCTTCTGTCTATGGTAACTTAAAAACAGGCCAGCAAAATCATTGAAAAACCGGCCACAACCGATAAACCTACTTGGAGAGAAAATCAACAAGTAGGGGCTGGGAGAGAATGATCGCGATGAACACGATGCAACAAATATTAATGATGCATATTCATGAGGGGAGGTCGCGCCGGGAGATTGCAAGATTGACAGGGATCCATCGGGAGACGGTTGGGAAGTACATCAGGCAATATGAGGAAAGGAGACAACAGCTACTAGCTGAGGGGAACAACTCGGTGGATATCCAAGCACTGATTGATGCCCTCACTACCGCGCCCAAGTATACAGTCGGAATTCGACCCAAACGAAAACTGACCGACGAAATGACAGCTAAGATTCAGGCTCATCTGGATGAGAACGAAGTAAAGCGAAGCCAAGGGCAACGCAAACAGCAAAAGAAGGCGGTAGATATCTTCGAGGCACTAGAAGCCGAAGGTATCCAAATCAGCTATAGTACTGTTCTTCGGACGGTTCGTAGTTTGGAACGAAAACCAAAGGAAGCATACATAAAGGCACTGTATGAGCTTGGGGACATTTGCGAATTCGATTGGGGTGAAGTGAAGCTCAAAATTAATGGAAAGTTTCAAACTTTTCAGATGGCAGTCTTCACATCCGCATATGGGAATTACCGTTTTGCATACCTGTTCACCAAGCAAACGACGGAATGCTTCCAAGAAGCACATGCCCTGTTCTTTCAGCATATCGGCGGTGTGTATCGAACCATGGTGTATGACAACATGAAAGTCGCGGTGAAACGGTTCGTCGGAACGGATAAGGAGCCGACACAAGGATTACTCCAACTGTCGCTTTATTACGGCTTTCAATTCCGGTTTTGCAATATTCGCAGCGGCAATGAGAAAGGACATGTGGAACGCAGCGTAGAAGTCGTGCGTCGGAAAGCCTTCGCCTTCCGGCACGAATTTGAATCGCTTGAAGAAGCGAACCAATATTTACAGGAGGTGTGCACTCAGCGCAACCAAAAGCCGCAAACCGAGAATAACGGCCAGACGGCGAAGGAACGACTGGAAGAAGAACGCCCCACCCTTTTGCCTTCCCCGCCCCCGTTTGACGCAGCCCGTGTACTTTACGGGCGGGCGGATAAATACGCGACGATTATGGTGGACCAAAATCGTTACTCCGTACCAGATCATCTGGTTGGAGAATCGATCATGATCAAGGTGTACTCGACCCGAGTGCTTTGTTTTCACCAAGAAACGAAAGTAGCGGAGCATGTACGGTGTACCGGCAGCCATGAGTGGCGGCTGGACTTGAACCATTATTTAGATACGCTAAAGAAAAAACCTGGTGCATTCGCCGGTAGCGCGGCGTGGCAACAGGCTCCCAAAAAGATAAAAACAATCTACGAAAGGTATTATACCAGACGCAACAAGGAATTTGTACAACTATTGCAATATATTCGAGATGATGCCAGTTTCGCGGAGATCGAGCAAGCTATTCAGGAATTGGAGTGGATCCACCCAGCCCATGTAACCACGGATAAAATTAAAGTGCTATGTGCCAAAAACCGAGATCTGGCGCCGGTGGTTCGGACGACACATTCGGAAACCGGCCAAGAGATTGCGGAGCGATCAGTTGAGCATTTGCGCATGTACGATGAATTGTTTGATACTAGGCCGACAGAAACGAAGGAGGGCGCTGCATGAGCCACTCGCCGCGCAAGGCGTTGAAGGAAATGATTCTGGAATACAGCAAAGAATTGCGGCTCCCGATGATTCGTAAGCATTTGGAAGAGCAAATTCAGGAAGCGACTCAACGGGACGCCAGTTACGAAGAATTTCTGACGCAACTTCTCGAAAAGGAATGCGATGCCCGTCGGGAAGCGTCCCGGTACAACCGAATACGGTTGGCGGAATTTACGCACAAAAAATATCTCGAAGATTTGGTTGTCGGGGACTTGCCGGAAGATGCACAGAAGAAGTTAAAACTGTTGAAAACGCTAGATTTTATCCGAGAAGGGCGCAACGTAATTCTGTCCGGAAACCCAGGGACTGGAAAAACGCACATTAGCATCGGGTTAGGTCTGAAAGCTTGCCTGGAGGGTTACAAAGTATGGTTTACAACCGTCCCCCTGCTCGTGAACCGGATCAGGGAATGCCGGTCGGAACAGACTCTACGTGCATTCCAGAACCGTTTCGAGAAGTATGATCTGGTCATAGCTGATGAGATGGGTTACATCTCGTTTGATAAAGAAGGGTCTGAATTATTGTTTACCCATCTGTCACTTCGGGCTGGACGTAAATCGACGATCATTACGACCAATCTGTCCTTTGAACGATGGGGTGAGATTTTTCAAGATCCGGTGATGACCGCTGCGATGATTGACCGGCTGACGCATCAGTCTTACATCGTCAACATGAACGGAAATTCATATCGCATGAAAGAAACAAAGGAGTGGTTGCAAAAACAGCAGTTGGCGTAGCTTTTATTTTATGCCGCGTGGCCGGAAATTAAATGATTATGTGGCCGGATTTTCAGTTGACAAATACACGCTTCAAGCCCCATGTGCTGCATGAGACGCCGTACGCGCTTACGATTCACCTCAAAGCCTCGATCTCGAAGGAATCGGGTCATCCGCCGATAACCAAAGTAAGGGTGTTTCATATAGATTTCATCGATCTGGTGCATGATCTGTACATTCTCTTCGCTTTCGCTTTTCTCTTGACTAGGGCGATAAACGCTTGTCCTGTTCACGTTCAGCAGATCGGCCTGGCGCTTAATGGTAATTTCATTGTTATCACGCTCCACCATGGCTTTTCGAACTTCGAGCGGTTCATTTGAGGCCAGATTTTTTTTCTACGGCGGCATGAATAACTAACAGGATCTTCCTAACGGTTTGTCGAAGTAATTACGGTCAAAATTTCCAAAGGAGTTGACCCGCATTGCTTTCCAAAAACCGTCTGCGTCCACAACGGAGAATATACTTTAGACCTGAACATAAGAATTGTCCTCACTGCCAACAGAAATTACGTCGTTCACATACAGCATGGAATAAGAAAATCGCCACATTGAAAGAAGTCGTTCACGTTTGGAGCATGGCCTACCATTGCGAAAATCCAGATTGCCCGAAGCCAGGTGTATACTACAAATCGGCGGAAGCAGAAGCAATAAGCATGAAGCATTCTCCTTACGGCTTCGACGTTGTTTGCCTAGTTGGTGAACTTCGCTTCAAACGGCATATGACCCGCAAGGAGATTGCGGATGAATTGAACGCGAGAGGTGTTCAGACATCCGAACGGAGCGCACAAAATCTGTATGAACGGTATCAAACATTGCTTGCTGCTAGTCTTACTGAACATACGAAGAAAGTGCTGGCTGAAGTCACAGAACAAAACGGCGGTATTATCTTGTCTATGGATGGCGTCCAGCCAGAGAAAGGCAATGAGACACTTTATGTAATTCGTGAAGTATTCAGCGGTACTGTCTTAATAGCAAAAAACATGAAAAGTGGTTCATCTGCCGAGTTACAAACGCTCATCCAACCGATCATCGAGCAAGGCTATCCGATCGTCGGTATTGTTAGTGATGGACAGCAATCCATTCGTCTAGCGATGGAGACGCTTTTGCCCGATGTGCCTTATCAATATTGCCAGTACCATTATTTAAAAGACATCGCGAAACCGGTTGTTGATGTCGATCGAAAGTTAAAGACCGAGCTCAAGAAAAGCATGCGCGGCATTCGTGAAGTCGAGCGGAAAATCGAACAGTCGGATTCACAAGAAGCAAGCATCGCGAAGGGTTACGTTGCTGCCGTACGTGCATTGCTCTTGGAAGACGGAAATCCTCCATTAGATTTACCCGGTATGCGTATCTATGAACAGGCCCAAGCCATTCAAGCGTCCCTTCAAAAATGCTTGGATAAAAAAGGGGGCCACCCTACTTCAAAACGTTTTCAGAATATTTAGTAAAGTCGATTCCCTTCAGCAACAATACGAGAAAGTCGCTCGCTGGATGAAGCCAATCCGTCACATTGCAGAAATCCTTGAACCCAGCATGGATAAGACAAGCAAGACAGTTGAATGGGAAATGACAAAGCTGTTGGATTGGGTTCGGCTTTCCTATACCGAAGAGAATGATCTGGAAATGGTTAACAATCTCCTTAGTTACAGCAAGGGATTCTGGAAGGGACTCTTCACTTGCTACGATCATTATCATGTGCCAAGAACGAACAACGATCTGGAACGCTTCTTCCGAGCTACGAAGACACGACACCGTCGGATGACCGGGCTACGCAACTGGAACGAATACATCTTACGGAATGGTGAGATGGTTGTGCTCGTTGATGATGGACTTAAACAGGAAAACCTAATCGCCCGTTTAAGGATGGTCGACTACACAAGCTACAAGAAACAGAAAGAAAAATGGAATAACCGGTTGAGCGATAGTGTTATGCGCAAACGGTTTAAACGCGATCCACAAAATTATCTTAAAAATTTAGAAAACCAATGGCTCAAATAACATGTATGTTATTCATGCCGCCGTAGTTTTTTTTCAGCCAGTCGACCTCTACCGTGAGTTGGCCAACCAGCTTCTCTAGATGCTCTTGCTTGCTCTCGTACTCTTTCTTCAGTTTGTCGACTTCACTTGTCTTCTTCTCAAAGACGACAGAAGCACGCTCAAGAAATTCAGCTTTCCATCGGCTAACCATAACCGGGCTTACTTCGTACTTGGCAGCAATCTCGTTGACGGTCTGCTCCTCCCGGAGGACCTCCAGCACAACTTTTGTCTTAAACTCTGAGGTATATCGGTTCCGTTTTTCCATAGCTTCATTATAACTTATTTATCACTCTCCCGTGTCTCAACCTATGGGAGCATTATATTCAACCCCTCATTGATCCTTGAAAACTGAATAAAATCTTATCCGGTACGTTCCCCGCATGACCTGAAAGGAAAGCCAGATTGCAGGCGCGCCATGACCATTTTGCCGGTTCTTGTTTCTACATGCCCTGAAATCAGAAGCGGTAAACTGCGAGCGATTTTGCCCATGCAATGAAAAATGGTGGTGCTATTTATGGCGAAGACCCATGCGGAGGGATAATGATACTTCCGTCCAGCCACAGTTCAGCGCAATGGGGGCGGCTTGCAGCGATCCTGGAAGAGGTTTGAAGCCTATGAGGACGGCTAACCACTGTCCGCCGGATAGGATATTTGAGAGAAGCAACCAAAACAGAGGCGAAAACAGAGATGCGCACATACGGTTATGTTCGTTGCGCATCTCTGATTTTCAGCTTTGATGGATTAATGGGAGGTTATTATGAACCATAAACTCATCCGGTACAGCATGCAAATAGCTATGATAAGACAGTTACTGGCTTTATCTTTGATTACCGAAAACGAATTTCATTTGATAAAGAACAAAACGATGCGGGATTACGGCATCATTTCGGACCTTACTTCTTGATTCGCACATTTGTCGGTTCGCCCATCTCTTATTAAACTGATGGCGAGTAAATAAGAATGGAGGACAACACCATGGCTCTTGAAGTGGAAGTGATTAAAGCAAGTCGGAAAATATCGGATCGCAACGCCGGAAAGTTATCGGATGTTCTTCGCGTCGCCCCTTATGCCCGCGTAAGTACCGACACTGAGGAGCAATTGAACAGCTACAAATCGCAAGTCGCATATTATACCGATCTCGTAAGCAAGCGCAGCGACTGGATGCTTGTCGATATTTATGCGGACGAAGCCATAACCGGGACACAGGTAACGAAGCGCGAGGATTTTCAGCGCATGATTAACGATTGTATGGATGGGAAAATTGATATGATCATCACAAAGTCTATCTCCAGGTTTGCAAGAAACACGCTGGATACGTTGAAATACGTCCGAATGTTGAAGGAAAAGAACATCGCCGTATTTTTTGAAGACGAAAATATCAATACGCTGACGATGGACGGCGAATTGTTGCTTGTCATTCTAAGCTCCGTAGCGCAGCAGGAAGTGGAGAATATCTCCGCCAACGTGAAAAAAGGTTTGAAAATGAAAATGAAGCGCGGCGAACTGGTGGGCTTTCAAAGTTGTCTGGGATACGATTACGATGTGAATACGAAACAGATAACCGTTAATCAAGAAGAAGCCGAAATCGTCCGCTATATTTTTGAACGATACTCATCGGGAATCGGCGCTTACGTTATTGCAAAGGAACTGACTGAGGCGGGACATAAAACCAAGTACGGAAGAGTCGAATGGCAGGACACAACCGTTCTTCGTATCATAAAGAATGAGAAGTACAAAGGCGATTTGTTGCAAGGAAAGACATTTACCGTCGATCCCATTTCCAAGAGAAGATTGGACAATTACGGCGAGGAAGATCAGTTTTATGTCAAAAATCATCATGAGCCGATTGTCAGCGAGGAAGTTTTTGAAAAGGCGCAGGACATATTGCATCGAAGAGGCGAGAATCGCCGCCGCGGCGCAAAAGGCAAGCGGGACAAGTACAGCAGGAAATTTGCTTTCAGCAGCAAGTTGGAATGTGCTTTCTGCGGAAGCAATCTCTCGCGGCGGAACTGGCACAGCGGAACCCCGCATGAAAAGGTGATTTGGCAGTGTGTGACAGCCACGAAAAAAGGGAAGAAATACTGCTCTCTCAGTAAAGCCTTGGAGGAAAAGCTGATTGAGGGTGCTTTTGTCGAATCGTACAAATTGGTGTGCCGCAACAATTCGGATGTGCTAGACGAGCTTATGAAAAGAATGGAGTCCGTGTTTAGCGACCAGAATAATCAAAAGCGACTGAACAAAATTATCAGCGATATTCAGGCTACGGAGCAAAAACGTTGCAAACTGATTGATTTGTGCCTGGATGAGAAAATAGACAGGGCTACTTACGAACAGAAGTATGCGGAGCTCGATACTTCGCTTACTAAATTGCTCGAAGAAAAGGAACAGTTAGAGCAATCCGCGCAAGATGAAATTGACTTGGGAAAACGGCTTGAACATTTTCGCAAAGTGCTTCAAACGAATGAGCTTCTGACCGCATTCGACCGGAACGTATTCGAAAGCATTGTCGATAAAGTGATTATTGGGGAGAACCCCGATCAAGGTAGTCCCGAGCCGTACAAATTGACCTTCGTCTATAAAACCGGCTTTCATAACAGCATCCAAAGCAAGATGCATAAGCAAAAAAAGTCCATGCGAAGTGAAAGGGGGAAAGTGCATTCCTATTCCCAGCACAACACATGTGGAGTGCGTGGTAAGGATATATCGGGAGGAATGAATCGCTTAAGTCTGAAATCTCCTGAACTTGTGTTATAATGGTTTCAGGACGAAAAAGGTGGTGTGATCCATGAGTATGAACCGCGAAGAATTGAAACGCATGATTGATCGTATTACCGAACAAGAAGCTGCAGAAGTGCTTGATTTTATCGGTTATTTGAACATGAAGCGCGAACGTGAGGCATTAATGAATCTCGAACAAGCAAGCATGACCAGCATGGACTTCTGGGATAATCCTGTTGATGATGAGGTTTGGAACGATGTATAAACAAGGTGATATTTTGCTTATCCCTTTTCCATATACCGATTTAATGGCAACGAAGCAACGTCCTGTTCTCGTTTTATCCAATACAATTTATAACGGAATGCACCAAGACATTGTCGTAGCAGCAATCACTTCAAATGTGACGGATAAAGATTATTCGATTTATGTTACTGCAAATGATCTCGATGAGGGACAATTAAAAGTGGATTCATTAATCCGAGCGGATAAGATTTACACCTTCTCGAATCGGATCGTCATTAGAAAATTCGGGCATTTGAAATCCGAAGTATTTCTTAAGGTAAAGGAACAAATAGAAAAATTAATCAGCAAATGACGTAGCAACCTCCCCACACGCGGCGGAGGTTTTTTCATGCGAACATACGCTTGTTTACAAAATATTTACCCCCATTCCACAACTTTTATAAATCGATGCTTGCATCGGTTGCAATACAGTCTTGCAATAAAACTATTTTTTGATTTCATATCAACTGTACAGTCCAGTGTAACAATGTTTGCCGAGCATTGTTCACAACTAATGCTATCCAGTAAGCTTCTACGTTGTTCTGATGAGATGGAATTCCAAAGATTTTTGTCGGGAGCAGCACACCATATTCTGTCCTCAACGAGGAGATATCCTTCGTCTTTATGTAAGAGAAATTGTGGCTTCAATAAATATTCCAATGGATAAATATCATCTCTCGCTGAAATTAAAGCTTTGAACAAAGCGATTGGGCGCTTCTGATCTATTTCATCTGTGTACTGATATCCAAGCTTCTCCGGTTTTACAAGCTGCACAATTACAAACGCATCTTCATTATCGGTCAATTTATAAATGACATTCTCCGGTTTGAATACATTCTCTGAGTAGTCGAAAGTTACCAGATGATACTCTCTATTCCGCCACTCTATTCGGATTACCTTAAAAGCTTGATTTTTGACAAGCTCGATAAATGTTTCATGTTTAAGCGTTAATTCGATCCCAATAATGTGCCCTTCCTCGTCCATATCGTTGCCATACTCGGTATCATAGCCTTTTTCATAGTCTACTTTAAAGGTATTCGCGGCAACGACCATCTGATCAAGATTAGAAGCCACTTGTGCATCTACCACATAAGGAATGTTAATTTGATCGGGGTCTATGTACTTGCTAATTTCGTTTCTGCTCCGCTCATAGTCATCAAACTCATCGTCCTCCGGTGGCTTCAAATAAATATAGCCCATATCGCATCCATTATCGTAAAAGCAAGTGACTAACAAATTGATTCGCTCCTTTAATCGTGATGAATATTAGACGCGACAGTTACAAAAAGGTTTCGTGATGCGTACCGGGGAACGAGCAGCTTTGAAAGATGCTGCAAAGAAGACGAAGCAATTGTTTGGATAAAACATCCCCAACACGCGGCGGAGGTTTTTTATGCGAACATATACTCGCTGACAGAATAATGTCAATGGAGTGCTATATAATAGTGAAAGCATGGTGTCGAAAGAAGGAGTTTCCAGTTGGATTGTGGAATAAATCTAATGGACTATTAAAGCTGCGTTTTTCGGAGTGAAGATATATGAAATTCTATATCGGTGTTACGGATCATAACTGGTTTCAATATTTGGCTAACGAACAGCCGGATGAACTGAATTTTTGGCAGCCGGGTGGTAGACAATCATTTAAAGCTATTCAGACCAATGATCTCTTTCTGTTCAAATTACATAGTCCCAATAATTT
>NZ_SGWF01000005.1:0-21097 GCF_013337105.1 Paenibacillus sp. JMULE4
GAAGCAGACCTTCAGTATTTGCTTCGGTTTAAACCCGTAACTTTAGAGTCTTACACCCTTATTCACACGATTGCGTAATTTCTCATTGATTTACGTCGTTGTCGCTCGTTGTCGCCCTTGACATGGAGCCTCCAGCGGGCATGATTTTTCGCGATAGGGCGATGCGGATAACACATGCATCGCGAGGCTAACAAGCCTATCATGCCCGCCCCTCCATGTAAAGGGCTTTATCCATCATACCTTAATCACAAGCGGTTTTACGGCTTGCTGATGCATAGCTTGATGAAATTCCTGCGGGGATAGATCATACAAACTTCCATGGATCCGCCGCTGATTATAAAACAAGAGATAGTCAGATACGATACGGTATGCATCCTGATAACTCTCAAATTCATGCCTGGAGAGACACTCTTGTTCTAAAATGGCATGAAATGCTTCGATATGCGCATTTTTATTCGGCGTTTTCGGAGGAATACGTTCATGTTCTACACAATACTCCAGGCATGCTTCTTCAAAAGCATGGCTGATAAATTGCGGGCCGTTATCGGTACGAACCACGGGCAGCTGATCTTTCTCAAAGAGCCGCCGTTTCCATAACGCTCTCTGCAGGATTTGCGCAGCATGCTTCCCTTCACAAGAGAGGCCCATGTGGTAGTCGATAATCGATCGGTCGTAGACGTCAATCAGGCTGAGCAAGAAAAAGAAACGCTGCTCTGCTGCAATATAGCCGTATTTCACGTCCATCTCCCAAAGCTGATTCGAAGCGCAAATCTCACGGTTGTTCGCCAGCTTTCGGGGATATTGGATTCGCTTCCGGCGTTGTGGCTGCAGGATGCCCAGTTCCTGACACAGCCGGTATACTTTTTTCTTGTTAATGATCAGCCCATACTGTCGTTTCAGGCATACGGTTAATTTACGGTAACCGTAAGTCGCTTCTTCCCCGGCAATAAGCTCCATCAGCCATTCCTTGATCTGCTCATCGCTGACGGGACGCCGCTTATGATCCAAGGAAAAGCCGGGAATCGGCCGTCCGCCGTTATACACTCGCTCTTGCTTGAAGTGTTTCTTCCGGTAATAGTACGTCGCTTCACTGACGCCGACGATTCGCAGCACCACTGCAGCTTTATAACCCCGCGCAATCCATTTGTCGGCGATCTCTATTTTGTCCGATAGGCGGGGTTCACCTTTTTTACGAGATCACGAAGAATCGCAATCTCCAAATCCTTCTCGCCCAACAGCTTTTTCAATTTGTCGTTTTCCTGCTCTAACGCTTGAAACTCTTTGGATGATGGAGTGTAGGCTGCAACTTTTTTGGATTCTGGTGATGCGTTTTTCCAGTTTGCATGCTTCGATTGACGAATCCAACGAGCGAGCATTTTCCCGTCTATTCCATGTCGTCTTGCAACTTGGCTGGCATTGCCTGCTTCTAAGGCTTCTTGGATGAGCTGTTGTTTAAATTCAATGCTGTAACTCTTGCGCTGCATCTTTGATCCCTCCACTTTTGTTAATTCATATTGTAGTGGATAAGGAGAAAAGACTCAAAGGTAAATATGGGGCTTTAGAGGCTTTACCCCGAGAAGGCCCAAGTCTCATCTCGCAAGATTCCGGACTGCGAATACATCCATCGAGAGCTAGCCAAGAGTGGCGTGACCCTTAGTCTACTCTGGAACGAGTACTGCGAGAGCTGCCGTTTAAGCGGCGAAATCCCCCTCATGTACACTCAGTTTTGCAATTACTATCGAAAGTACGCCGCGACAACTAAAGCCACCATGCACATTCAGCGTAAGCCAGGCGAGCATATGGAGGTCGACTGGGCCGGTCAGACAGCTGCTTTGGTAGACCGGGAAACTGGCGAAATCATGCCGGTATACATCTTCGTCGCAACTCTTCCATCCAGCCAATACGCATATGTGGAAGGCTTTCTTTCTCAAGCACAAGAAAGCTGGATTTCCGCGCACGTCAATGCCTTCAATCATTTCGGAGGCGTCCCCAAAATCCTTGTTCCGGACAACCTCAAAACTGGAGTGGAACAATCCTCTTGGTACTCCCCCGTTATCAACAAGACCTATCATGAAATGGCAGAGCATTACGGTATCGCTGTTATCCCTGCCCGAGTCAGAAAACCCAAAGATAAACCTAGCGTGGAGGGAACGGTTGGGATCATCTCCACATGGATTCTGGCGGCATTGCGTAAGCAGACATTCTTCACTCTTTCCGAATTGAACGAAGCCATCTCAGTGAAGCTCGAAACCTTCAACCGTAAGCCATTTCAGAAAAAGCCAGGCAGCAGGCTCAGTGCGTTTCTTGACGAGGAGAAGCACACCCTGCAGCCGCTACCTGTTTCTGCGTACGAATGTGCCACCTGGAAAGTTGCCACCGTACAGTTCAATTATCACATAGCTGTAGACAATATGCATTACAGCGTTCCCTATGAATATATCAAACACAAGGTAGACGTCCGAATTACGCGCGGCGTTATCGAAGTGTTCTACAACCATCATCGGATCTGCTCTCATCCCCGGCTTTACGGTCGTCCGGGACAATATCATACCGTTTCAGATCACATGCCGGAAAAGCATAAGCAGTATGTGGAATGGAATGCAGAGCGCTGTCTATGATAACTTAAAAACAGGCCACCGTAATCATTGAAAAACCGGCCACAACCGATAAACCTACTTGGAGAATAAATCGACAAGTGGGTGCCGGGAGAGAATGATTACGATGAATATTATGCAGAAGATTTTGATGATGCACATCCATGAAGGAAGGTCACGCCGGGAAATTGCTAGATTGACCGGGATTCATCGAGAAACGGTTGGAAAATACATCCACCAATATGAGGAAAGGAGACGGCAGTTGTTGGCGGAGGGGAACGACTCAGTAGATATTCAAGCATTAATTGATGCCCTGACCACCGCTCCCAAGTACAATGTAGGAATCCGACCGAAACGGAAACTGACCGATGAAATAGCAAAAAAAATCCAAGCGCATTTGAATGAGAATGAAATCAAGCGAAACCAAGGGCAACGCAAACAACAAAAGAAGGCAATGGACATCTTCGAAGCACTGGAAGCCGAAGGCGTAGATATTAGCTACAGTACGGTTCTCCGAACAATCCGTGGTTTGGAACGCAAACCCAAGGAAGCATTCATCAAGGCACTGTATGAACCTGGGGAAATCTGTGAATTCGATTGGGGTGAAGTGAAACTTAAAATCAATGGTAGACTACAAACTTTTCAAATGGCGGTTTTCACATCCGCTTATGGGAACTACCGTTTTGCGTATTTGTTTACCAAACAAACGACAGAATGCTTTCAGGAAGCACATGCCTTGTTTTTTCAGCATATTGGCGGCGTACATCGAACGATGGTGTATGACAACATGAAAGTGGCGGTCAAACGGTTCGTTGGAACGGGAAAGGAGCCGACGCAAGGTCTTCTGCAGTTGTCGCTTTATTATGGGTTTCAGCACCGTTTTTGCAATATCCACAGCGGCAATGAAAAAGGTCATGTGGAGCGCAGCGTGGAGGTCGTACGCCGAAAAGCATTCGCCTTTCGGGACGAGTTCGACTCGTTAGAGGAAGCGAACCAATATCTGCAGCAGGTATGTACACGGCGCAACCAAAAACCGCAAACCGAGTTGAGCGGCCAGACGGCGATCGAACGACTGGAACAGGAACGCTCTTTCCTTCTCCCTGCCATGCCCCCGTTTGATGCCGCTCGTGTACTCTACGGACGGGTAGACAAATATGCGACGATCATGGTGGACCAGAATCGTTATTCAGTACCGGATCATTTGGTTGGTGAGTCGATCATGACCAAGGTCTACTCCACGAGAGTGGTTTGCTTTCATCAGGAAATTCAGGTGGCGGAGCATATGCGACTGACCGGCAGCCATGAGTGGCGATTTGATCTGAATCATTATTTAGAAACGTTAAAGAAAAAACCTGGTGCATTCGCCGGTAGTGCGGCGTGGCATCAGGCTCCCCAAAAGATAAAAACAATTTACGAGATGTATTATACCAGACGAGAGAGAGATTTTGTACAACTACTGCAATATATTCGCGACGATGTCGGTTTCACAGAGGTAGAGCAGGCCATAGAGGCGTTGCAGCGTATCCATCCGAGCCATGTCACGACGGATAAAATTAAAGTGCTGTGCGCTAAGAACCGGGAAATGGTAGTTGCTCATGCCACGCTCTCCAAAACCGGTCAAGAGATCACGGATCGATCGGTCGAACAATTGCGCGCGTACGATGATCTGTTTCATACCGATACGTTAGAAACGAAGGAGGACGTTGCATGAGTCATTCACCGCGCAAGGCGTGGAAAGAAGCGATTATGGAATACAGTAAGGAACTACGGCTTCCGATGATTCGGAAGCATCTGGAGGAGTACGTGCGGGAGGCCAGCCAACGGGACGTTTGCTACGAAGAGTTCCTGGCTCAGTTGCTGGAGAAGGAATGCGATGCCCGACGGGAGGCATCCCGGTACAACCGAATCCGACTGGCAGAATTCACACATAAGAAATATCTTGAGGATTTGTCTGTAGATGAGCTTCCTCAGGACGCACAAAAGAAACTGAAACTGCTCAAAACGCTAGGGTTTATTCCGGAAGGACGTAACGTCATCTTGGCCGGCAATCCAGGAACCGGAAAAACCCATGTGGCTATTGGGCTCGGTCTAAAAGCTTGTTTGGAGGGTTACAAAGTATGGTTCACTACCGTGCCTTTGCTTGTGAACCGCATCAAAGAGTGTCGGGCAGAGCAAACACTCCGAGTGTTTCAGAACCGGTTTGAGAAATATGACCTGGTCATTGCCGATGAGATGGGATACATCTCATTCGATAAGGAGGGTTCCGAGCTACTGTTTACCCATCTTTCGCTTCGAGCTGGACGGAAGTCAACGATCATCACGACGAATTTGTCATTTGAACGCTGGGGAGAGATCTTTCAGGATCCGATCATGACCGCAGCGATGATCGACCGATTGACGCATCAGTCCTACCTCGTCAACATGAATGGGAACTCCTATCGCATGAAAGAAACTAAGGAATGGCTGCAGAAGCAGCAATTGGCCTGAGCTACATGTAGCCATATTTTTTGTACCGCATGGCCGGAATTTAAATGATTATGTGGCCGGATTTTCAGTTGACAAATACAGAGCGCTTTGTCGCATGGGCAAAACAGGTGGGGCCTTATACAAGTACAGCCATCAAAGCCATACTTGCGGGTCACCGGGTAGAGCAACAAGGATACAAGTCTTGCATGGGCGTATTAAAGCTGGCAGACCGGTATTCCTTGGTTCGGCTTGAATCCGCCTGTGCACGAGCTCTTAGCTACACACCAAATCCTAGCTACAGGCATATCAGCACCATACTGAAATCAGGGTTGGACACTCTTGAGGAAGCTGCAACGATCGAACAACTAGGCGCGCCTTCCGTGAATACTCATGGCTTTACACGCGGTGCAGACTATTACGGGAGGAAATCCTAAATGTTAACCAATACGACGATTACGAAGCTAAATGAAATGCGTTTAAGCGCCATGTCTGAATCCCTGCGGGAGCAAATGCAGAACCCGTCTTACTCCACACTGTCTTTTGAGGAACGCTTCGGGCTAGTAGTGGATGCAGAATGGGCACGCCGGAAGACGAACCAGCTAAGCAGGCTTCTCAAAAAGGCAACGCTACGCTATCCGAGTGCATGCGTCGAGGACATTGAATATCATTCAGACCGACGCTTAGAGCAACCTCAGATCCTGCGGCTTGCAACTGGCAATTATATTCATGAGAAGCAATGTCATCATTATGGGCGCATCAGGCGCGGGGAAAACCTTTATCGGGTGCGCGCTGGGCAACGCAGCTTGTCGTCATTTATACGCGACGAAGTATATCCGCTTACCTGAACTCCTAACAGACCTGGCTATCGCCCGTGGAGATGGAACATATAAGAAGGTTATTGCCCAATACAAGAAGATCAGCCTTCTCATTATAGACGAATGGTTGCTGGTTCCTCTGACCGCAACAGAAGCCCGAGATTTGCTTGAAATCATCGAAGCACGCCACCAGAGCGCCTCGACGATCTTCATCTCCCAATTCGCTCCGGATGGTTGGCATGAGAAGATTGGCGAACATACAATGGCCGACGCAATCCTGGATCGAATTGTGCATAATTCATATCAAATGCTAATCGACGGCGAAGATTCCATGAGAAAAAGGAAAGCACCTCAGTTCTAAGATAATGTTCCCGAGGGCTGCCCCAAACCGGGGTGGCTCTCCCCTCCGATAAGGTGGCTCTATTTCATTAACATAGTGGCTCTCATTCATTAACCAAGCGGCTCTGCCGCACCGAAATATTCAACGCTTCAAATCCACGATGTGGATACCGGTGAAATCATCGCTGAACATGAACGCTCACAGAGGCGGGGCCAGCTCATCCAGAACACGAATCACCGGCGAGATCGCCAGAAGGGCATTGCTGCTTACTTTGAAAGTGTGAGGAGACAGTTTCCTGATCCTGATCTGGCTTCATCTTATCTGGAAGAGATTCGCCGGCTGCATCCGCGGTATACCCGTGATCAGCTCCAACTCATTCAAAAAACGCTGGATCAGGCATTTCAAGAATCCGTGGATCAGGCTCTCCGTTACTGTGTGGCCAACCGATTATACAGAGCCGTGGATTTTGCTGATGCCGTGAACCACTTCTCAAATTCTTGCGAAAAAACGTCATCGGATCGAAGCCATGTTACACAGCTGAGCGGAGTGGATCCGGCCAAATGGAAAGCCAAGCCTCAAATTCGTGATGTGGAGATCTACCGGCGCATTTTGAGAGGAGGCTAAACATGAACGAGACCATAACACACCTGAAACAAAGCTTAAAAACACTCAACCTCACGGAAGCGGCCCAGATCATTGATGAAAGCTTAATGGAGGCTGAAGAACACCAATGGACATGCAGTGAGTTTTTGCAACGGCTGCTCCGTTATGAATTAGTCCGACGAGAAGAAAAGCAACTCGCCAGACGTTATAAATGGGCGTCCTTCCCTGAAGTGAAGACGCTGGATGAGTTTCGTTTGGAAGAACAACCATCCATAAGCAAACGCCAATTTCAGCAACTACGGGAACTTCTATGGCTTGAGCAGAATTACAATCTCATCTTGCTCGGGCCTCCCGGGGTAGGGAAAACGCACATCGCCATCGGATTGGGCGTAGAGGCATTACATAACGGCTGCAAAGTGAGCTTCGTGCCGATGGATGGCTTAATTCACTTACTGAAGACACAAGAGATTTCCCGATCGTCCCAGCATAAGCTCCGGCGTATTCATAACTCTGATCTGGTCATATTGGATGACTTGATGTTCATGGCCATGGACCGGAATGAAGCAAATTTGTTTTTTCAGTTTGTGAATAAGCTGTACGGTCAAACTTCAATCATCCTCACCTCAAACAAAGGGCCGGAGGATTGGGGTGAACTGTTGGGAGATCAGGCGATCACCACTGCGATCCTGGATCGGATCTTGCATAAGAGCGAGGTCATCCAATTAAGTGGCGACAGCTATCGTCTGAAGTACCGGCAGACTATTTTCGCAAGCTAAAACTGTTCAATATTACTTAGCAATAATTGTTCAAAAGGGCTTGACGGTTACACCGTGCTCGTCGTCCGCAGACCAAAGGCAAGGTGGAACGAGGCGTTCAATTCGTTGAACAGAACTTTATGCCGGGACGGCAGTTTACCGATCTCGGCGACCTCAACCGGCAAGCACGCCATTGGTGCGATGAACAAAACCGCCGGATTCACGGTACAACGGGAGAGCGACCGTTCGATCGTCTTGCAAACGAAGGGCTGCAGCCCCTCCCTTCCCCGGAACGGTGGGCGAAGTTCCGCTTTGAGCCGCGTAAAGCAAGCCGCGACGGGTTCGTCAGCTACGATGGTGTACGTTACGGAATCCCATGGCGCTTTAGCGGCCGTGAAGTAAAAGTCCGGGAGGTAAACGGCTTCGTTGAAATTTACTACGAGAACCAGCTCCTGGCCCGTCACGAAAAGAGGTACCGATCACGAACGCTCGTGATGTGCGAGAATCAATATAGTCACCTAAGCACGGCCTGTCAAGGCCGGAATAAAAATTTAATTTTTAGCCGGGTTATTTTTTTAGGATTTAGTCAATATGGAGTAAGGGACAAGGGGGCTAGCCCCCTTGTCCCTTACTCGGCGGCGCGCGGCCGGGAGGTCAGCCGGAGGAGAGCCTGAAATCCGGAATTTAGAACTCACCATATACTTTTCCGACGAACGTAGATTAAAGCGTACATCATGCAGGATGACGTACCAATCCCGATCCATCTCCAGTCGGCCAGGGATAGGCGTATTTCCAATATAAAGCTCTATACCTTCTCCGCAATGTAGATCGTAATGGCGATCATCGGACGCTTTCTCTTCATCCTTCGCCACCTCCCGAACGTCGTGGAGCTTTTGTTGAAGATGGCAGTACGCCGGCGCGTATCTTTTCTTTCAAACGATAGGAATCCCCGCGCATATTAAAGACCGAGCTGTGGTGTAAGAGGCGGTCCAGTATAGCCGTCGCCAGCACGGGACTACCCAGCATCTCGCCCCATTCGCTGTATGACTTGTTGGATGTGATGATGATCGACCCACGTTCGTAGCGCTTAGATATAACTTGGAACAGGATCTGGGCACTCGTCGCATCAAAAGGGGCATAGCCAACTTCGTCCAGGATCAGTATCGTAGGCCTTGCATAACTCCGGAGGAATTTCGGAACTTGCCTGCATTCGGCTGCTTCTCTTGCAGCTTCCATGAATTCATCCGCACGCACAAATAACGCGGTCTGTCCCTGATGGATAGCCTCTAGCGCGATGGCCACGCTAAGGTGCGACTTTCCTACCCCCGGAGGTCCCAGAAACATCAGATTATGGCCCTCCCTATAAAACGAGCGAGCGATTAAATCGCGAATCCGGCGTTCATCCACACTGGTTTGCGCGGCAAAGTCGAATTCGGTTAACGTCTTTACGAAAGGAAAACGAGCATTTCGGACTCTTCGGTTCCATGATGCTTCTTGTTTGTGGTTTTCTTCCACATGCAAGAGGCTGCCTAAAAATTCAGCATATGATATACTGTTGGCAGAAGCCTCTTCAAGCAAGGCGTCGAGCCGATGGGCAATGGATTTCCAGCCCAACTGAGCGCAACGCTGCTGGAGTTCGATCAAGGCTTGCATACCAGAAATTCCTCCTCTCCGATTAACTCGTAATAATCAAGGGAGCGAGTTTCTACCTCAGGAGCTTTCTGAACGTGTGGGGAGGTCGCCAAACCATAGTCCCCTTCTTCAAGAGCTCCTTTTAATTTCGGCAGATGCTCCGGTCGATAAATGGTCGTTTTACCCGTCTCTTCGTTGATCCGGTATGTCGTGATTTTTTGTTCGTGATCCCACACTTCGAAATGATCGGAATCGATCCAACGAATACGAACTTCTTTTAGACCCAAATGACTTGGAACCGTATATTTCTTGGATTTAACCGATATGTAGCCGTCCCACACCAGCCGCTTTTCCCATTTCGCCACCACATAGGGGGCGATACCGCTGATAGGCGACAAGGCCTTGATTTCGTCCTGAAAACGTTCCTCCGGCGGCACACCGGTTGTGGCATTGGGTTTGGCGTTTGCTACCGTCTCCAGCCACTGCAGCGCATCTTGGTTCCAAGCTTCCAGCGCCGGTTCATGCTTGCGTTGCAAGAAGTTTTGGCGAACATATTTGACCGAATTTTCAACTTTGCCTTTGGTTCGTGGTTTCCCCGGTTTGCATACATCCACCTGGAACCCATAGTAGTGTGCAAAATCCGCGAAGACGCTTGTCAGGACGACTTCTTTGAGCAATCGTTTCTGGACCACGGTTTTCATGTTGTCAAAGAGCACTTTTTTTGGTATGCCTCCAAAGTACTCGAAGGCTTGTCTCATGCAGCGCAGGAAACTGTCCATCTTCATGGTATCCGTGAAACATACATACCGTTTTCGTGAATAACCCATCGTCATGATAAATCCATAAATCCGTCGGCGTTTCCCTTCGAAATTTTGAATGCCGCAATCCATCCAATCCACTTGCGCCTGTTCTCCCGGCGCTGTTTCATAGCGCGGAACCCCCTGTTTTCTCGGTGCACTCCGAAACCCTTGCACATAATCTTTGAGAATCGTTTTTCCGCCGGTATAGCCCTTGGCTCGCAGCTCATCGAACAGAACCTCGCAATTGGTCGTGCCTTCCTCGATTCGCTGCCTGATATACGCCTTATATGGATCGAGCTTGCTTCCCCGAGCCGGCCGGGTTTGTTTCTTAGGGATTTCCTTCGTATACTTTTTCGCTGTAGGCCAACTGATCTGCAACTCGTCGGCGATAGCGGTAATGCTCCATCCCTTCTTCTTTAAGTCTTGAATCACCCAGAACATTTCTTCCTTTCTCTCAAAATTCACTACTAAGCCTCTCCCTCGACACAAAGTTGCGCACCCTATTATATCGAGAGATTCGAGACTATTCTAAAATTTTATTCCGGCTATATTCTTAATTTTACATTCGGCGTTAACACGGCCCAAGGGTACGCGTATCCCAGACCCCAAGGGATTCAAATTCCCATTCAAGATGTTGAAGTGCGATCGTTAGACATCTATGATCGTCTGACGGGGGTGGGCGCATGATTGAGCTGGGACAAGCCCGCCTCCGCTAGGAGGAACTTGGTCTTCACCAGGCATCGCAAATGTTGGATGTGAAGCTGGAAGCCGCAAGCCATACACAGAGCACATATCTGTCGTTTCTGAACGATCTGCTCGATGCCGAGATACAAGAACGCCAACGCCGTAACGTGGAAGTTCGGATGAAACTATCGCACTTGTCCTACCGGCGAACGCTTCAGGAGTTCGACTTCTCGTTTCAGCCCGGATTGGACGAGCGCCTCATCCGCTAGTTGGCTTCTCTCACCTTCGTCGGGAGGCAGGAAAATATTATTCTCTTGGGTCCTCCAGGTTTGTGGGGAAGACGCACTTAGCTGTCGCTATCGCCATGGAGGCCATTGGTCAGGGGTTACCGATATACTTCGTAAGTCTCGCCCAACTTGTAGGTGACCTCCGACGTGCCTATGAAGAGAACCGTTTGGAGAAGCGATTACGCGTTTACCTTCGTCCTCGAATTCTCATTGTAGATGAAGTGGGGTACCTCCCCCTTGATCCATTAGCGGCAAATCTATTCTTTCAATTGATCTGCGCGCGCTACGAAAAAGGAAGCATTATTCTGACGAGCAACAAGAGCTTCGGGGAATGGGGCGAATTAATGGGTGATCCGTTCTTGCAACAGCTGTGTTGGATAATCGTCTGCTCCATCATTCCCACGTGGTAAACATCCGTGGGAACAGCTACAGGCTTAAGGAAAAACTGAAAACCGGAATTTATGCAACACCAGGTGCTCATGTGGGTCAAAATTATCCGGGTCTGTCAATTATTTTGTGTAAACTCATGTATAAAGGAATCTGCCCTAGGGGAGATTGGCCCCTTACGGCAAGTGCTGCCCGATTCGATCCGGAAAGAAAACGGATAGCTGCAGCAGCATCTGTCCCCAATTTTGGACACGCCCCGTCCATTTACGGGTGACATCCATGGTTACAAGATAAAGCATCTTCAGAAGAGCCTCGTCGCTGGGGAAAATGCTCTTTCCCTTCGTTACCTTGCGAAGCTGACGATGATAGCTCTCAATCATATTGGTGGTGTAGATGAGCTTGCGCAGTTCGGGAGGGTACTTGAAGAAGGTAGCCAGCTCGTCCCAATTGCTGCGCCACGAACGGATGATGAGCGGATATTTAGCGCCCCATGTTTCCTCGAAACGATCCAGCTCCACAAGCGCCATCTCCTCCGTCGCCGCTTTGTAGATCGGCTTCAGATCAGCTGTTACCTTCTTCAGATCCTTATAGGACACGTAGCGAGTCGAGTTGCGGATTTGGTGAATGATACACTTTTGAATCTCCGTCTTCGGATAGCAGGCGGCAATGGCCTGAGAGAAACCGGTAAGATTATCGACACAGGTGATGAGAATATCCTGTACGCCGCGATTCTTTAGGTCGTTTAGGACGCTGAGCCAGAACTTGGCCGATTCGTTCTCGCCGATCCACATGCCCAGCACATCCTTGTTACCATCCAGATCGATGCCGATGACCATGTAGGCGGCCTTGTTCACAATAGCGCCGTCTTGCTTGACCTTAAAGTGAATGGCGTCAAGGAAGACGACGGCATACACGTTTTGCAGCGGACGGTTCTGCCACTCCTTGATGAGCGGAACGATTTTGTTCGTGACGTTCGAGATCATCGTCGGCGAAATGTCGATACCGTACAGATTCTGCAGGTGATCTTGGATTTCCCGCGTGCTCACGCCTTTGGCGTATAAGGCGATAATCTGATCTTCGATGCCGGTGACGTTGGATTGGTGCTTCTTTACCACGAGCGGCTCGAACTCGCCCAGACGATCCCTGGGCACGGCAATCTCCTGATCGCCGTATTCGCTGGTGATCTTCTTCTTGCTCTTTCCGTTGCGGCTGTTGGTCGTCTGTTTGTTCTTCACGTCATGCTTCTCATAGCCCAGATGCGTTTCCATCTCGGCCTCCAGCATCTCTTGCAGCGTCTCGGCAAATAAGTCTTTCAAAGCATTCTGCACGTCCTGTGCGGTCACCAGCTTGTTCTCCTTAATGAAGGCCCTAAGCTGCTCTTTTGTCCATAATCCCATGTGTGCTCCCTTTCTATTACTTTCATTTTATCAGGTTTGAGAGTTTACACATTTTATTTTACAGACTCAATTATCCCGGCGCTAGTGGGTCAAATTAATTCCGGCATTGACACAATTATCCGCCTAAATCTTTTAAAAATTCATAATGCCCTTGGTTTTAGTACGTTAAACCTTCTAATTTCATTCCTCTAAATTCTTTACCCACTTATGCAATCTTACAATTTTATTGTCAGATTGTAAAAACTTATCCTCATATTGATCGGTTAAAATAAAATTATTCTTTCTATGTACTTTTTGCGAAGGTATATTATCTTCTCTAATATACGAATAGAAGGTTTTACAATTAAAGTGCTCATATTTTAAATATTCAATCATTTCTCCGATAGCCTTAGTAGCAATGCCTTTACCGCTAAACCTATCTGAAACAGCAATACTAAAATCATCACAAATTGAATCATTATAAATTTTGTACGTTATGTATCCTACTTTTTCACCATAATAATTTATAAATAATATTTTTTTAGTTTTATCTAATAAAATACGATAATACCATTCTTTTAAATTTTTATAATTTGGCTTATCGGCAAATCCACCCCAGTATAAAATATTTTTCTCACACTTTAGATTAAACATAAACTCGAACTCGTTCAATGTTGCCTCAGAAAGGGTCACATCTTTAAAAGCAAATTTAACCACATCATTATCCTTTTCCACTAATATTATTTTCATCCCTACTTTCAAGATAGTATAAACCCTGATTTTACCTGGATATTGTCTTGCTGGACGAAGCCCATGAAAAAGCTGGAGTCCTTCGGGCGAACATGCGGTTAATGAACTGCTGCCGATGCGATCCTCGATGTGATAGGTACGCAGCGTATGCATAAGATGTCAAAGATCGTATCGCGATCCACAGAGATCCGATTAAGCGGTCTGTCTTTCGGTCGGCATCGCGATTCACTCGTTCACTTCCCCAATTACTTTCTCCCTTTCTTTTAGGCACCGCTACTCCGTCATCTTCGGTTGACATATTTTTTAACTTTTCAAGCTTACTCTGCAGAGCAGCGTATGTACTGGTTTATTGTAGTTTGGGCTATGTTGTGAGTAAGGTTTATATTAAAATTGCTAATAATCTGTCTCATAAAAATTTTTAAGTCAAATATCAATAATTATTTTTTGTTAGAATTGCATCTGCTAAGAATAGATCCAATTCCGAATCAATATCTAATGACCTGTCTTCAGGAATTTCAAAACCAATAGTTTCATTACTTAAGAATGTCCTTGATTGAATCAAATAATCGGTTTTAGCAACATAGATTGCCCCGTTTAACGCATATACAACGGGTAAATCTTGCCTTCTACTGACTTCATTAGGAATTAACGGTTTCATTTTGTAAGAATCATCCATAGTATACATCCAGTAGGGGCTTTTTTTAGTTTCCGTGACGGATACACATGCATTTGCCGCTAAACGCACACATTTTTCTATACAAGAGTCAATGTCTTTAACAATTCGCAATGGCGATGTTGGTTGCAATAACACAATATAATCATAACCGGGGAGAACTTTGATAGCATGAAGAACAGGCTCTATGCCGGGTGTCTCATCCCTAGAAAGCTCTGTTGGTCGTATGAAAGGTACACTACACCCCCATGATTTAGCAATTTTTATGATTTCCGCATCTTCAGAGGATAATATAAGACGATCGATAAACTTTGATTTCTTCGCTTCCTCTATTGTCCAAGCAATCAAAGGTTTACCTGCAACTTCCCGTATATTTTTTCGGGGTACCCCCTTAGATCCTCCACGAGCAGGAATAACTCCAAGTACTGATTTTCCATTTATCATAAAAATCCCTCTTTAAATTCTTCATTTGCTTTTCTGAAATCATCCATACGGCCTATATCTACCCAATACTCCCTAATTGGAAAAACAGCAGATTCATAATTTTCTTTTATCAAAGTTTCGAATAAAGTTGGCATGTCATAATAGGTGTTTTTTGGAATAAATTCTATTGCCTTTGGCTCGAGAACATAAATTCCACCGTTTACAAAAAATTTTTGAACTGGTTTCTCCACAATGCCCAACATACGATGATTGTCAACATTTACTACACCGTAAGGGACTTGGAATTCATATTCACGAACACACATTGTGGCCATAGAATTATTTTCTTTGTGAAAATCAAGTAAATGATTATAGTTTACTTTTGTAAGCAAGTCTCCATTCATGATAATAACCGGTTCTTTAGGTTCTTCAGGTATTAGGCTTAGAGCCCCTGCCGTCCCAAGCTTTCTTGTCTCATGGATATATGTATTTCAATTCCCCATTTTGTACCGTCTCCAAAATATTCCTTTATCATTTCCGCTTTATAATTTACGGATAAATAAAACTTATAAAAGCCTTGGCTAATAAAATTATCGATAATATTTTCCAAAATCGGTTTGCTTCCAACTTTTAACAAAGGTTTCGGGCAATCATCAGTAAGAGGGCTTAATCTACTTCCAAGTCCGCCAGCCATAAGTATGACCCAATTTTCTCGTTTATCGGATTCTAGGATGTCGGTTAATAATTCTAATGAAACGACACATCCGTCGTCGTCTAAAATCGGTATTTGTTGTAGCTTCTTTCTTTTCATAACTGATATTATTTTTTGTTTATCATCATGAATACTAAATGATATCGGATCTACGTTCATAACTTCACTTACACTGGAATCCAATGATACCCCTCTTAGAATTCCTCTACGAATATCGCCGTCAGTTAAAGTTCCCACAAGACGATATTTTTCATCGACGACTATCGCAAATCGCATAGCGCCAGCATCTATGATTTCTAAAGCCTTAATGATTTGAGTATGCGGAGAAATCAAAATGTCTTTCCAAGTCAAGATTCACACCTCAATTCACAGTTTTTTTCCTGTAATGATCCATTCTTTAACGGTATGACGTTGATTACTCATAGATCTGGTAACCATCTCAACTTCTTCAATCTGAAAGTCGGTAATTAGTTCTTGTATTTCTTCAAAAGGTGTAAAGCGAGAGTATCCCTTGTTCATTAATGGACCCTCAGATGCTTTCCAAGCATTATGCCCTACCTTTTCACCAGTCTGGTCTCCCCACGAACCGGCAGCAAATGTGCGTGAAAAAAACTTACCGCCAGATTTCGTTACTCTGTGCATTTCTGAATAAATCCTTTTCGATTCATCAAAAGAATTTGAATATACAGCTTCATTATCAATGACCGCATCAAACGTATTATCTTTATATGGGATATCTCTAAAATCACTAACTTGCAGTTCTCCCATCCATCCTGGACATTCTTCATTTAAACGCTTACGTGCTTGTTTTATAGCGGAATCTGAACCATCAATTCCATAAACAGTAAATCCTTCTTTTGCCATATACCATAAATTAGCTCCGGGACCACAGCCTATTTCAAGAATTTTTATATCCTTCCTATTTTGTACCTTGTAAAAATTACATGCTACAAAACGAATCAAATCCTCACTCGGATATTTTCCCCAAGCTTGATTTGTAAAAACCTCTTCCCAGACCGGATCCCAAGCCATATACTAATAACCTCCATTTTTATTATCTATAAAATAATATTCGGTTATTATCGCCTTTCTGTATTGCCCATTCTGTTTTCATCGCTTGATAAGCTTCTTCGTTATGAATATAACTTCCTATTTTATAGTGTGCACGTTCGTCTGAAAATCCTGATTTAAAAAATAACAAAGGGTTATTTTCCGTAGGTGTTGAACCTCCACCTAAATGCAACTTACTATAACCTAACCCTTTTCCATAAATCGAAGCCTCGTATAAAATTAAATTTGTTGCCCCTAACTCCTTTCCTGTTGAAGTTGATCCTGAGAGATGGTATTCGATATTTAGGCCGTCGCATAAAAATAATCCTGTGGCGACGGTTTCCTCTTGAAGCTTACAATTAACAATAAATGCTTTATCCCATTCCAACAATTTCTCATAATAAGTTTCCGGAAAAAAATAAAATTGATTAGCATCAAGACTTTGCATCGTTGCTTGATAAATTTCAACAAAAGAAGAAACATCTTTTTTATCGGTAATTATTTCTGCTAGCAGTCCATTTTTTTTAGCTTTTCTAACGGATGTACGGGCCCTCGTTTTGAAAGAAGCAAGAATGTCAGAATTCATTAAATTAATCCATACTGTTTCTCTATCACGTTTATAGTTTCCGTAATAAAAATTCCAGTTCTCAAGTAAAGGATGAAATCGAATAAACTCCGCCAGTATAGATTGTTGTGATGCCCAACTCAAAAAATACGCCCAAGCATTGGATAAAAATTTTGCATCAGCTGTTGTAGATATGGGGCCTCCATATCCATACGGAGATTGAATGTCATAGAAATTAGTGCCATCAACTTTTCCTAAATGAAATCCATGATAGAATGTTTCATTCGCTTCGCTATAGACGAAAAATATAGGTTCTAAAGACTTATCTCTTGCTGCATCATTTAAAATGTAATAAGGGTGTAAGGACGGCACTCTTATTCCTGTCTCGAAACTTTCATATATCTTTAATGCTTCCTCATATTTTACAATCATTAATTTTCAATAACCTCATCTTCCCTATATGACCGCGTAGCTTTCTTACCTAAATAATCCCAGTATGCCATTGGTGATATGCCCGTTCCAGGACGTTTGATAGCTATATTATCATGACTAAAGGTAGTCCCTTCTTTAATTTCACAAGCTGCTACCAAACTTTTTCTTGCAATTTCTTTATTCTTTAATTCCGATTTGGCTGGAATTTTTATTCCATTTCCAAGTGCAATATCTACCATCCGGATAGAATCTATCATTTCTTTTAATTGCTTTGGTTCCAATGATGCTTGATGGTCCGGTCCTGGTAAAGATCGGTCCAAGGTAAAATGTTTCTCAATTAGACACGCTCCTCTAGCCGCTGCAGCTATGGCAACTGCAATACCTTGAGTATGATCAGAAAAGCCTACCGGAAGATCAAATGCACTTTTTAGCGTATCCATAATTCTCAAATTAACATCTTCTAACGGAGCAGGGTATTCCGTAGTACAATGTAAAATGGTTACATTTGACTTTAATGCTTTTTGACCTTCATCGGAACAATAGGCTTCTTTAAAAGCATTCATAGATGGAATTTTTGACTTTGGCATCGTATAACCAAATGACAAAACTGCCAATGCGTCTTCAATTTCTCCTAAGGTACTCATACCTGTTGATAGTATGATCGGTTTCCCCGTTCTTGAAACCTCAAGCAGCAATTGCGCATTGGTTATTTCACCTGAAGGTACTTTAATACTAGCCAGTGACAACTCATTTACTAGAAAATTAAGACTATCCGTATCAAAGGGCGTGGATAATAATTGAATGTTTCTTTCTAGACTATGTGCTAGTAATTCAAAATGGTCTTCTTCCGATAGCTCTAACTTCTTAACCATTTCAAACTGCGTTTCTTCCTCACCTGTAGTCTGTTTTTGATAATCCGCTTTTCTTGCATACCGGCTAATCACTTTTTCAGTTTTAAAAGTCTGGAATTTAACCGCATCTGCACCTGCATCTGCTGCAACATCAATTAATTGTTTAGCAAGCTCTAATGAGCCATTATGGTTAACTCCAGCTTCTGCAATGATATATGTTCTTTTATTATTCATTTCGTTTCCCCTTTAATTTTATTGAAGAATTGGATAATGATCTCAACCATATAATTAATGTGTTCCTCATTCATACGTTGGTCTATTGGTAACGTAAGAATAGATTCAGAAAGTTCAAAGTCATCTTTGAACTCAACGGCATAATATTTTTTCGGGAGGCGCCAATGGATCGGACAAAAAATATTGTTTTCCGCTAAATATGCCCTCAGTTTATTACGAATCTCTGGATTGACTATTATCGGAAAACCTAAAGGTATTTCATTTGGTTCTAATGAACTATAAAGTGTATGGATTTCGTACTTATCCTTTAACACTACAATCAGTGCTTTTTTTAAGAGATTCCAATTTGTGCGTCTCAACATACGAATTTCTTCTAAGTCAATTCTATCAAATAAAAAATCAGAAATCCAAGAGATCCTTCTCGGCTCAATGTACTGATCCAGCATTTCTTCTGAATTTTGCACAAAGAAAATATGTTCTTGTTCATTGTCATCTCTAATATGTTTAGCCACGAGTTTCTTTGAAATGAACTCTTCACTAGGCATTTGCAAAGAAAAATCAAATTTTTTAGTGCTTGCTACAACTGCACCATCTGGTAGGGGTGTCATTTTCCTAAAACTATTAACAACATAATCCCCATATTTCCCCATATCCTTGCTTAACGAGGCTTGCACGTTATCTTCAATAATAAATATTACTTTTTCTGCTGGCTTTGCTCTTAGCCAATCATAAACTGTTTTATTTTCTTTTCCGAAGTAATTTATAAATAAAAATATTGAATGGTCCTCAATATTTAGGTTTGACCCGTTAAAATTTTGTAATAATTTACCCATGGAATAAAAGCGTACATCGATACCATGTTGCAAAAAGGGTAATATTACAGATTCACAACAAAAGATGGGCAACCATGCTAATTTCTTTCCACCTTTTTCAGGATATCATCGATTGCTATAAATAAAGCTGAACGACCTGTATCAGTCCAAATCTGATGTTTATTGGGATAAATTATTCTTGAATTCTCTTTCCTATTCTTTGCTAATAAGGCTGTATTTAATTCAAATTCTCCGCCTATACGGATCATGAAAGGTCCTCCACGAATTTCACATCATGAAATGATTTCAAAGTAATGTTGGAAATATCAACAGTTTTTAAAAGATTTTTAATTTCTATAGAGGTATTACCTTGCCCATAAAGCGAGATAACCTTAGGTAAATTTTCCTGAAACTGTGGAGATAACGCCTTGTGTATAGCTTGGACTATGTCATTTGTATCTTCAGAACAGCTTATAATTGAGTTGGCCAATAATCTACCGCGCTGACGATCACCAATATTAATAGTTGGTTTCTTGAAAGCCGGCGCTTCCACAATTCCACTAGACGAATTTCCAATAACGGCATCTACATGTTGTAAAGCACTCAAATATCTTAATTGTCCTAGTGAGGTGAATAATGCTGCACGATTTGGATTTCGAGATACATAAAGCTCTAGTAATTCTATAATCTGACGGCCGCCTGCATCTGAATTAGGTTTTGTAAATATTAATTTAGCATCTGGGAATTGATCTAATGCATCTAATAATTGTTTAATACTCTTACTAGGACTTTGTTTTGTCAGAGTTACGGGATGATATGTTATTAAAAAACATAATTCTCCCATTGAAAAACCCAATTCTTTTCTAAAGATTGTTTATCCAACAACTTCATTCTTGATATACTGTCAAGACCGGGGTCCCCAAAATTAAATACATATTTTGGGGGTTCTCCTAATTGGATTACTCTTTTACGATATTCATCAGCAGAAACAAAGTGAAGGTGAGACATTTTAGTAATTGCATGTCTTATCGCCTCATCAAAAGCTCCTTCTGTTTTTTCACCACCTGAAAGATGAGCAACAGGGATACGAGCTACGAGAGCTGCCTGAGCCGCGGCCAAAATTTCATATCGATCACCTAGCAACACAATGATATCTGGCTTCAACCGCTGAAAAGATTCAGCAAAACCTATAGTTGCTAATCCAATAGATTTAGCAATTCCAATGGAAGTGTCACTGGATAACAAAATTTCAATTTTATCATCAATTTTAAAACCGTCTTCTTCTATCACTTTATAGGTCAAACCAAACTCCGGTGAAAGATGCATCCCTGTCGCAACAATCTGTAATTCCAAATCTTTATCATGATCAATTTCTTTCATTAACCAGTATAACAGACCGTACTCAGCCCTTGTACCCGTTACTACACAGATTTTACGCTTGCTCATTCAGCTCACTCCTAAAATATGCTTCATGATTCGTCAATTATGAAGTGTGGCTTTCCTAATTGTTTTTATTAAAAAGGATGTACTTTATAGTCAACATCTTCGACAACAAGTTTTATTAGTTCATCTAAGCCTAGTCTCAACATATTTTCGTACCATTCCGTATAATGGACAATAGTTAAATAAGCTGACGATTAAAGTTTCACTACACGTCAGCTTTACAAAAACTTTTTCCGACTATTGATTTTTTAATAATTGATTTTCGGGAACGTTTCGTAGTTTTTTTGCAGGTATTCCTACTACGATTTCTTCAGGAAGAACATCCTTTGTTACTACACTCCCTGCAGCAACTGTTCCATCTTCCTCAATTGTTCTACCAGGTAAAACCGTCGCATTGGCACCAATACGGCCCC
>NZ_SGWF01000006.1:0-15386 GCF_013337105.1 Paenibacillus sp. JMULE4
AACTGAGCAGTGTGAAGTCCAGCGGCAGAAACGTATGGCCGTCGGACCATCCCATGGTGAGCATGCGAAAGCCCTTGTAATAAGCGCCGGTAGCATGATCTTTGAACCTGGCCAGCAACTCGACGGCTTTGCTGCGGTTGCGCTCGAACATGGAGTCGTCGACGATGAAGACGGTGTCCCGATTGGACGACGTAAGCACGTTGACCTTCTGCACCGTCGCGACGCTGAGCGACGTCAGAAAACGACGCCAGGCAAAGCCTGCATGGTTGAGGAAACGATAGACGGCATCATCCTTGCCGGGAAATGCGTCGCCCTTGCTGCTCTCGAGCAGTCGGAACCAATTCTTCTGGTGAAACAGCAGAACGAAGACGAGTTGGAACAGCCGAGCACAGCTAAAGCCGAATCGCTTACGGAACCCGGCTTGCTGAAGATGTTTCAGCACTTTCAGTTCTTGAAAAGCGGGCTTTAATTCGTTTGGCAGTTGATTCAGGTCGGGCTGATGGTCTATCATGATGGAAGACACCTCTTCTGTCTGGTGGTGATTGTTCGTCACTCTCACTTTACCAAACGAAGTGGTGTTTTTCTATTTGTGCAAGCTGGCTATTCAACAGACCTTAAGCCCGCTCTACAATTGGTTTTACATTGATTTTCTAGGTGCGAAAGTTGAGTTATTAATGCAAAAAAAATGATTGAACATGGACATTTGCGCCCGATTTTGGAATAATAGGACATTAGTACCCCGGCAGTTTCTTGATGGTTTCAGTTAAAGCATGCAAAAGCACCGGACGCGCCCTATAAAGGGCCGTCCGGTGCTTCAGTTCCCGGGTATTGAATGGGTGAATACTATGAAAAACCCGTAAGGTTACGGAAGCAATTTCAGCTCCGCCCAGTGCGGATGTGCTTCAAGACGCCTTTCCATGTCACGGAATGCCTGGAGCGAGCGGCTCAGCTTCAAGTAGGCGTCGCCCCCTTCGCTCCAGCCCTGAAAGCCGATCATCCCATCATAACCAATCCTTTTCAGCTGTCCAAGCAGTGCGAAATTGTCCAGCTCGCCTTCATCCAACGGCTCGATCGTCGCAACGTTGCCAAAACCGTGCGGATTCCGGCGGCTGCCGGACAGGTTCACTTGCTTCAGATACGGCGCCACCTCATCCAGTATGCCCGCCAGGTTGCTCCCGTCGACGGCGTACCAGTGGTAGCCGCAGAACACGATACCCAAACGGGGATGGCTCAACCGTTTGCACAGCCGCACCGCATCTTCGTGGCGTTCGACCCAGAAGGAAAGGTGCGTATACAGCAGGATATCGATGTTCCTCCGCTCGCAAATCTCAAGCGCTTTTTCCAGCCACTTCACCACGGCGTCGTCACCCGCCGGATCCGAAGGGCGCAGATGGCTTCCTGCGGACTGGATCGCCAGCTCGACCGTCGAGCATCCTTCAAGCGTCTCCAGCATCTTCAGAATGCCTTCGTTTCTCGGATGGCTCTCGCCTAAAGAGAGATCCAAGACGACGTACACACCGGCCACGTCCAGCCCGTATTTCCCTTTGACGCTGCCGAGCTTCGCCGCATCCCGCCACCGCTCTCCGTGCCAGATGGACAAATGCATCGCATCGTACCCGATCTCTTTGAGCATCTCGCATCGGGTTTCAAAGCTGTAAATTCCCATGGAGTTGTAAAAAGAAAAATCCATTGCATAAACACGGTAAGCCATTCGCTGCCTGCTCCTCCTTTTCGGTAAATCAATTCCGGGGATTGAATACGTCAGCCTTTTTGCTTTTGCGTGACCGAATCGCTGTAGGTTTGCCCTAACTCATACGCTCGTTGTAACAAACTCTCGTAATGCTTGTTGATTTCATCCTCGCTTTCCATCTCTTCAGCCAGCGTGTTATAAAAAAACGCCACTTCCGACTGAGAGATGCCCGTATATCCTGCCAGACCGACATTCAAATATTGGGATATCATCGCATCGAAGCTTCGTTTTTTTAAGCTTGCTTCGGTCTCCCCGACAAGCGGAATCCACAATACTTTTTTGTGTGGCAGGCGTGCTCCTCCATAAGCAAAACCATAGTTCCATGTACGGTCTATATAGCCTTTCGTAATCGCCGGCAAGGAATACCACCAAACCGGAAAGATGAACGCGAGTCCTTCGTTTCTTTTCAGCCTTTCCATTTCAGCTTGCACACGAGCGGAATAGCTCTTTTGTGGGTTATCCCAATCAGGTTCATCTTTTTCAAAGACGAGCGGATGAAATTCTTCCCCGTACAGATCCGCCATTTCCACTTCATGTCCTGCATCGGTGAGTCCTTGAACAAAACGTTCGGCAACGGAAAACGTAAGAGATTCCCTTCTGGGATGCGAAACGATCGTCAGCACTTTCATATCAGTCACTCCCCGACAGATTTTGGTGAAACGAACCGGTCGCGCGGCTAACGGGACCGGGGCTTTCCTGTTCACGAATTTTCCTGCTGCTCACCGGTTAATGCGGGAAAATGCGGAAGGACTTCTTCTCCCAATTCTTCAATGACTTCTTCAACCGGCCGGTGCCCATATTTCAAGTTAATAATCACATGATTGACACCGACGCTTTTAAGAAACTGAATAAATTCAATCAGCGGATTGCGCCCGATGCGGAATCCTAGATGGATGGGGACCGGTCTATGATTCGGATCCTCCATCAAATCGATATATAAGGACTGGCTGAACGGTTTAAACTGATCGGTGTAGGAACGCCAATTTTTGATCAGTTCCGCTTGGAACTGCACGTTTCGCGGATAATACATCCAGCCGTCGCCATTTTGGGCAATCCATTCGACGGACTGTGAGCTGTGGCCGGTTACCAGCACCGGGATATCCGAAAGACGCGGTTTGGGCAAAAGGTCTCCGAGCGACATTTCGACGCGCGGCGTCCGGATCGCCGGGAAGTTCTCCCCCACACTTTTCTCATGACGGAAAGGGCTTCTTGAAACAACAGGCCCCGCTCTTCGAAATCAACGGAGAAGGCCGGGAATTCTATAGGACGATCCCCGGTCGCCACCCCGAGAACCAGGCGTTCGCCGGATATGTGATCGACGGAAGCGGCTGCTTTAGCCACATGCAAGGGGTGACGCAAGGTGAGAATAACGCTTGCGGTGCCCAAAGCGATGTTTTGGGTATGGGCGGCGATATACTAAACAAGGGATCATACATTTGGCCCACATCCCCAAAATCTCTAAAGCCCCATATTTACCTTTGAGTCTTTTCTCCTTATCCACTACAATATGAATTAACAAAAGTGGAGGGATCAAAGATGCAGCGCAAGAGTTACAGCATTGAATTTAAACAACAGCTCATCCAAGAAGCCTTAGAAGCAGGCAATGCCAGCCAAGTTGCAAGACGACATGGAATAGACGGGAAAATGCTCGCTCGTTGGATTCGTCAATCGAAGCATGCAAACTGGAAAAACGCATCACCAGAATCCAAAAAAGTTGCAGCCTACACTCCATCATCCAAAGAGTTTCAAGCGTTAGAGCAGGAAAACGACAAATTGAAAAAGCTGTTGGGCGAGAAGGATTTGGAGATTGCGATTCTTCGTGATCTCGTAAAAAAGGTGAACCCCGCCTATCGGACAAAATAGAGATCGCCGACAAATGGATTGCGCGGGGTTATAAAGCTGCAGTGGTGCTGCGAATCGTCGGCGTCAGTGAAGCGACGTACTATTACCGGAAGAAACACTTCAAGCAAGAGCGAGTGTATAACGGCGGACGGCCGATTCCCGGCTTTTCCTTGGATCATAAGCGGCGTCCCGTCAGCGATGAGCAGATCAAGGAATGGCTGATGGAGCTTATTGCCGGGGAAGAAGCGACTTACGGTTACCGTAAATTAACCGTATGCCTGAAACGACAGTATGGGCTGATCATTAACAAGAAAAAAGTATACCGGCTGTGTCAGGAACTGGGCATCCTGCAGCCACAACGCCGGAAGCGAATCCAATATCCCCGAAAGCTGGCGAACAACCGTGAGATTTGCGCTTCGAATCAGCTTTGGGAGATGGACGTGAAATACGGCTATATTGCAGCAGAGCAGCGTTTCTTTTTCTTGCTCAGCCTGATTGACGTCTACGACCGATCGATTATCGACTACCACATGGGCCTCTCTTGTGAAGGGAAGCATGCTGCGCAAATCCTGCAGAGAGCGTTATGGAAACGGCGGCTCTTTGAGAAAGATCAGCTGCCCGTGGTTCGTACCGATAACGGCCCGCAATTTATCAGCCATGCTTTTGAAGAAGCATGCCTGGAGTATTGTGTAGAACATGAACGTATTCCTCCGAAAACGCCGAATAAAAATGCGCATATCGAAGCATTTCATGCCATTTTAGAACAAGAGTGTCTCTCCAGGCATGAATTTGAGAGTTATCAGGATGCATACCGTATCGTATCTGACTATCTCTTGTTTTATAATCAGCGGCGGATCCATGGAAGTTTGTATGATCTATCCCCGCAGGAATTTCATCAAGCTATGCATCAGCAAGCCGTAAAACCGCTTGTGATTAAGGTATGATGGATAAAGCCCTTTACATGGAGGGGCGGGCATGATAGGCTTGTTAGCCTCGCGATGCATGTGTTATCCGCATCGCCCTATCGCGAAAAATCATGCCCGCTGGAGGCTCCATGTCAAGGGCGACAACGAGCGACAACGACGTAAATCAATGAGAAATTACGCAATCGTGTGAATAAGGGTGTAAGACTCTAAAGTTACGGGTTTAAACCGAAATGAGGGTCATACATCGGAACATCCCTGACGAACAGCGCGGCAAAATTGAGCTCCTCCGCTCTTTTGGCCAGTTTCATTTGCTTTTCTATGTTCATCTCCGGAATACTGCCTGCGTATGATTCCAAAGGAAAGAACAATCCGAGAGTCAAATGGTTTTCTTTAAACATGCGTGAAAATCCTTTATGATTTTCAAACTTGTTCATATCCGTACCTCCTAATCATTAATTATAGATATCTATAAATATCGATATAATAATAAAATAAAAATCCGTATCCTGCAACCATAAAGAAAGTGGAAAACAAAAAATTTGATTACAATTCTTTGTTTATCCCTTCCAACACTTTTTTGATATTTTCCTCATCCCTTTTATAATAAGTAAATTGCCCAATACGCTTTGCTTTTATCAATCCGGCGTTCTGCAGCATGGACAAGTAAAGGGACACCGTGGATTGCGACAATCCCACTTTTTTGTGGATGTCGCTCACGCAAACCCCGTCTTCATGAATATCCCCGCTTTGCGGTTTGGGAAAATGAATCTCCGGATCTTTCAACCACTGCAAGATCAGCATTCTCGTTTCATTAGACAAGGCTTTAAATACTTCCAAAAGTTCCATGGCTTCCTCCAGATACTTAAAATTTAAACGTATTATTCATATGACTCCAGTTTTCCACTGCATTTAAAGCGAAATCCTGCTGCGTTGTCTGATTTTTTGAATGCTGAAAAACCGGATGGACTCCGATGGATTGGAGAAATCCCGTTATACTCATTCTAACACTACATCCTGACCGAGTGGAATACCATGATTGAAGATTCTATCTTAAAAAAAACAAAAAACCCTTGATATTTCAAGGATATTTTGTTTTATTTATGAAGTTGCTGAAGGATACGTAATATGATTCAAGGCTTCAAGACGAATTTAATGCTTTCGTCCATATGGTTGTAAAACGTGTTGTACGCGTTGTGCGCTTGATCCAGCGGCACTTTATGCGTGACGATCTCCGACGGATCGAACTCGCCGGCTGTAATTTTTTGAAACAGCATCGGCATGTAATGAATCACGGGGGCCTGTCCCATGGTGAGCTTCACGTTTCGTTCCCAAAGGTTTCCGAACATGAACTGGTTATATTTAGAACCGTATACTCCCGTAATCTGAATCGTGCCGAATTTTCTCACCGCGTTCATTGCGATGTTGAGCGGGCTGAGCGTTCCGCCGACCAGCTTGGCCTTCTGCTCTTCCTCCTCTAATGGCGTCTTCTTGCCGTCCATGCCTACGCAATCGATGACGACATCCGCCCCACCGCTCGTGATTTCTTTGATATGCAGCCCCGTGTCATTGAACTGTTCGAAGTTAAAAATCTCGACGTTGTTTATTTTTTTGGCATAGTTCAGCCGGTATGGGAGATTGTCGACCGCGATGACCCGTTTGGCCCCTTTCATCCAGGCAAATTTTTGCGCCATCAAGCCGACGGGGCCGCAGCCGAGCACCACGACCGTATCCCCCTGCTTCACGCCGCCGTTGTCCACGCTCCAATAGGCTGTCGGCAGCACGTCGGATAGGAACAGCAGCTTCTCATCCTCCAATTCGCATGATTCCGGAATGACGAACGGCATGAAATTGCCATAGGGCACGTAAAGCAATTCGGCTTGTCCGCCCCAATAATTCCCGTAACGTTCGGTGAATCCGAAATAGGCTCCCGTATCCACTTGAGGATTGGGGTTGGAATTGTCGCATTGACTCTCCATTTCATGCTGGCAGTAAAAACAGCTGCCGCACGAGATATTGAACGGCAGCACGACCCGGTCGCCTTTCTTGACCCTTGTCACATCAGGGCCTACTTCTTCGACAACGCCCATCGGTTCATGTCCGACCACGTATCCGGGTTGGGCCTGAATCGCCCCCTGGTAAATATGGAGATCGGAACCGCATATGGCAGTCGAGGTGATCCGCACGATGATCCCGTCTTTTTTCTGAATTGTCGGATCGGCAACTTGTTTCACCTGCATATTCTTTACGCCTTCATAAGTTACAGCCTTCATCGTCGCCCTCCTGTTTATGGCACCCTTTGTTTTGCACACTGCACATATCTTGCACCCGGAGAAGACGGATTATACGCTGCAGGGTAACGGAACGCAATGACAACTAAGGATAACTGTCGACACGGTATTTGCATTTGATATAATAAAATATAAGTAATGGTGAGATGGTCAGAACATACAATCCGGGATCATTCTCTGTTTATACCGGGAGACCGGCCAGTGCTCCCGCTCCCACTCATTCTTATTATTTAACGGCTAACGTTATGGAGGTATGGACTTGAATGAAAAAAATCCGCGCTTGATCCAATCGGTTAAGCGAGCCCTTGATATTATTAATTGTTTCGATTCTTTAAACGTTCAATTATCCCTGAGCGAAATCAGTGAAAAGCTTCATTTGAATATCAGCACGGTTTATGGCATCATTAACACCCTTTGCGCCTATTCCTACATTGATAAAAATCCCAACAACGGCAAATATAAATTGGGGCTGGAATTTCTGCTCAAGGCGAATCTGGTTTCGGAAAGCCTTGATCTTAAAGAAATCGGATATCCCTACTTGACCGAATTGACCAAAAAATATCATGAAACGACCCACCTGTATGTTTATCAGAATAAGCAAATTTTCTGTGTGGGCAAGGTAGAATCGCCAAGCAATTACTTTATTATCAGCTCAAGAGCCGGCAGCAAGCTTCCGATGCATGCTTCGGCGTCGGGTAAAGTCTTTCTCGCGAACATGTCCAGTGAGGAACTGGAGGAGTTTTTGGATAAATACAAGTTCACCAAGCTGACTGACAATACCATTACGAATAAGAAGCAGCTAATGAAATGCTTGCAGGAAATCAGGAATCAAGGGTACAGTATTGAAAACGAGGAAATTGAGGAAGGCGCATACAGTATAGCCGCCCCCATCAAAAATTCGACGGGACAGGTTGTCGGCACGATCAGTATTGTCGGTTCCTTAACCCGTATGAAGGAGAACGAAGAAAATATCCGAACTGATCTGCTGAAGGCGGCTTGCTCCATCTCCAGCCAGTTCGGATACCATCAGAAATTTGAATCTTAATTATTCTGCTCTACAGCCAGTTGAAGAAGCGTGTGGTACAGCACCTCCGCACCCGCACGGCAGTCCTCCGGGGAGCTCCATTCCTGCGGGGAATGGCTGATGCCGTCCCGGGAACGTACGAATATCATGCCGATGGGACATAATCCGCCGAATTGCATGCCGTCGTGACCGGCTCCGCTGACAAGTGTCAGCACAGGCAGCCCGGCCCGCTTGCACCCCTCTTCAATGATGGCCCTGATACCGGGAGAGCACGGCGAAGGCGCAACCCTTTGCAGCGTGCTGATCCGAAGCTCGATCCCGGACGCCTGGCAGACCTCATGGGCAAAGGTATGGATAGCTTGTTCGAGCCGGTCCCGCACGGCAAGATCGATATCTCTCAAATCCAGCGTAAACTCCACCTGCTGGGGAATGACATTAATGCCGCCGGGAATAACGCGCGCTTTTCCGATCGTAGCTACGGCATTTGTGTATTTCTTTGTTTCCTGATAAATATATCCCATTATTTCGGCGGCCGCCTGCATCGGGTCCCTTCTTGCATTCATTGGCGTTGCCCCGGCATGGCCGGCTTCGCCGGTCAAAGTAAACTGCTGCCACAGCGGCCCGGCAATCCCCGATACGACGCCGACGGGTAAGCCTCTGCTTTCCAGAATCTTACCCTGTTCAATATGAAGCTCAACATAAGCCTTGACCTGCTCGGGGCTCCTCGCAGCTTCGGCAATTCGGGCGGGGTCCAGGCCCGCCTCCTGCATCGCTTGTCGAATGGTAATCTGCCGCTCATCGGCATGCTCTAAATGCTCTGCCTGAAGCGTTCCGGCCAAGGCCCGGCTCCCGATCATGCCGAAGCCGAATCTGGCGCCCTCTTCATCGGTAAAGGCAATGACCTCTATCGGATGGGTGGTCGTGATTCCCCGCTCGTTCATTTGCTGCAAGACTTCAATCGACGCCAGGACGCCAAGCGCTCCGTCAAACTTTCCTCCATCGGGAACCGTATCGATATGCGAACCGGTCAAAACAACGGGAGCCAGCGGATCGCGTCCTTCCTTGCGCCCGATGACATTGCCGGCGGCATCCTCACGTACGTCCAGGCCGGCTTCCTTCATATAAGCGATCACCTGATTTTTGGCCTGTCTTTCCGCCTCGGTAAACGAAAACCTTGTCACCCCTCCGCTGTGAGTCTGTCCGCCAATCGCGCTTAGTTCCATCAGCCTTGCCCACAATCGATCGCGAGTCATCCCATGTCATCCTTTCTTCGTATGGTTATGCTCCTCTTCTTTCTGCTTGCCGTCAACCTGATTGTCTTTCATTTGAAAACGGAAATGACAATGCCCTTCCTTTAGAAGATATTTATCGTGTTCCACTTCAAAGTTCGGGTTATACCCTTTGGCTATGGCCGGATCAATCATTTGACAATAAAGGATGCCGTATTCCTCCATGCCGTCCGCCTTCCATTGGTCGCCAAAAGCGCATCTCGTAAAGTTCTGTTCAATCTCCAACGGATGATAGTGTGTCTCATACTCGAATAAATCGCTGCGTCCCATGTCATAATGAGGCAGATAATTATGAATGTCATTCGGCTTTCCGTTCGCAGCCGCCCGGCGGGCGATATCCCGGCCGCGCTCTTCTCCGAAAGCGCGCACCCCTTCACGAACAGCCTCCTTGCCTTCTTCGCCAAAACGGTCGACCACCGCCTTCGAGACATGGGCGAACAGCTTGGCCATTATTGTATATGGGGATACAGGTTCAAGACTTTCATCCTGTTTGCGTTGATCCTTTTCTTTACTCATCGTTGCAGCACCTCATTTAAATTATTATAGAAATTGGGTATAAAAGATAGGGATCAGAGAACGAGATTTGTTCAAATTATCGCTCATTCATTCCTAGATAAACGGATTTAATCATATGATGATCCTTCAATTGATCCGAACTGCCTTCCAAGACGATGTTTCCCGTTTCCATTACATATCCTCTGTCGGCCAGCGCCAGCGCCATTTTGGTATTCTGCTCAACGAGCAGCACCGACACACCGTTCCGGTTAATCCTACGGATGGCCCGGAATATTTCCCGAACCAGCAAGGGAGCCAGGCCCATGGAAGGCTCGTCAAGCAGCAGCAGCCGCGGTCTGGCCATCAGCGCGCGGGCAATCGAAAGCATCTGCTGTTCTCCGCCGCTCATCGTGCCGGCAAGCTGCTTCTTTCGTTCCGCAAGCCGTGGAAACAGCTGAAAAACCTCCGCCATATCCGCTTTAATTTCTTTGCTTCCTCTTCTGATATATGCCCCGATGCTCAAATTTTCCATTACCGTAAGATCGGCAAAAATCCCTCTTCCCTCAGGAACATGAGATATTCCCGCCTTCACGATAAGGTGCGGCTCCAGACGGGTAATGTCGGTGCCTGCAAACAAAATCCGTCCGCTTCCCGCTCGGACGATGCCCGAGATGCAGCGAAGAACGGATGTTTTCCCCGCTCCGTTAGCCCCGATCAGAGCGACAATTTCCCCTTCACGGACTTCCAGATCCAATTGTTTTACAGCTTGAACATGACCGTGGTTGACCGTTAGCTGCTGAATTTTCAATAATGCGTTATTCCCCGTCAAAGTCATCATCCTCCCCGCCCAAATAGGCGCTGATTACCTTGGGATTTTGTTGTATTTCCTCCGGGGGGTCCTCGGCGATTTTATGCCCGTGATCGAGCACGACGATTTTATCCGCAATATTCATAATAAGACCCATATCATGCTCGATCAGCACCATATCCAGGTTGAAATTTCGGGAGAGGTAGCTGATCTTGTCCGCCAGCTGCTTTTTCTCCGGCCCATTCATACCAGCGGCCGGCTCGTCAAGCAGCAGCACCTTGCAGCCTGTAGCCATGGCACGCGCAATTTCCAATAGTCTCTGCTCCCCGTAGGGCAAATTGCCGGCCCATTCGTCCAGCTTGCGATGAAGCCCCACCACCTCAAGCAGATCGATACACTCCCGGGCTATGGCGTCGCGCCGGCGTCTTCCCTTGCCGAACAGAAACAGGGAGCCCAGAATGCTTTCCGAATTGCAATCCGGATGAGCCACCAGCACATTTTCCAGCACGGTCATGTTTTTGATCAGCCGGGTGTTCTGAAAGGTGCGTGCGATTCCCAATCGAGCCCGGTCAAACGGCTCCAGCTTCGTAATATTTTGACCCATGTAATGTATCGTACCTGACGTAGGCTTATAAACTCCCGTCAGCAGATTGAAAAGTGTCGTTTTCCCCGCCCCGTTCGGACCGATCAGCGCAACAATCTCACCGCTGTTCACACTAAGGTCGATTTCGTTGAGTGCTACCAAACCGCCGAACTTAACGGATACTTTTTCGAGACTTAGCAATTTGGCCATGTGGCTGATCACCTTTCTGCGAACTGTAGAAATTGATTGTACGGTGCTTCTCGCCCCAGAAACCCGAAGGCTTGAAAATCATCATGAGAACAATGGCCAGGCCAAGCAGCATCATCCTGTAGTCATCGACATAACGAAGTAGCTCCGGCGCCAGCACCAGAATGACCGCGCCCAGAATCGATCCGGGAATGCTTGCAGCGCCGCCCAGAATAACCATAGCCAAAATATTCACCGAATCCAGGTAACGGAATGTATCCGGGCTGATAAAGGTAATATACGAGGCCCAGAACGCACCGGCCGCGCCGGCAAAAAATCCGCCCAGCGTAAAGGCAAGCAGCTTGTATTTCACGGGTCTGATCCCGATGGATTTCGCCAAAGTCTCATCTTCGCGAATCGTCAGCAGATTGAGTCCGATTCCCGAATGAACCACTCGATGAATCACATAGATTGTGATCATGAGCATGACTAAAATTAGATAATAATAATCGGTTTTATCGGTGAACGAGTAACCGAACAAACGGGGGGCGGGAATTCCTGGAATCCCCATCGGTCCCCTGGTCACTTCCACCCAGTTTACAAATATCAGACGGACAATTTCGCCGAATCCAAGGGTTACAATCGCGAGATAGTCTCCTCTGAGACGGATGACCGGCAATCCGAGCAGAAAGCCGAACAGTCCGGCTATGATCGCTGCGGCAGGAAGCGCCAACCAGAACGAAAGCTGAAAGTGAATCATTAACAGCGCCGCTGAATAAGCGCCGATCCCATAGAATGCGGCATGTCCAAGCGCGAATTGCCCGGCATAACCGATAATCACGTTGAGACTGAGTGAAAGTATGCTAAAAATACCGATCGCGATCGCAATATGAACGAAATAACTGTTTATCTGTTCCAGCAATAAAGGCAGAATAATAAGAAGCGCGGTGACGATGATTTTCCGGTAATTTAATTTGCTCAAGCCATTCACCTACACCTTATTAATTTCTTTCTTTCCAAGGATTCCCGTAGGTCTGATCAGAAGTACAATGATCAGGATGGAAAATGAAATGACGCTCTGGTACGGGGTCGAAATATAAGCGCCGCCCAAATTTTCAATCACCCCAAACAGAATGCCCCCCAGCATCGCCCCGGGAATGCTGCCGATTCCTCCAAGCACCGCAGCGGTGAATGCATTGATTCCTGCCATATATCCCATCGTTGGATAGACCGCATTATAATAAATGCCCACCATGATTCCCGCACATGCAGCAAGCGCGGAACCGATGGCAAAGGCCAGTGTAATCATCCGATTCGTATTGATTCCCATCAGAGAAGCATGGGGAATGCTCATGGACGTGGCCCGCATGGCCGTTCCGGTCTTCGTCTTGGTGACGAACAGGTGCAGGCCTATCATCAAAATCAAAGATAATACAAGAATTAAAATCTGAATTTGAGAAAAGATAATATGGCCTACCGTATACGTTTTGCTGCCGAATGTCGTGGGAAAAGGATGGGTTCCCGTACCCCAGAGCTTCTGCGCCAGACTGATCAGGAAGGTGGAAACCCCGAGTGCGCTGATCAGCGGCACAATGCGATCCGACAAGCGGAGCGGACGATAGGCAACCCGCTCGATGATCATGCCTATTACCGCCGTCGACGCCGCGGAAATCACAAAAGTAGGAAGTAACGGCATGTTCAGCTGCTCTATCAAAAAAAGCCCCAAAAAGCTGCCGAACATGTAGATATCGCCATGAGCGAAATTCACGATTTTCAGTATGCCATAAACCATCGTATATCCAAGCGCAATCAGCGCATAAATCATTCCAATCGTCAGCCCGTTTACCAGTTGCTGAAGGAGCATGCTAACATCCCTTCCATGCGTTGGAGCAGGAAATATGTCTCAATTCCTGCTCCAAACGTGTTTATATCTTATTGATAAAGCACGAAATGTCCATTTTTAATCGTCAATTTCTCAGGTATGGTCTGGACATCGCCGTTTTCGTCAAACGTCAGTACTCCCGTCGTACCCGGGAAGTCTTTCAGCGTATCCAGATACGTTTTAATGCTCTCCCTGTCAGGGCCGCCTTGCTTAATGGCTTCAATGACTACGGAAGTGGCGTCAAAGGCATATGCGGCATACGTATCCGGCCGTTTGCCGTAAGCGTCCTGATAAGCTTTGTCGAACTTCGTTGCCTGTTCATTATTGCCGCCCGGATAGAAAAATCCGATGAGCTTGAAATTCTCTACTGCCGCCCCACCCAAGTCGAGCAGCGCCTCGGAGTACAAGCTGTCTACACCGATATAGTCTACGGACAGGTTGAGTTTTTGCGCCTGCGAGGCAATCAGGGCCGCTTCGTTATAAAAACCGCCGATAAAAATCGCGTCCGGCTTTTTCTCCTTGATTTTGGTAAGAATCGTGCTGAACTCTTTGGCCCCCGGAAGATAGGACTCGGCCGCAACGATTTCAATACCGTTCTCCCGCGCCGATTTCTGATAAACATCCAGCAGCCCCAAGCCAAAGTCGGACTGCTCATAGATGAGCGCTACCTTTTGGTATCCCAGTTCCTTCGACCATTTTGCCAAAAAGGATGCCTGGAAAGCGTCAGTCGTGATCACACGGAATGTGTAATCTCCCGCATTCGTTACGCCGGGAGCGCTCGAAGACGGCGAAATTTCCACGATTTTGTTCTGGTTGTAAACCGGCGCTGCAGCTAGCGTCGCCGAACTGTTAAAATGCCCTACGACTGCCAAAATGTCTTTATTTGATGAAAATTTGTTGGCCACGTTTACTGCTTCACTAGGATCACCCTTGTCATCCTCGATCACAATCTTCACTTGCTTTCCGTCGATTCCGCCGGCCTCGTTAATTTGCTTGGCAGCCAGCTCGGCCCCGTTCTTAAACGCCTCCCCGTACTGCGCTTGCGTGCCGGAAATCGGAGCCGAGAGGCCGATTTGAATCGTTCCGCCCGCATTGGCACCCCCATCCTTGGCTGCGCAGCCCGCCGTAAAAACCATCATTGTTGCTAAAGCAGCGGTAATGAAAAAACGTCTCTTCATCCCAATGTCCTCCCAAACATGAATTATTCCTATAAGGTTAGTAGTATTTTCATTATAATTCGTTTTGCTGAAAAATCAACACATTTTTTTAATATTATCAAAATCATTTTGATATTGTCAAAGTCAGTTCAAAAATACGCAAAACACAAGAAGCGCCGGTGATGGTTATCTTCATCTCCTGACTTCCGCTTGTCTTGTGGAAGCGGTAGTATGCGAACGGAACATTCCTTCGTTGGCACTTGCCAGGAGATCTCCGTTTTCCGGGGTTCCGTCTTAAAGCAAGTACGCGAGGCCCTCTTAATTCCGGTCGGTACCATACAAAAAAACTCAGAACTGGTTTTACTCAGCTCTGAGTTTATTGTCAGGCAAAATAGCTTTGTTCATGCGTGCTCCGCCCGCTGCCGGATGGACTTCCGTTTTTTTCAAAAGACGATAAGCGCTTGCACACATCCTTTATCTCCACATGTTCGTACATCGGCCGCACTCCACACAGGCATACAAGTCAAGCAGCTGCCCCTTGGTAAAGTGTTCAATCTTGCCCACCCCGAATTCCTCTGCGGTTTCATCGGAAAAATCCAGCTTACACGGCCTGCCGGGAGGGCCCGTGCCCGATAATACGATATCGAAGGGCACGAACAGCAAATGGGCGTGCTTCGACTGCGGCACATAGAGCAGAAAAGCAAGCAGAATCAGGAGATGCAGCCACCAGCAAACGTAAACCAGCCAATAGGCCGCTTGCCGGCCTGTCCCCGCCGACAAAAGCGACAGCAGCGAGGAAATCGGACTGAACCCCCGATGGCGGCTTTCCCCCTGCTTCAACCGGGGCAGCTTTTCGCCAAACCGTCTGTACGCCGCATACCCAACCGATAGTATGATCATCTATCGCCTGCATCCTGCGCCGCAAAACGCATCAGGCCTCCCGGATTACGGGATTTCTCAACGCTTCAAAGCCGTCGATCCGGCATTCCGCCACATCCCCTTCCCGGATCGCGACCGAGCCGGGAGTGCCGGTCATGATGACATCGCCCGGCAGCAGCGTCATCATCTTGGAGAAATAAGATACGATAAACCATGGAGAATAGATCATATTCGCAATGGTATTGCGGTGCACGACCTGTCCATTAAGCCCGGTTTC
>NZ_SGWF01000007.1:0-13848 GCF_013337105.1 Paenibacillus sp. JMULE4
AGAATAAACGGGCATCTGAATTTATCCATCTGCTTCAGCAGGAGAACCAAAGATTGCATCCTTCTGCACAGACCAACGAGCATCCCATCATCAACCAATTGAACATTCAATCGGATGAAACGGCCGAGATTTTCCTTGAGGGACAAAGATACCTGCTTGAATCGAAAAAATTGACAAAGCAGAACGAAAACCTGGCCATGGTTGTGTTGGTCAAGACGGAAGCGCAGAAAAAAAAGGCCCCGTCGGCGGCAAAGCCTGAGGGAAAGGAACCGTCTGCAGTTCATGCTGCTTTTGAAACAAAAAATCCGACGTTTTTGAAAACGCTTCACATGGCGGCGAAAGCGGCCAAAAGCGATGCGGGGATACTACTCCGTGGGGAAAGCGGCACGGGCAAGGATTACATGTCCAGAGCGATACATCGCGAAAGCAGCAGAAACGGCAAACCTTTTATTGCTTTAAACTGCGCCTCTTTGCCGAAGGAGTGATTGCCTCCGAGCTTTTCGGTTATGCGGCAGGCGCCTTTACCGGAGCCAGGCAGCAGGGGAACCCTGGAAAAATAGAAGCGGCGAACGGGGGTACCTTGTTTTTGGATGAGATTGCCGACATGCCTCTCGAGCTCCAGGCGGTATTACTCCGTGCACTGGAGGAAAGCAAATTACAAGAGTCGGAAGCACAACCCCTATTCCTGTGGATGTGCGTTTTATTGCAGCCACTCATAAGGATTTGCGGCTGCTGGTGGAAAAAGGGGAGTTCCGCGAAGACCTGTTATACCGGCTCAATGTGTTTACGGTTCATATTCCTCCGTTACGGGAACGGCCGGAAGATTTGGAGCATTTGCTGAATCAGATGCTTTCCGCAGCTTGTGACAAAGCAAAGCGCAATCAGATGATTTGTACGCCGGAAGCGATGGAGCTCTTTCGGCACTACACCTGGCCAGGCAATTTACGCGAGCTTCGAAATGTAATGGACAGAATAGCGTATCTTCATGAACAGGATCAGCTGGAAGCCCGTCATGTACTAGAGTATTTGGATATGGGAACAAGAGCCCCATCCGCATGGCGAACGGGAGCAGATTGAATGGGCCTTAAAAACGGCCAACGGAAACCGGGTTCAAGCGGCCAGAGCGCTGAATATCTCGCGAAGCGCTTTATATCGGAAAATGGAAAAGCATGGCATAAACTGTTGAATCGACTCCTCCTTCTCGGACAACTCAACTCCTTGAGTTGTCTTTTTTTCTGGAGTCCCGGTGTTCGTTGTCCGGACACCGGATGTGCCATGAAACAGGGTAGGCGGGCTTGCGATGAAATGATGAGGGGTGAAACGGCAGATGCTTACTGAGGTTAAAACAATGATAAAGCATAAACTCTATTGGCGTGGTTTTTGCTAATTTATAAGGCAAGTAGGGAAATTCACCAGTCTCTACTCCAAAACGATCTGAAGGAGGCAATTGGAAATGACAGTTGCAGCAAAGCAATGGACCACGGAGTTTAAAGAGATCAATGACAGCAATGAAGAGCTGAACGCCCACGGGAAGTTTTTTACCTGCTCGTATCTATTGGATATGGAGACGACGAAGGTCCTGATTCAAACGCACGCGGGAAAAATTGTAAACGTCACCATGGACCCGGGCCCTCTCGAGCATTATCAATTTGCCATTCGTGCCAGCGCAGATACGTGGCGCAAGTTTTCCCAGCCTACCCCGCCGCCGATGTATCACGGCATTTGGGCGGCAAGCTTCCAGCGCGATATGAAACTGGAGGGCGACTTGCTTGTATTAATGCAAAATCTTCGCTGCCTTACCACCCAGTTGGAATTGTTCCGGGTTGTAGGTGTACCGGTATAAAAACGGATAAACGATAAAAAGGAGGAAACAAGCGATGCCTAAAGCTACATTTTCACCCGTAACGGGCCGTTATGTCACGATTGAAGTGGATGGGGATGATATAAAGTATTTTATTTGGAGAACGGAACGGGACAGCCCATTGTCTGCCAGCACACGGCAGGTTGTCACAACCATCAATGGCGGGGGCTTCTCGAGGATGAAGAATTCACGAACAATTATCGCATTATCGCTTATGATCTGCCGAGGCATGGAAAATCCGATCCTCCGCTGAATCGTGAATGGTGGAAGGAAGAGTATAAGCTGTCTGCCGATTTTTATACTAAATTTATCGTTACCCTGTGCGATGCGCTCGAGCTGGAAAATCCGATTTTCATAGGTTCGTCGTTTGGAGGAAACGTAGCTCTTCAGCTTGCTCTTCGCTATCCGGACCGTTTTGCTGCGGTCATTCCGGTTGAAGCGGCGGATTACTCTCCGGGCTTTTATCTGGACTGGTGGCATCATCCGCATGCGAATGCAGCTCAAGTATGCGCCAGCGGAGTATGGGATCTTATGGCTCCGCAATCGCCGGATCAGGATCGCTGGGCAACGTGGTTTTATTACTCCCAGGGCTCGGAAGCGTTTAAGGGGGATTTGTATTTCTACTCCGTCGATCATGATCTTCGCGGCAAGCTGGATCAAATTCAGGGGGACAAAGTCAAGGTTGTCATGCTCACGGGAGAATACGACTATCTCACTACGCCTGAAGACGGAAGGCGAACCGCAAGCCAAATCAAAAATGCCGAATTTATCGAAATGGCCGGCATCGGCCACTTCCCGATGAGTGAAAATCACGAAGTGTTCCGAAAGTACCTTGCCCAAGCATTGGAGCTCATCCGCGCGGCCAGCACAGCCAAAGCGTAAAAATTCAGAGCCATTCACGACTGCTGTCGCGGATGGCTCTTTTTGAGTTATACTGGAGAGAAAGGACAAGCGCTGCCAAATCATGAATAGGGGTGGTTCATAATGAAATCGGATAACATCATGCTGTTTGTGATTGACCCGCAGAATGATTTTATGGATGACGGGGCGCTGCCCGTCGCAGGAGCCAAAAAAGATATGGCGCGGCTGGAGGCGTTCATTACTGCGAATGAACGCGCCATTGCACGCATAGGCTATTCGCTGGATACCCACCAGCCGATATCGATTTTCTTTTCCGTATGGTGGGCTGATCAAGACGGGCAATCCCCAAAGCCCTACACGACGATTACTTATGACGATGTTATGGCCGGCCGGTGGAGTCCGCGCTTTCATCCGGATGAAAGCTTGCAGTGCCTGAGTCAGCTGAGGTCCATCATGATTTGGGCGGATCACTGCCTTCAAGGAACGCCGGGAGCAGCCGTAGAGCCAAATATTTACCACGCGATCATCCGGCATTCCCGCAGGAAAGGGCTCAATCCTTTGGTAATTGAAAAAGGGCTTGATCCGATTAGCGATATGTACGGCATCGTTCATCCGGAGTATAACCCGATGAACCGTTACGATGATCGGATGATCAATGAATTCAGGAAGTATGATGAAGTCATTTTCGCCGGCGAAGCGGCATCACACTGTGTGCTGACTTCGGTCAAGCAGGTCATGGTTTTGTTCGAACAAGAGACCGTCAAGCCCCGGTTCAGCATCCTTACGGACTGCATGAGCCCGATTGCCGGTTTTGAAGAGGCGACAAGCGCCGCCTTTGATGAACTTGCAGACCGGTATGGTCTGCGCTTCCTAACGTCGAAGGCTATTCTGGATTAACAACGGGAACGACGTCTGCAGAATTATGGCAATTGCCACGGCAGAGGTTCGTCCGACATAAATTTATTGAGTACGTTTTCCGTGAGCCGTGAAATATTGTTATCGTACCGGTTGTGGGACAGGCTTCCGCAGTAAGCAATGGAGCTAACCGAAAAAACAGCTCCCCCATTGGGAGTGGGGTAATAAACCATATCGGCTCTGACCCTGGGATTCTCATAGCCGCCCATCCCGGGGACGTTAAAAAACAGCTCCTCTACAACCTGCATGTACACATCCGTATGTCCTTCCGAAGAAGCAAGAATCAGCGTTTCCGGCGGGGTTCCAAGCTCAAGATCGTAGATGTCGAGTTCAAGCCCTGCCGCCCCGCCGCCGACTAATCCGAAGTTGCCGATGAGCTCGTCGTCCCCGATTCCCTCGAAAATCCAGGAGACTCTGGGATCGAAGCTGTCCGGATTCCGGCGGTAATAGGAAGAGACGTCGAAGCCTTCGGCTATGAATCCGGTGCCGGCAATTTTTTGCGGAGCCCTTCCTCTGTTTCTCCAAAGTCCACCCTGTTCGCCGCTGAAGCTGAGATGCAATTCGCCAGGCTGTGCCTTCCAGGCGTTGGAGCCGAATTGCTTGCGGACTTCAATCATATTCGGATTCTCCGGGTTGAACTGGATGATCCAATAGAAGCCGTTGGCACCCATATACATCAGTCTTCCGCCAAGCTGCTGGTAATCTTCGATCGCATCCAGCATGCTGCCGGAATAATATTCGGGGTGGGATCCCGTAAGGACTACATTGTACGGATTTAACAGCTCCACGCCCTCGGCATGAAGGTCATGATCGGTAATCACATCAAAGGAGTAACCCTTTTCGGTCATCCAGTCCACCAAATGGAGGTCCGCATTAAACTGCCACAAGGACGGAGAAAGGTTATGTCTGTACTTCGGCCTCATATTGAGGACAGGGCGAAGGGAAGAGGAATAACATACTCCGCTGCCGTCGGAATGCACATCGTACGTGGAAAGACCAAATTCTTTATGTTCCATCAGGTACAAGTCTTCTTGCTGAATCACAGGGGCGCGTCCAAACATCAATTGAGCGAGAGGAATGTCCTGAAATCTTGTGTTTGCATAAGCCAAATAACTCGCCGTTGGAATCAACAAAGCGATTTTATTGGCGGTTGCTCCTTTGGCAGGCCTTACAAAAAAGGTGATGTAGTCTTCATCCTCTCCTGCTTTGACATGGGCCGCATACACACCGCTTTTCAGACCGTCCGGGACGGTCCATTCAAAATCCGCTTCCCATCGGGCATCGGAAAGATCGTCGTCATGAAAATGAATGGCTCCGTACTGCTCGGGCGCATGGATGAAATTTTGTTCATGCGATGTCCAATTGTAACCGGTCATCGCCCGGGCGGGAAGGTTAACGGCCTCTCCGTGCAGCTCGTTCCTGGAAGATCCCATATCCTGCTGGGCGTTTCAATACCGTTCGGACCGATATTTTTCGCAAAATCCCATACGGCCAGCAAATCCTCAAAAGGCTCTTCAATACACTGCTCCATCTCCTGCAGGGTAAGGGCGCGGTCTGCCATGCGAGGCCTGTCGATTTTACCGTTATATAAACCGCCCGCGATGTGCTTGCCTGCGCTCGCGTGCTGTAAATAACCGGCCATAAGGAAAGGAGTATCATGATCCGTATCAGGCTTTGCGTTTACGGTCGTCTTTACATGTGCGGCCATTCTTTCCAAGGAGTAAGGAAGAGCATATCTTCCGTTGGTTCTGCCGATGAGAGGCTTTTGGAATACTTCAACCGCCCCGCTCGATGCGTCATAAGAAGCGCCTGCAAAAAACCAGATTTTTTCTTCCAGCTTTTTCTCTGTGCTGATCTTGTAGACCTTGCCTTTCCCGTCGCCTATCCATAAAGCCAGACAGCCATTCTCGTCAATAAACAAACCATAACCGGCTTTTCCGGCTTCCGACCATTTCGTGAGCAGTCCTTGAACACCTTTATCCGGTGTAGTCGGCCAAATCATAGCTTGCAGGGAGAAGCTCTGAAGTTTTCTGAATAAGGGTTGATCCGGAACCATAATATAGGATCCGCTGTAAATTTTCTGTTCCCTTCCTTTATATTCCTGATTTATGCCGGTGTTGACGGGTTTCGTCTTCAGTCCGGGTCCTTGAGGATTCGTGTCCCCATGAATTAATTGAACGATGAGGCCTGGTAGGTTTCATGCCCTTCACAGTTCACCATAAATTGAATGGTGCTTCCCGGTTCTACGCTGAGCTTATCTGTATATCCATTGATCGCCACTAGTCATCTCCCCTTGGTTTCAGATTTAAATGACTACACCAAAGTGCCGGAGTCTTTTCAGAAAAAGCCCATGTTCCGCAGCTTCCCTGGAATCAAACTTTTCATCCTCGAACAGTTGCGGGCGTTCCCCGCGGACGGCGGGATGCTCGCCGATACACCATTCTTCATGGGGCTTAGTGCACACGATGACATATTTGCCTTCCAATTGTTCATGATGTCTTCTGAAAAAATTCAATACCACATCCAATTGCTCGCTATGCTTTCCGATCGGATTCAACCGGTGCTCCTCTATCAGTTCCTTGGTAATCAGCGGTTTGATTCTCGTTTCAAAATTCCTCAAATCGATATCCAAATAGACCTCTTTATCTCTGGCTTTCTTGGACATATGGCCGATCCCTCCATCATTTGTTTTAAGATCGTTGTCAGCGAATAAAGAATAGAACAAAAATGTACCGTCACCTCCGTCACATTTCATTGCGGATATCCAGCTCATACTCCGGTGCAAGTCCATTATATAAGCCAAAGATAAACCGGCAATCAAATCCGCATCATACCCGGATCAAATGAAGGTAAAGTTTATTTTAGGAATTCAGGCTTCCGAAGCGTCCATCAGAAAAACGGAAAAATTGAAATATTCTAAATTTTGTATTATCATTACAAATAATAAAATAAGGGAAATTGAGGTGGGGGAATGGAAGAAATCCTGATCGTGGAAGACGATGTGAAGATACAAAAGCTTCTTTCGATTTGCTTGGATCATGAAGGACTTTCATATTCCATGACCTCTTCAGGCATAGAAACGATTGAAAAAGTAAAGAGCAATAATCCCTCTCTTATTCTTCTGGATATCATGCTCCCGGATATGGACGGCATCGAGGTGTGCAAACAAATTCGCATGCTGACAACCAGTCCCATCTTGTTTATGAGCTGCAAGAGTGAGGACAATGACAAAATCCTGGGTCTCAGTATGGGAGCGGATGATTATATCGAAAAGCCGTTTAACATCAATGTTCTATTAGCCAGGCTGAGGGCGCATTTGCGCAGAAACCGGATCTTGCAAAAAGAAAGACAGCAAGCGCTCGAACAGGACTTCCGGATTCACATCGATAATCTACTGATTGATACGCAAGCCCGGGAAGTTTATCGGGACGGGAAAAAAATACATATGACCATGAAGGAATTCGATTTGCTGACGTTTCTGTACAGAAACCGTAATCGCGTGTTTACGATGGAGGAGCTTTTAAATAAAATCTGGGGAAACGATACGCTGAGTGATCACAGAACGGTGGTCGTTCATATTTCCAGTTTGCGAAAAAAAGTGGAGGAAGATCCCCTGAATCCAAGGTATATCGTTACCGTAAGAGGAGCGGGGTATAAATTTGTTCGTTACTAATTGGATCAAAAGATGGATCAGAAGATCCCTTTTTGTCAAAATTCTCATGTATACGGCTCTGTTATCCTTAATCCCGTATGTGCTGTTCAGCATCTATTTCTTGATTGAGGTTAAAGCGCTTACAAAAAAGATGATTCATGAAACCTCATCCAATAATATTCTTCAAGCGTCCGTTTCCCTGGAAGAAAGAACGCGGCGTTTGAATGAACAATGGGGCGGGAAGACGGATAAGGCATCGCGTGAGCTTCTGGCCGAAGAGCTTTTGGATATTGCGGTTTACGGATATAAGCCCATGGCATATATCCTGGATACGAACGGGGCGGTGATCGCCAAGGCCCGCAACGACTTGGAGCCGGAGGTGCACATTGACCTTCTTGAGGCACATCATTCAACCATACTCGATCATAAAAGCGGACATGTCACGGTCAATGCGCCTGGCGAGAAGGTTCACCTGCTGTATATGAGCCTGGACAAAGCGGGGTGGTTTATCGCTTATCTCATCCCTGAATCCCGTTTAATGAGCATCGCCGCCGGTCATGCCGAAGATTATGCCGATACTCAAGTATATAAGCTTGTCCAACGTATGAGCTTTTTTTATTTATCGGAATGTTGTTAATCTTATTTTTTTCCTATTTTTTTTCCGAGTTTTTTACCACCCCGATCAGACAATTAACATCCGCTTTAATCCAAAGAGCCAAAGGATTTGAAATCGATCCTCTGCATACGAAAAGATCAGACGAGATAGGAGAGCTCATTCATACCTTTAACTACATGGACAGCACCATTCAAAAATTGATAACGGAACTGCACAACCGATCCAATCAATTGGAAGAAAACGTGCAAAAACGAACCAGAGATTTGCAGGAAGCCAACGACTTGCTTCAGCAAACCTATTCAAAGCTAAAAAGATCGGAAAAATCACGTTCCGAGTTAATCGTTCAGGTATCCCATGATTTAAAAACCCCATTGACTTCGATGAAAGGGTTCCTGGAGATTCTGAACAAATACGCTTTGCCCCAGGAGCAGAAAAAAGAACTGATCGATCAACTTCTCGTCCAAACGAATCAAATCATTCAATTGATTGAAGGGTTGTTTGACCTCTCGTCATTGGACGCAGAAGAACTGACATTCCAAAAGGAATGGATAAATATTGAATTTATTATGGATCATGCACTTAAGACCGTGTTTTCTGACGGGGAGCATGCCAATATTACCCTGAATACGTACTATGAAGACCATTTGCCTTTAGTGTTTGTGGATCCCAAGAAGATCTACCGGGTTTTTATCAATATTTTAAATAACTCGATCAAATATGCCTCCAATCAACCGAAAATCCATATCAAGATCACCGTTTATTTAAACAACAAAGATATCGTCATCAAAATGCAAGACAACGGAATGGGAATCCAGAAAGAAAATATCGATAAGGTGTTCGTCCCCTACTATCGAGAAACGCGGTCGGTTGAAAAAGAGATCCAGGGAAGCGGGCTCGGGTTAAGCATTTCCAAAAAAATGATTGAAGCGCATCATGGGGATATTTTTATAGAGAGTGAAGTGAACCAAGGCACAACCGTCTATATTATGCTTCCCGTTGTTGACACGGGTGCCATGATGAGTGGCGTAAGCGACATGTCCGCCGGATAGATAGAAGAGAGTTATACTTTAGAAACGGGGAGGTAACGATGTCCTATAATTCAGCAGGGGCTTAATAGCTTTCTCTTTCTTCGTTCTTATCTCGTTAAGCTGCTTTCCTGTTCTGTTCGACTGGTCCAACCGTATTCAGCCTTGGGTGTTTAACATTCCATTCTCCATGTTTTGGCAATTGATGTTGATCTCCGGCATGTGTTTGTTATTATTGATTTGGTGTATCGCCGATGCGTGGAGCGGGGATCTGGATGTTGAGATTGAGCGTATGCCAAAAGAAAATAACGAGGAATGATAAAAGAGGGAATGATGGGACTAGCCTTTATTTTGATCTTTTTATTGCTCATGATTATGATAAATCGGGGAAATCAGGGGATTAACGATTACAGCGACTATACAACAGGCAGCAGGAGTTTTGGACCTTTTGCCATTGGATTGTCCGTATTTTCATCGTGGTATGTCGGCTCCGTATTTACAGCATGGGCCGAATTTAACGTAGGATTCGGATTTATAGGCATTTATACCGCAATATACGGAACGATATCTATATTTATTATGTATTTGGTGTCAGAGAAAACGTATATCTGGGGAAAAAAGTACAATTTAATCACACAAGCCGAGCTGATGGGCTTTCGTTATCAGAGCGGGATGCTGCGGATCATGATGTCGTTTTTGGGGGTCCTGTTTACCGGGCCTTGGCTGCTTTTGGAATGGGTGACGCAGGGATATATATTCAGCTACGCTACCGGGGGGCAAATAAGCCCTTTTTGGGGGATGCTGATCGGTGTGCTTACCGTGATGATCTACGTTTCCATGGGTGGCATGCGATCTGTGATTAGAGCCAATGCCGTTCAGGGCCTCTTTATGTTTGCGGCGGGAACAGGGCTGTCTTTATGGTTGATTTACAAATTTTTCGGCGGCATCCGCAGCGGGATGGAGATGCTTGCACGGGACTATCCCGATGTGTTAACCTACCCCGGGCCCGGATGGTCTCCTCCCACCCCTATTGGACCTCGATCATCATTGTCAGCGGACTGGGTGCATTCATGTGGCCCTGGATCTATAATAAAATGTTTGCAGCCAAAAATGTGAGAGCCATTAAACAGTCGGCGGTCATCGCCTCGATGTTAGGCTTTATTTTCTGGACGTCTATGGTCTTTTTGGGGATCATGATCCATTCCATGGAATACCCCCGCAATCATCCGGAGGAAGCCTATATGTGGATTGCCAGCATGGCGGGCCCTATTCCACTGGCATTGATGAGTGTGCTCATTATGGCGACCAGCATATCTACCGTTTCGGGGATCATTCAAGCCATGGCCACCGCAATCTCCAACGATATTGCCAAACAGATCGATATTCAAATATCGAACGAAAAGGCTCTGAAAGTGACCCGGATTTCGTGATCATCATCTGCCTGTTATCCTTGGCGATGGCCGCCGTTGATTTTGGTAGACTGGTGTTTATAGCCATTCTGACCTATCAAGGCATCATCATGTTTTTTCCGGTCGTTTTTTTAGGCCTTTATTGGAAAAGGGCAAATAAAGAAGGTGCCATTGCCTGTATGATCATCGGTACGGCGACATCCGTCTATTTAATCATCTTTAACCCTTATTTTATTGACGAGCTGGGCTGGACTGCCGGGATGTACGGCATTATTCTCGCTTTCGGGATTATGATCATCGCGGGTTATCTCAAGCCGATTTCCCCGCATGTGGAACAATTGTGGTCCGATATAGAGACTGCGCGAAGGAACGCGAGAAGATCGAAGAGCTGAGGAAGCCGCCGGCATTGCCTATAGCGCAAAGCCTCTATCCAAGCAGGCAGGAGCTGCTTAGGATAGAGGTTATTTTATGCTTATCTTTCTAAATGATGGATAAAAAACGGATGAAACGGTTAAAGTTATTTTAGTGAATATTGGTTATAGGGTTTGGAAAGCAGGTGCAAGGATGGTTGGAAGGAAGCAGCTTGAGCATTCTACGATCAAGGCTGGTGAAGGTTAGTCATGTATAAAAGATAAGCTGGTGTTTCCTGCTGCTGATCATTAGCCTGATGCTCGGATGCCAGCGGCAGGATTCCATTCCAAAAGAAAAGGATCTCATGCAAGTCAAATCGGCCAGAGGAGAACATGCGAAGAAAATCATCTTTTTGATGATCGATTCTTTAATGTCACAAGCGATAAATAAAGGGATTGAACAACAGGAACTCCCTACGTTTCAATTCCTGATTGAGCATGGGCAATATTATCAAAACCTGGTGAGCTCTTTTCCCACGATGTCTGTAACGATCGATAGTTCCCTTCTTACCGGAACTTATCCTGATGATCATCATGTGCCGGGACTTACCTGGTATTCGTCTGATCAAAAGAAAGTGATCAATTACGGTACCGGGCCTATGGAGGTATTCAAGCATGGCATAGATCCGGTATTGGCCGATGCACTAATTCACTTGAATGGCAGTCATTTAAACCGGCAACAGCCCACCCTTTATGAGGACTTGGCTAGACATGGGCTCAAGTCCGGTTCCGTTAACGGTTTAATTTATCGCGGAACCACCGACCATACGTTGTCCGTTCCCTCTGGATTCAAGTACCAGCCTCTTTGCCAAAGGAAATTCAAGTGAAAGGGCCGGATTTTTTAGCCTTAGGCTCTTTGTCCAATCCACTGGAAGGCATTAAAAAACTCCCGGACGGGATAACCCGGCGAATGGGATTAAACAATCCATATTCCATTGATACAGCCAAATATTTGATTAAAGCCAATCAATTGCCCGATTTTTTATATGTTTACTTGCCGGATTTAGATCAAAAAATTCATAAGAAAGGTCCATCGGAACGTAATGGAATTCAGGAAATCGACGGGCAGCTTCTTACATTGCTGCAAACATTCGGTACACCGGAAGAAGCCTTGCGAAAAGCGATTTTTGTCATCGCTGGCGACAGTGGAGCCACTCAAATCCTGCCTGCCCAAAGTGATCCCGTTATCGACCTGCCTGCCTTTTTCCGGGGAGATCATGTATTGCGTCCTGGAGAAAACCTATCGCAAGAAACAGACATCGTCCTTGCTGTCAATGAAACCATGGCTTATGTTTATAAGCTTAAAGCAGATCGGTCACTAAGAGACATGGCCAACGCATTAAAATCCGATCCGCGTATTGATTTTATCGCATGGAAAGAAAACGAATGGATTCGTGCGGTTCAGGGCGGTTCGTTCAAGGAGCTGGCATTTAAAGCGAACGGGCGGCTGACCGATCCATATCGGCAAAAATGGACCGTCGAGCAGGATGCCGAGGTGCTGGACGTAAAGATCAATGCTTCGGAAGGTACATTGGCGTATGGCCAATACCCTGATGCATTGCAGCGATTATCCGGAGCTTTGAACTCACATCCCGGCGAATTTTTGGTGGTTACCGCAAAACCCGGTTATGAATTGGCAGACAGAAGCTCGCCGAAGCATAAGGGCGGCGGAGGCCATGGCTCTCTTCATCAAACGGAATCGCTCATTCCCTTGATTATATGCGGAACGGATCAAAAGCCGCAGTACTTGCGCATCGTGGATTTAAAAGCATTTGTGCTGGACCTGCTCATTCAACCTCCACAACCGCTTTGAACAACGAGTGCCGATAGCGACATGAAAACCGGATGGATCGGGCTATTTCATTTCCCATCTTTCCGCTCGTCTCCATTACCGAAAGAAAGGCCATAGCCGCCCCCCTGCTGGAAGGAAGGGCGGCTATTTTCGTCGACAGAAGCTGCTGCCGTCCGGTTTCTTCATGTAATTAAACAAGACATAACATCGGAATAGATCGTAAAAAAATACGAATATAGTCCGTTTTATTGTAAAGTTACACAACATATCCCGTTTTTCATTGTTCGCTTCTTTGGGATGTGTTATAAAATATAACATAAAAAGTTTGAAGCATGACAGGCGGCATGATCTAATTCGAGTTGATGGAGGAGGGGATGGAAGAATGGCTTTGGTCACGACAAAATCAATCGTTCCGTCAAAGGGGGAAGCCGGAAAAAGTGAGCTCCTAGTTCATCTGGAAGATGTCGGCAAAGTTTATCCGAACGGCACGATCGCTGTGCAAAATGCCAATCTTAAGGCAGTTGAAGGAGAGTTTCTTTGCTTCGTCGGACCTTCGGGCTGCGGCAAGTCAACGATTTTCAACATGATCGCCGGATTGACCAATCCTACTTCCGGGAGGCTGTCGGTTCTTCAGACCACACCCAAGGAAGCCCGCAAGCAGAATGAAATTGCTTTTGTCTTTCAGGAACATACGCTTTTGCCATGGGCGAAATTGATTGATAATGTCACGCTGCCGCTAACCCTTCGGGGAATTCCCAAAAAGCAGTGCAAGGAAGAAGGCGAGCGGGTTTTGGAACTGGTCGGATTGAAGGATTACATGAAAGTGCTGCCTCGCCAGTTGTCTGGCGGCATGAAAATGCGGGTATCGATCGCGCGGGCGCTGATTTCCAGGCCCAAATTGCTGTTGATGGACGAACCGTTCGGCGCGCTCGACGAAATCACCCGCCAGTCGCTTCAGGACGAGCTGCTGAGCATTTGGCGGCAGGATCAAAAAATGACCGTTTTGTTTATTACGCACAACGTGTTTGAAGCGGTGTTCTTGTCCACACGGGTGATCGTGATGACACCGCGGCCGGGGAAAATCGCGGATGTGATCGATATTCCTTATTCGTTCCCGCGCAATGAGGATTTTCGCACGATGGCGGAATTCGCAAGCTATGTGCGCCAGATTTCCGGCGTTCTGAAGCATTAAACAGATGACGTTGCAACATACGAAAGGAGAACGATAGGATGAAAGACATGGTTGCAGGCATGTTGAAAGAATCCGGACAGCCGGCTGCCAAGAAACGTGCCGGTTCCCGTCCCCC
>NZ_SGWF01000008.1:0-11745 GCF_013337105.1 Paenibacillus sp. JMULE4
CAAAAGCAGGGAACTGCAGCCGTTTCTTTTTGCCTGCATGGGAAGCCATGGCCGCGGAGAGCCTGAAGGACAGAAAGAAATCCTGGAGAGCTTGGGAATTACACCGGAAAGCATAGGAGCTCCTGTGTCCTGCTCCGGTGAAGTCCGGCTGCTTGGACATACAACCAAGGGAATTCAGGGACTGCCTGTATATTGTGCCGAGGAAGCACTGTCGTCAGACGGAGTGATTGTGGTAAACCGCATTAAAGCGCATACTTCCTTTAGCGGGACGTATGAGAGCGGGATGATGAAGATGATGGCTGTGGGATGGGCAGGGCCAAGGGAGCTTCGATGGTGCACAGCCTGGGCGTCGGTCGTATCGCTGAGCTATTCCGGCTATTGCCGGCGTGATCCTGGAGCGGGTTCCGGTCGTCGGAGGCATTGCCATTGTGGAGAATGAATACGAGGAAACGGCGCTGATCGAAGGGATTCCGAAGGCGGAGCTTTGGGAGAGAGAAAAGGAGCTGCTGATTCTCTCCAAATCCTATATGCCGAAGCTTCCGGTGAAGCATATGGATCTTTGCATCGTGAAAGAAATGGGTAAAAACTACAGCGGCACCGGGATGGATACGAATATTATCGGCCGGTTGCGAATTCAAGGGATCCCCGAGCCAGAGGAGCCTTTCATTCAGTATTTGGGTGTGCTGGACCTCTCCGAGCCTTCGCACGGAAACGCAACGGGAATCGGTCTGGCGGATTATACGACGAAGCGCTTGGTTTCGAAGATTGACAGACAAGCTACTTATTTGAACTGCATGACTTCGGGACTGGTTGTGCGCGCGGCGGTTCCTATGACCTTTGAAACCGATGAAGAACTGATGAAGAATGCTTTGTCCATTTTAAGACTGGCCGAGCCTTCCAGCTTGAAGCTTGCGATCATTCATAATACGCTGCATCTTGACGAGATGTGGGTTTCCGAAGCCCTATGGCGTGAAATTCAGGACGATCCGAAAATCGAACTCGTGGAGGGTCCTGTCCGCATTCAATTCGGGGATGAGGGACAGCTTCAGCTGTAAATAGCATTGGGGCCCGCAATACAAAGTGATCCATCGCAAGAGCCTGTCTTGTCCGAACGGCTCTTGCGTTTTTTTGTAAACCATTTGTTCACAAAGATAACGTTATTTGTAGTGCAAACACGATATAATATGAACAATAAGGTGGTAAGATCTTGATTTTTACCGGGAGTGTGGAACATCTTGAGACAAGTCTACCAAGCTTTACAAAATAGAAAATCAGAACTGATGGGGCATAAAAACTTTTTAAAATATGCGGTGATGGTTCCGCTGGTTGAAAAGAACGGCGAACTGAACATCTTGTTTGAAGAAAGGGCGCATCATCTCAAGAGGCAGCCGGGGGAAATTTGCTTTCCCGGAGGAAAGATCGATGCGGGCGACAAGGATGAAAGGGCTGCAGCCGTACGTGAAACTTGTGAAGAATTGGGGCTGGCTCAACATGAAGTTGAAGTGATTGGGCCATTGGACTATTTGATTACGTCATTTCATATCGTTTATCCGTTTGCGGCGCGGATATCCAACTACGATCAGATCCGGCCCAACCCTGATGAAGTGGCAGCGTGTTTTGCGTACCGATGGAATACCTGCGGAGCCATGCTCCAGAGCTTCATTACGTGGATCTGAGCGTGGCTCCGCGTGAAGATTTTCCATACGATCGAATCCCTAACGGCCGGAATTACAAATGGGGAAAAGGAACCGTTCCCGAGTTTTTTTACTATTATAAAGATCGTGTGATCTGGGGATTAACCGCGAGAATCCTGAACCATTTTCTTGAGGTGACGGAGGCGGCGAAAAGCAATTAACGAGATTGCTCGCCGCCTGATGCTGCCAAGAGCTTGGTTGACAAGCCGCCGCGGCTTGCCCTGCGGCTTTACATACGGATTATTTCGACGCTTTTGCCGAACTTGTTTTTTATCCAGAACATACCGGTGGGCCGATGGTTCTGATATGGCGTATCCACGGAGTAGGCGGTTCCCGCCAGCTCTTTAATCTTCGACGAATAAGCGATGCCTTCCCACTCGGTTACGGCAAAACTGGATATCTTTTTCTCGCGCAGCAGCTCTATGGGCATACGATGGTCCTGATCAAACGAAACGATCGTGACGTCCTCCCCGTCCTCATTTTTGCCGATTTGATAAACCTGAGTCACGAGATAATCATAGTTATCGTACAGCTGTTCGTAAGTGAGAAATTGCGGCTTGGCGTAGGTTACGGCAAATCGCTGAAATCCGTCTTCATCGGAAAGCTCATGTAATCGTTTGTTCTGCCCGGCTCTATATTGCTCCAGTTGCTCAGGCGAATGAATGTGCAGAAAGCCGGCATTCAGCCTTCCGCTATCTTTTGCTGTGTAGTTGGTCCAGTTGAGCTTGGCATAGTACATGGGAGTATGATCGGCAGCCTGATGTTGTTTTTGAACGGGATGCGTCCATTGTCGTTCTTTCACTTGATCCCATGTGAAGCGGAATAAGCTGTCCATTGTTCCCCACAAGTTATTTATCATGCCGTTCGACGGCTGCGGGTGACTTAAGAAAGAACTCATGCTTATACTCGGATTGTCTGTTCCCCGATTGCGCCATATGGTAGTCATTTCATATTGTTTTCCCGGAATCAGGCTTGATGGATCGGTGACGTACAGACGAAGCTGATCGTCCACCACGTCCTCATTACTGTCCAATTTCTCTACCTTAACACCGGGCAAGCTGGTCATCACCCCTACGGGCTGAAGGCCGTCAAATTCGCTGTCTTGAAGCACGAATGACGGTATATAAGCGTGGGGAAGCGTGCGATGCAAGTTGTACAGCTGCTCTTTGGACCACTCAAACTTGTATTCCGTAACCAGCAGATCCTTCTCCGGTTTGAATGCTTCGAAATCTCCGGCTGCAGGAAGATCCATATTCCTTTCGTTGGTATTGGAGAGTTTCCCGGATTCAGCGGCGGCGGCGCCGCAAATACTTAGACTCAGCATAGATAAGAGAACGATGGCCGCATATTTTTTCACAGGACAAACGAGCTCCTTTCGAAGAATAGTTTCTATGCATTAGACTTACAAAAAGAGGAAAAGGTTTCACATGTGTTAAAAAATCATTTGTAGCATCGTTCCTCCTGCAGACTTATTGCAATCAAGGGAAGATCATGGTAAAGTAAATAATGACCAAATGACCAAAAATGAATAACGGTCAATTTCAAACGGGAAAAGGGAAGGAAGTTATTCTGATGTCAACGATCGATCGTCGTAAAATGATACTGGCTGCCGCTACGCAATCGTTCGCCCAGTTCGGTTATAAAGCGACGACGATGGAGCTGGTGGCGAAAATTGCGAATGTCGGGAAAGGAACAACCTATACCTTTTTCAGAACGAAAGAAGAACTGTTTGACGAAATCCTGCGCAAGGCCCTTCAGGAAATGAAGGAAGTTTGCGAGAGGGCGATCAAGCGGGAGGACACATTCGATCAGAACCTGATCCGGGTACTGGATGCGCTGCTGGAGTTCAGGGCCGATCACGAGCTGTTCGTCAAGCTGGCCCAGGAAGTTCGCGATATCGGAACCGTTCAGGCGCTGGAGGGCATCAAAAGGCTGGAGAATCTGGTCCTCGAATATATGCGGCAGGAAATCGAGGCGGCGATTGAAAAAGGGGAAATCAAGCCTTGTGATTCCCGGGTCATCTCCTTTATGCTCCTGAAATTTTATATCGCCCTTACAACGGAATGGAGTCAGACCCATGAGCCGCTGAATAAAGAGCAGATCAAGCAATATATGCAGTTATTATTGTCCGAAGGCTTGTTGGCCAAGCCGAATTAGGATCCTCTGTAAAGGAGGATTATTTTTTGGAGCATAATGACCAAATGAACAATACGGTCAATTCGTAATATTTTAATTCTTATGATTGTATAAGTATCTGTTTTTCTGCTTAAATGCAGTGGCAGTGGCAACAACATTAAGCTGGAGGGATATTCATGCGCTTTATTCGACCCATGATATTTATTGTAATGGCACTGGCTATCGGTACGGGCGGTTATCTGCTCAGTACGCATCCCACGGCGGGTAATGCACAGGCCGAATCATCGGCCCTTCCTACGGCTTACATTGAAACGAATGCGGTCAGCGCGAGCTTCAAGTTGGGGGGAAGGATTACTGAAATCCTTGTTCACGAAGGAGATACCGTCCAAAAAGGCCAGGTTCTGGCAAGGCTGCAGAGCTCGGAGCTGGAAGCCAAGCTTGCTCAGGCCGATGCTACAGTTGCGCTGGCTCAGGGCAAGATCGCAGAAGCGCAAGGCGCAAAGGCGGCGGCGCAGGCGAAGAAGCAGCAGGCGGCAGCCGGGGTAACGGTGACGTCGGAGACGGTGGAGCAGCAAATCGCGCAAGCGAAAGCGGCGGTTGATGCGGCTCAGGCCAAAGTGGACGGATTACGTCAAGGTGCCCGCCCGGAGGAAAAGAAGCAGGCGGAGATTCAATACCAGGCGGCAAAAGAAGTGTACGAGATTGCAGAACAAAACTTGAACCGGATGAATGCGATGCTGGAGGAAGGACTTGTTTCCAAAGCGGAGGTGGATAAAGTCCAGGTCAGCTATCAGGAGGCAAAGACCAAGGTAGAACTGGCTGAGCAGCAGCTCCAAATGGTAAACCAGGGGCCTCGGGAAGAAGAAATCCGCGCCGCCGAAGCGATGCTGGAACAGGCAAAAGCGGCGCTTCAGCTTGCTGAGGCGGGCCGTGAGCAGGTCGCTATTCGGCAAGGGGACGTAGCCGCGGCCGAAGCCGCCATTAAGCAAGCGCAGGGTGCGCTGCAGTCGGCCGCTTCGAGCGAAAAGCAGGCGAAGGCCGCCAAAGCAGAGGCGCAAGTTTATGTCGGCTATACGGAACTGACCGCGCCCAGCGACGGGGTCATTATATCGCAAACCGCGCAGCCGGGCGAGCTTGTCGGCTCCGGATTCCCGATTTTTACGATTCAAACGACAGATACGCCGTGGGCCAAGTTTTATATGACGGAAACCAGCGTAGCCGGATTCAAAGCCGGGGACAACATTCGGATGAAGCTGATCGCCACAGGACAAGAGGTGGAAGGTACGATTCAATCCATATCCGCGGCACCTGATTTTGCGGTCAAAAAAGCGACGCAAACCGCGGGACAAACCGACGTTCGATCGTTTGCCGTTAAAGTTGGATTTCGGCAAATGCCGGAGGGCGCTGCAGTCGGAATGACGCTGCAGTGGATCGGGGCAACGGAAGGGTGATCCAGTCATGGACTTGAAGGTAGGCGTCGTCATCGCCGATGAATGGAAAAGCATTGTGAAGGACCGGCGTTTATTCGCTATCTTGTTTATTGTACCGGTGATGTATACCTTGCTGTTCGGGGCGATTTATACGCATCACAAGGTAACGGAATTGAGCACCGTCGTGATGGATGACGATCAAAGTCCGCTTAGCCGTCAAATCATCCAGGCCTTCGATGAAAGCGAAACGTTTCGCATTACCCAAAGGGTACATTCGGAAGAGGAGGTGAAACAAGCGCTGGCTTCGGGAGAAGCGCAGGTCGGTTTATTCATCCCCGACCGCTTCGAAGCGAGTTTAAAGCAGGGCCAAACGCTTCCTCTGCTGACTTGGGTGGACGGGAGTAATATGATTTATTCGAACACGGCGACAAAAGGAGCCAATGAAGTCATCACGACGTTCAGCATGGGTCTTTCCGCCAAAAAGCTGCAGCTGCAGCAGGGATTGCAGGACGAGCAGGTTCTCCATACGCTGTCTCCGATTCCTTACAGATACCGCATTTTATATAATCCCACGGTAAATTATAGCGATTTTATGATATACGGCTTAATCGGAGCGATTCTGCAGCAGGTCCTGTTCCTGGGTATCGCTTTGGCGATAACGAGGGAAAAGGATCAAGGGACCTGGCAGCGGTTTGCCTATTGGCGGCGGGAGCCATGGCGATTGGCATATGCGAAAACGGCTCCTTACTTTCTGATCAATCTGTTCAATACGACCGTTGCGTTGTGCATTGCATTGTATGTTTATCAAGCTCCGTTCGCAGGCAGCGCTGCCCTGGTTTTCCTTACCGTGCTCTGCTTCACGTTCGCCGTCAGCGGCATCGGGTATCTGATCAGTCTAATCTCCGCCAATCAGCTGGGAGCTACGCAAACGGCGATGCTGATCGCCGTCCCGTCGTTTCTGCTTTCCGGCTTCACCTGGCCGTTTGAGGCGATGCCCAAAGCGCTGCAGGCGGTAGGGCATATGCTGCCGCTGACGTATTTTTTGGATGCCATCCGGAACGTCCTTGTAAAGGCCAACGAATTCTCCGTCATATGGCGTGATTGTTTGGCCATGGCGATGATGGGAATGGTCGCATATTTTATTGCACTGCTGCTGACCCGGTTTCTGGTGTTCCGGAAGAAGGAGGAGCTGCAGGCAGAGCCAGGCTTGAATGCGCCCCGTTCCTCCGATTCAACAAGCTTGACGATTTAAAAATAGATAGAGGAGATATGAGAGATGAAAAAGACGATGGCCGGTTTATGCGCAGCTCTGTTAATGTTGTCCGGTGTGCAAACAGCGGCATTGGCCGACGGAGCAAATGAAGAGCTCGATCGGCAGGTTTATGTTTCTGCGAACGATTTGGATTTCGTATCGTCCATCGATTTACCCGCCGTACTGAAACGGGCTTTGGAAGACTCCGACAACTTGATGCTGCTGCAGTTGAAATATGCGGCGTTGAACGCCAAGGAAAACGATTTGAAGCAGCAAAGCGATTCGCTGCACGGTTCTCTGGTTACAGGCGCACATCTTCCCGATACCCCGGAAGAAATGATCGCGGCTATGAATGCCCAAGGCGTGCAGCTGAAGCCGGAGGAGAACTTGTGGATCGGTCCGATGACGACCGTGACGAATAAAGCCGTCAATCAGTTGATTCAAGGGATGGGCGCCATGAGCGCGGGGATTAACCAAATGATTCATCAGCAAAGGGAACAAATGAAATCGGCAGCCCATCAGCTGCAAACGGACCAGCGCAACACCCGGCTGCAGCAGGAAGAGGCACGGGAGGGAATACGTCTTCAGACGATCGCTCAGTACGTGCAGCTGCTCGGGATGAAGAAGCAAATCGCCTTCATGCAGGAATATCAGACTTTGCTGGAACAGGAACTCAGGAAAGCGACGTTGTTTAAGGAGGAGGGCCTCGCTTCTTCCGAGGATGTGCTGGCAGCGGAAAGAGCGCTGGCAAAGCATAAAGATGAGCTGACGATATTAAACCAAAACTACCGGCTCGCCTTGCTGCAGCTTTCCTTCGATATCGGAATTGCGTATGATCCGAATCTGGAGTTGAAAGAGATTGAGGACCTGTCTACAGCGCCGATTGTCGAAGTGGATACGGAGACGTTATTAAGGCATTCGTTCCAAATGAAAATGAGTGCCAACAACATAGATGAAGCAGCGTGGCAGAGCGATAATTCCGTCACTCAAAACGTGTATGGAGAAGGCGGTTTGGCCGTGAATTATGCGATTGCGGGAACGAAAAACAAGCAGATGCAATTGGAGCTGTCCAAAAAAATTCAAGCCACCTACACGGAAGCGAAAAATGCTTATCAGTCCTATTTGACAGAAGAGCGCAATGCCGAGGAAGCGAAGGCGGACCTGAGCAGGATGAAGTTCCGTTATGAGGTCGGCGTCATATCCCGCCACGATCTCCGGAAGTTCGAGCTCAAAGTGCGCCAAAGCGAAGCCTCGCTGGAGGCAGCGAAGTTGAAATATTATGTGCTGAGGGAAAAGGCGATCGCCATGGAGAAAGGATTCATTCAGTAGATCGGTATAACGATGCACAGGACGAAGCTGTGGATGGCTCTCCTTGTAGGAGTCTTGTTTATCGGACTCCAAATCCCGATTGAGGCAGTCTCGATGAGACTTATACATCCCGGTCCGGCAGTAGAGATGTATGCTCGTCAATATTTCGAAATCCGCATATGGGGGTCTCCTCCATAAGCAGCCCTATCCGCATGCTTAGGGTGAACCGGGATTTATTTACGCATGGAAAGAGCGGATTAAACCGTCCATGGAGAAGCCGTTAGATAGCCTGAAGCTGGCGACTTTTCCACCTTATTTTTTTTGGAGGATTCAGACATGCTGTGCTGTGACCTCCGATAGGGTACGCGGATTGCCGCCCTGGTTCCCTGATGCGGATGGGAAGTGATCCTAAAGTCTGCCGAGTCTCCGTAGGCCAGCAGAAACCGGCGGTATACGTTGTAAATGCCTGTGTGCTTCTGAAAATAAGGATCGACGATTTCTCCCTTCGAATGAATCAATCGAGTAATCTTGTCCAGAATATGTGCCGGTATGCCGGTTCCTGTATCACGAACATCGATATGAAGCGTCCCCTCTGTCAACTCCACTGTAACGGTCAACAGGAATTCCTCAGCGCCCATGCTCGGGCTCCATCCATATATTTAATCGCATTTTCTACAAAGGGTTGTATGCTCAGCTTCATAATTGGAATATCTGCTGCAGCCGAATCTACGTCGAATTTCGCCATCACATCCTTGCCGTTTCGATAGTGATGGATATTAAGGAAATTTCGGATATAGGCCATTTCTTCTTTTACCGGAGCCCATCCTCCATCGTTTCTCACATTATATCTCATCATCCGGGACACGGATTGCACCATTTCGCCAACCGCTTCTCCATTGTTTTTGACAGCATAAGACTCAATCGTTTCGAGTGTATTGAACAGGAAGTGAGGATTAATCTGAGCTTGCAGCTGCAGCAGCTCCCTCTCTTTTTCTTTTACCCTGGATTCAAACACTTCCTGCTCCATTCTTTGCAGCTCACCGAGCATCTGATTATAGCTTTGTATCAAAAATCCGATTTCATCGTTGCTGTATTTGATCTGAATCGGAACGTACGCCCCTCTGCCCAGACTTACAATCCCTCCCTTAAGTTTAAACAGCGGCCGGAGGACGCTATTCATGACAGGGAATGCAATAATCAAAGCGATGATCAAGCTGACCACGGCAATGAGCATGGTCAATTGAGTGGATTGCTGAACGCCTTTCGTAATGCTGCTGAGCGGAGCCATCCATACCAGCTTCCAATGGCCGTAAGGGATATCTGCATAGACAGCTTGATACTTCACGTTATCGGAGTTAAAAATAAATTCCCTGTTTTGATCAGGATCTAAAGCCAGTGACGTCTGAAAATCCTGCAGCAGGGTGGAATGCATGCTGAAATTGGAAACGACCGTACCGCTGGAAGGTTGATATAGTAAAAGATACCCGTCCTGCCCATAATTGCTTCCGCTTAGCATACTTTTCAGTTTGTCCTCCCGAATCTCGATCACGAACCAGGAATTGATCTTCATTGTACGCAAAAACGTCCCGGTTGAAAAACTGGTTACACACACCTTCCGGTTGGAAGAAGCAGAGAAAGCGTTCCGGTTGTTCGATGAAAGAAAGACCGAAAAAGCCGTATTCGTTTGGTAGGTTGACACCAATTTCGTATCCATAGAAGGGAGCATGAACATATGAAAGGAATCTCGTTTAATACATGGGTGTATAGTTGTTTTCCAAGCTGGCTTCCGTCATATCCATTGGATGAAGTCATTAAAAGATTGTCCTCTATGGGCTATGACGGGATCGAGATCGGCTGCGCCAGTCCCCATGCCTGGCCGGATCATTTATCGCACGGGCGGAGAAAGGAAATCAAACAACTGCTCAGAACGCATCAACTGAACGTATCGTCGATGCTGCCCGCTCCGGGCGGGGGGCCGGGGAACAACCCAAGCTCTCCGATTAGAGAGGAACGGGAGTTCACAGTTCAGCATTACAAGGATATTATTCTCCTTGCGCATGAATGGGAATGTCCTACCGTGATTTGGATTGCGGGATGGGCCGTCTATGGGACTCCGCAGCAGGAGGCATGGAATTACAGTCTTCAAGGGCTGGTGGAGTGTGCCCGATATGCAAAGGAGCTTGGCGTCACGCTGGTAGTGGAGCCGACGCCTACAGACAGCAATTTGGTCGAGACCGCAGACGACGCCCTCTTGCTGGCGGAGCAAACCGGTGAAGATAACGTCAAAGTGATGTTTGATACCTTCCATGCGCTCTATCGGAGTGAGGTATCCAGTGACTACGTGTACCGCATGAAAGATAAGCTTCACCATATCCATATATCCGATGCCGACCGTCTTCCGCCGGGACAAGGAAACTGCAATTTCGACGCTGTGTTGAAAGCTTTGAAAGAGATCGACTATCAAGGCTATTTGACGATGGAGGTCGGCTTCCATACCCGCAAAGCCGATCCCGATTGGTATGCGGCCGCATCGATCGACTATTTGAAGAACAAATTAAAAGAGATTCAATGGGGTTAAACCGCCATCAGAACAAGCTGTCGCCTAATATGCCTAAATGACAGCTTGTTTTGTTTTGCTCAATATTTAGAAAAGGATGTTGTCGATAAGAGCGAACCCTGCCAAATATACACCGGCGGGAGAAGGATTGCTGAAGCCTACCGGGGCGATCATACTGACCGTATCCGTCGGAGCGCCCCAAGGCAGGGCATAGCTAAGCTTATTATTGATGACCTGAATTTGCCCTGCAGCAGGTACCGAAGTACCGCCAAAAGAATAATCCAAATATACGGCCAACCGGTTGGGATTAGGCTGAATGAGGATATTGTCTTCAATTAGTATCGTAACCAAGTTTTCGAAAAAGTTAGCGGCTATGGGTAAAAGAATAATCGGGCTTCCGCTTCTTGTCATATGATCGGCGTAGTTCTCCTGAATGAACAGCGATTGATTGGATTGATGTTCTGGGTATTCACCGATTCGTACAATATTTTCGGATCGGATGGCTGTCCTAACCTCGAAACATCAGGTTTTGAAAATAGGACTTGCAGGAAAACGATCCGGTTTAATAGAATGGTTATACATTGTTTGAATAATGCGACATATCTATTTTAGCCAAGGGGGAAATACCGTTGAATGTCACGCAATCATGGCAGCAATTCGTGCTGAAAGGGGAAGCGGACGCGAATATTCGCAAGGAAGTCCTGGATTCATGGTATAGGTGCAGGCAGATCGGTATTTCTTATGAATTGGATCAGGTTGCTTCTCATATTGGCAGAGATGAGTTTATCGATAAGCGCAAAAAAAACGAAGAGCTACTGGCAGCCGCTATCCCGGTGATGGAAGAAATGTACAGTTATTTAAAGGGTGGAGGTTACCTGCTCCTTCTTGCCGATGCAGATGGATATTTGATCGAAATGATGGCCGATGCGAAAGCGCAGCATGTGTGCGATCGGGGAGGAATTACACCCGGTGCCAGATGGATGGAGGATAACGTAGGTTCTACTGGACTTTCCATTGCGCTAAGGACACGTATGGCTATAGCCACATCCGCCAATGAACACTATTGCACCGCTTTCCGGGTATGGGATTGCTCGGCTTGTCCCATATTTGTCGACGGAGAATATATGGGGGTGTTCGACATCTGCAGGGTAGGTCCGGGCAATGACATCCGCGAGCTGTACACGTTGGCGGTCTCCGGAGCACGGTCTGTTGCCGAGAGATTGCGTTATGACCGAAACAGAGTAAAAGAAGAAATCCTGTCGGAAATTCTCCTGCGTTCCTGGGATATCAATTTGCAGTCCACGGGTATTTTTTCCTTCGACAAGTGGGGGAAGATCATTCATAAGAATAAACGGGCATCTGAATTTA
>NZ_SGWF01000009.1:0-9351 GCF_013337105.1 Paenibacillus sp. JMULE4
CAAAGTCAAGCAGGACGGGCAAATAATCAACAAAGCCGCCTACATGGTTGTAGGCATTGATTTGGAGGGCTACAAGGACGTACTGGGCATTTGGATTGGTGAGAACGAGTCTGCGAAGTTCTGGCTGAGCGTATTGACCGACCTAAGAAACCGCGGTGTACAAGATATTCTGATTATCTGCGTCGATAATCTAAAAGGATTCAGCGATGCCATTGCCGCATGCTACCCGCAGACGGAGATTCAGAAGTGCATCATTCATCAAATCCGCAATTCCATCAAATATGTATCTTACAAGGACTTAAAGAAAGTCACCGCCGCGCTGCGTCCCATCTATACCGCTCCAACGGAGGAAGCCGCTCTGCAGGAACTGGAACAATTCGAGGCGGTATGGGGCAGGCAGTATCCGCTGATTGTACGCTCATGGCGGAATAATTGGGATGAGCTCGCAACGTTCTTCAAATACTCGCCGGAACTACGCAAACTGATTTACACGACGAATATGATCGAAAGCTACCACCGTCAACTTCGTAAAGTCACAAAGGGGAAGAGTATCTTCCCCAACGACGAAGCGTTGCTCAAGATGCTGTATCTAGCGACAATGGACGTGCTTCGCAAGTGGACGGGACGCGTTCAAAACTGGGGACAAATCCTGCTGCAACTTACGGTACACTTTCCCGATCGCGTACATGTCCGCTAAAGGACTTTACATGGAGGAGTGGGCATGATAGGCTGGTTAGCCACGTGATGACCGCTTTCCAGCATCGCCCAATCGCGAGAAATCATGCCCACTGGAGGCTCCATGTCAAGTCCGGCACCAAACTTTGGCATAACCGAGTTTACACAAAATTCTTGACAGACTCGAAAAGCAGATACTGGGAGAATCATTACATAGTTTCCGAAATCTTCGACAAACCTTTGTTTCTGAATTTCTGAAAAGATGACCTTACACTTATAACTTGTATCATCATCACCAACAACCTCTAACATCTTAGAATCAACCATTGTCAAACAAAACACTAGTTTTGTCGTACAGTGATTTAAGGTCATAATACCTTTAGAAGCTTTTCCCTCGAAGATAATTTCATCTGTATCAGGGTCAACTAGCTTAAAATTAAGGAGATTAATGACATTCGATGCTTCTAGTAAATCTCCCATCCCCTTTTTACCTTCGTTTTTTTCCATATCAATAAATTTTCTTAGATTATTCATTCTTAGTTTTCCTGATTGTAATGATTCAAGATGCCATTTCTCAGTTGCAAATTTCAAGAAAAGACAAATTTGTGTGGTGTCATTACCGTCAATCTCTGATAATCTTGGCATTATATAGCCTCCAATAATTAATCTAGTCATTATTCTTCTGTAAAGCTCTGAATAGATAATTCAATAGTTCTTCTCGGTCCTTCTCTTTGTAAGGTAGCAGTTTATAATGAACTAAATCTTCTTCTTGCTCGGGTGCAATTGCTTTTGCTTCATAACAAATATCATTAATCTGATACAACTTAGAATCCACTGCCTCACATTTATTATAATTAAAAATCGTTACATTCCGTCCTCTACCATATAATGAGCTATTGAATCTAATACCTTCAAAACCGAGACTTTTAATAAATTCTGTTATATATTGCGTTGGAATGTAATCTTTTTTATTTGAGTTTGATGGTTTTGAAAAATCAGTCATAATTAGGTAGAATAAATAATTTTCAATCCCATCAGTTTTTGCGAACCCATCATATGTTAAGTCTGCAATTATTAAAGCTTCTTTAACTTGAATACTTGCCACACTTACCAAACTGTTTAAGTATGGCCTAACCTCAACAAGTGCTGTATATGCTGTAACCGTCAAGCCCTTTTGAACAATTATTGCTAAGTAATATTGAACAGTTTTAGCTTGCGAAAATAGTCTGCCGGTACTTCAGACGATAGCTGTCGCCACTTAATTGGATGACCTCGCTCTTATGCAAGATCCGATCCAGGATCGCAGTGGTGATCGCCTGATCTCCCAACAGTTCACCCCAATCCTCCGGCCCTTTGTTTGAGGTGAGGATGATTGAAGTTTGACCGTACAGCTTATTCACAAACTGAAAAAACAAATTTGCTTCATTCCGGTCCATGGCCATGAACATCAAGTCATCCAATATGACCAGATCAGAGTTATGAATACGCCGGAGCTTATGCTGGGACGATCGGGAAATCTCTTGTGTCTTCAGTAAGTGAATTAAGCCATCCATCGGCACGAAGCTCACTTTGCAGCCGTTATGTAATGCCTCTACGCCCAATCCGATGGCGATGTGCGTTTTCCCTACCCCGGGAGGCCCGAGCAAGATGAGATTGTAATTCTGCTCAAGCCATAGAAGTTCCCGTAGTTGCTGAAATTGGCGTTTGCTTATGGATGGTTGTTCTTCCAAACGAAACTCATCCAGCGTCTTCACTTCAGGGAAGGACGCCCATTTATAACGTCTGGTGAGTTGCTTTTCTTCTCGTCGGACTAATTCATAACGGAGCAGCCGTTGCAAAAACTCACTGCATGTCCATTGGTGTTCTTCAGCCTCCATTAAGCTTTCATCAATGATCTGGGCCGCTTCCGTGAGGTTGAGTGTTTTTAAGCTTTGTTTCAGGTGTGTTATGGTCTCGTTCATGTTTAGCCTCCTCTCAAAATGCGCCGGTAGATCTCCACATCACGAATTTGAGGCTTGGCTTTCCATTTGGCCGGATCCACTCCGCTCAGCTGTGTAACATGGCTTCGATCCGATGACGTTTTTTCGCAAGAATTTGAGAAGTGGTTCACGGCATCAGCAAAATCCACGGCTCTGTATAATCGGTTGGCCACACAGTAACGGAGAGCCTGATCCACGGATTCTTGAAATGCCTGATCCAGCGTTTTTTGAATGAGTTGGAGCTGATCACGGGTATACCGCGGATGCAGCCGGCGAATCTCTTCCAGATAAGATGAAGCCAGATCAGGATCAGGAAACTGTCTCCTCACACTTTCAAAGTAAGCAGCAATGCCCTTCTGGCGATCTCGCCGGTGATTCGTGTTCTGGATGAGCTGGCCCCGCCTCTGTGAGCGTTCATGTTCAGCGATGATTTCACCGGTATCCACATCGTGGATTTGAAGCGTGGACTCATTGACCCGGATCCCAACTTCTTTCGAGGTGCCATCATACGTCCCGAGGGGAACGGAATACCGACTCCCTTCATACCAAATGGTGTTGTCCTTCCGCACAGTCCTTGTTATACTCGTACTAGGAGTTTGCATTTTTTCTGGGACCGGGCGAAGATGTTGCTTCTCAAGGGCGAACACTTCGGCTGGTATTTTTTTGGTCGTATGATGGATCAGCGCATTCCCTGTCCGGTCTAACCAAGCCAAGCAGTCCTCATTCAACTTATCCACGCTGATGAAGATCCGATGGCGTGCAAAATTTCGTTTGACGTATTTCACGACATTTTCGATGCGACCTTTGCTCTCGGGGTCTTGTTTTCGGCACATGTGGACATGAAAGCCTCGATGACGCACATAGACCGCAAATTCGTGGGTCAGGATTAGATTCCCGTAATTTTCACTGACGAGCAGCAGATGATCCTGATCATAAACGATTTCTTTCGTCATTCCGCCGTAATATGCAAAAGCTAATTCATGAGCATCGATCACATCCTTCGTTACAAATGGCCGATCTTGCCAATGAACGAATTTCTGCCTGGAATGGGAGAGAACGAACGTCATGAACCAGCACTTGACTAGATTCCCTTGAAGGTTCTTCATTTTCGTCTCCCCGAAGTCCACCTGCATTTGTTCACCCATTGGAGGATCGGGAATGGCTTCATACTGCCTTTGCTGTACCCTCTTTGGGATCCCGTACATCTTCCGCATCATCCGGACATAGCTTCTCACGGTACTTTCCCCAACTTCAATGTCTGGATGGTGCTCTTTTAGCCAATCCCATATTTGAGCGGCAGAGAGGTCGGGGTACTCCCTCAACCACTGAATGATTCGCTGCTCATAGGGGTCTAATTTCTGTTTTTGTCAATATCTTTTTGAGCCAGAGCGATCATATTAAAAGTGAGCCACTTTTGTCTTTTGGTCTTACATAAATGTTTAATATTGTAAGGATTAAAGGGTTTAAAAGGTGCCCCCCTAGGGGGGCGGAAATTTGTAAATATGTTCCTTATTCCAATCCGGTCAGGAGATGCCGGAACCGTGTGTAGGCGGCGAGATGGTCAAACGTTTCGTATAGATCGCTGTGTAGATCCGGAAATGGCTTGTCCTGCCCCTGCGGTGTCAGCCGATTCATCTCCTGACGCAATCCTACCACCTGCTGTTCCAGACTCCTGCAGTACGCAGCGAGTGCGGCGATGAGTTCTTCTGTCTCCTGCCCTTCGAACGCCGCCAACGATTCCACATCATACATCGGCTCTCGAGTCTGCTTGTCATCCATGTCCCTGTTCCTCCTTGTTATCACAGGCTAACAGCATATACGGTTCGTCGATGGAGGACAAACTTGGTATCCTGCATCAGGACGTACCAATCGGTATCGAGCTCCAAGCGGCATTCGTACGCTTTGCTGCCCACATACAGAGTAAAGCATTCCCCGCAGTGGAGGGGGGACGGCCGCGCCGACGTGGGTACGCACCAGACATCTCGGTCGGCATCATAGCGGATCGTCTCCCTTTTACGCATCGTGTTCCTCCTGCGCTCGTCGCTGAAGACTTTGACGGAAGCGGTGGGAGTCTCCGTTCATCATCAGAATGTGCGCCCGGTGCGTCAGGCGATCCAGCAGGGCGGCGGTCAGCTTCTCGTCGCCGAACACCTGCGTCCACTCCGCAAAATCCAGGTTGCTGGTCAGAATGCTGCTCCCGCGTTCATAGCGGCTGGAGAAAAATTGAAACAAGAGTTCCGCACCCGCTCTGGAGAAGGGGACATAGCCCAGCTCGTCACAGATGACGACATCATATTTGAGCCACTGCTTCTCCATGTTCAGAAGCCGGTGTTCTTCTTTGGCCACGAGCAGCTCCTCGACCAAGTTGGCGGCAGTGATGAACCGCACCCGGAAGCCCTCCTGCACCATCTGCATACCGATTGCAATCGCAAGGTGGGTCTTTCCCGTACCGCTGTTGCCCAGCATCAGGACATTCTCTTTCTTCTGCACAAACTCCCCCTGCGCCAGCGTCATGACGCGGTTTCGATTCAGACTGGGCAGCAGGTGAAAGTCGAAGGTGTCGAGCGTTTTGCGGATCGGAAACGCGGCGCGCTGCAGCTTCTGCTGCCGCTGGTTCGCTTCGCGTACGGTTTGCTCCTGTTCAAGCAGTGCCAGTAAATACGCTTCGTAGCTTAGATTGCGCTCTTCCGCTTCGCGTGCCAGGGAGCGGTACTGCTGACGAATGGTCGGCAGTTTGAGCAGCTTGGTCAGGTTTTCAAGGAGCAGTTCAGTCGTTTCGCCTCTCACTTCGCAGCACCTCCACGTGTGAGCTCGCCGTAGCGGTTGGGATCGGCTTTCCGAACGCGGTACTCCGCGAGATCCGCCGGCAGGCTGGCTGCAGGCAGCGCGGCCGGATTCGGCTCCTGTCCGGTAAGCTGCTGCACGATCTGGCGCAGTCCTTCGTAGCGGAAGATCCCAGCGGCCTGTGCTGTCTGAACCGTCCGAATCAGGATGTCCATCCCCACTTCACGGTGGAGCAGGAGGAAGCGGACAAATCCGCGGTCGCCATCCGCACCATACTTCGCATTCATCTGCCGATGAAAGCCGCGCAGCTCCTGCGGAACATCCGCCGTCTGCATGGCACGGGCGTCGCGGACGGCTCGCGGTTTGCGAAGCAGCGCCTCCAGATAATGATCGAGCTTCAGGTGGATGCCGCCGTCTTCGTAGACGCGCCGGTGCTCGGCGATCACTTGGTTTTGAGCCACCACGATCACCTGATCGACAAAACCTTTCACCCATACCTGCTGCCCGACATAGTCGCACGGTACGGAATATTGGCTGCGGTCGAACGTGACGGTGGAGATTTTACTGACCCGGCATTCGGCGGTTCTGCAGGCTTCATAATCGGTGGTCGGAAGCGGATGAAGAGCCTGCTTTTCTTTGAGCCACTGCTCGTGAATCGTTTCCTGCGTGTACGGGACTTTCTTCTGCTGCGCACTCCGCTCGCACCAGGCAAGCAGGAGGTCGTTCAGTTCATCAAGCGACTGCACGTGGGGGACGGGGACGAGCGCGTTTCGCCTCGAATCGCCGACCAGACCTTCCACCTGCCCTTTTTCGTTGCCGGCCTCCGCGCTGCAAAATTCGGCTTTGAACACGTAGTGCGCCTGTAGGGCTTGAAACGCTTCCTGCTCCAATCGGTCGCGGCCCTGCAGCACTTTAATGACCGCCGTTTTGAGATTGTCAAAGAGCCCGATGGCGGGGACGCCGCCGAAGTATCGAAAGCCGTGGACAAATCCGTCGAGGAACGCTTCCTGCTTTTCGTGCGGATAGGCGCGGACAAACCGCTTGCGGCTTGCAGATAGCTGCATGCAGAACAGATACACGCGCGTCAGCCGGCCGCCGAGCATCACGTCGGCTTCTCCCCAGTCGAATTGAAACTGCTGCCCCATCTGGAATTCCAGCGGGATATACACTTCCGGCAGCAGCGTCCTGCGCTGGCGTACGAGGCGGCGAATGTTCGATTCTGAGCCGGTAAAGCCGTATTCGTCCACCAGTCGGTGATAGATGCGTGCTGCGGTATGCCGCTGCTTTTTCCACACGTTCTGATCAGCTTTGAGCCACTCGTCGATCAGCGGCACAATCCGCTCGGTTTCCCTGCGGAGCTTCCGTCCGCCGTAAATCCTCCTGCGTTCCATGGTTGTAGGCGGCAGCTCGGCCTCCAGATGTTTTTTGACGGTGTTGCGTGAGATGCCAAGCTTCTGAGCGGTTTGCCGCTGAGAGAGCCCTTCCCGCTCGATGCAATGTTTGATAAGATGAAACTGAGCCACGGTGATCATCCTTTTCTATCCTCTCCGCCAGATTGTCGACAAATCTAGCATACGAGGAACGTGATAGAATTGGAAATTCGGTGGCTCACTTTTATTTTGATCAAACCGCTTCCGAGTGGCTCAATTTTATATTAGCGAATACAAATTTCTTTTTCCTGGTCTCCATACCTTCCATGAATTGTTTGAATTCATCTGGATTCATGCTCAAGTACTTATACACCGTGTTCCTCGAAACATTTAGTTTTCTAGCAATTTGTGAGATCCTTAATCCTTTCTCTTTCATCTGATGAATGGAGAAAAACATATGCCACCTTTCTAAGCGCTTCATACTCTTCCTCACCCATGATGATTATTCTAAGATGAATGATAGTTAGGGGAGGAAGGAGCGTAAAGTGTTCATTATTATCTAGCGATTTCTGATGTCTATATTCTAGCGGTTACATATGCATCCTCAGCAGTGTACAGATATTTAATAAATGATGGATTAGCCCGACCATCAGACACAACATCATTATTTCTAGGAATAAAAGAACCTTCTGCATCATAACCATGAAACGGACTATTTTTAGTTGTACTTTTCTGCATAGTGATAAAACTTAATAATGTTTCATCCACATCGAACAGTCTTGCACGATAAAAAGTTTGGCCAGTATTAATTTCTCTAGTGTTTCGCACTGAAATTGACTTAATTATGTCCAGTACTTCATGGTTAATGATAAACCTATTTTTATAAAGAACCTCATTCTTGAAATCAGACCATATATAATATGCTTTTTGAAATTCCTCTTTATTTATTGTCATCCTCAACACTCCATTTAACTTTGAGGTTTGAAATGAAGCAATTACGTCGTTTTACAGCATGTTTAGCATCTTCCCCATTTTTCCATTCTATTTTACCATACCCAGTGCCTAGTAAAAGCCAGTTTCTGATTTCTGAAAAGTTTACCCTCATTTACTCCATATGAAATTTTCCTAAAAATGTACCCCTGTACTTTTTATAGAATTTTATAACCTAATAGTTGAAAACACGCTTCTCGTCATGAATCCCAAATCACTAGATACCTTCATTAAGAAGAGCTAAAAGGTTATCTTCGATTTTTCGCGTTATTTACAGAAATTTGCGGTTGAGATCTTTATAATGCTCCCATAGGCTGAGACACGGGAGCGTGAAAAATAAGTTATAATGAGATCATGGAAAAACGGAACCGATATACCTCAGAATTCAAGACGAAGGTTGTGCTGGAGGTGCTCCGCGAGGAGCAGACCGTCAACGAGATTGCATCGAAATACGAACTTAGCCCGGTGATGATCAGCCGGTGGAAAGCAGAGTTCCTGGAGCGCGCTTCGACCGTATTCGAGAAGAAGACGAGCGAAACAGAAAAAATGAAAAAGGAATACGAAGCCAAGCAGGAGCGCTTGGAGAAGCTGGTCGGTCAACTTACGGTTGAGGTCGACTGGCTCAAAAAAAATCTGGCCTCAAATGAATCTCTCGAATCGCGTAAAACGATGGTGGAGCCGGACAACGCAACGACGATCACGCTCAAGCGCCAAGCTGAGCTGCTGTCTGTGAATCGTACCAGCATCTACCGACCGGCCAAGGAGCAGCGCGAGAGCGAAGAGAATGTGCTGCTCATGCACCGGATCGACGAAATCTATATGAAGCATCCCTACTATGGCTACCGCCGCATGACACGAATTCTTCGCGATCAAGGTTTTGAGGTCAATCGCAAGCGCATACGCCGTCTGATGCGGATCATGGGGCTTGAGGCCGTTTATCCCAAGCCGAATCTGAGCAAGCGCCTGCATGCGACCTACACGCGTCCCTACTTGCTCCGCGGCTTGACGATCGACCGGCCAAACCAAGTCTGGGGAATCGACATCACCTATTTACGGATGGGCAAAGGCTTTATGTACCTGTTCCTCATCATCGACTGGTACAGCCGCAAAGTCATCGATGATGAGCTCTCCAGCACGCTGGAGAAAGGCTTTGTGCTCCGCTGTCTCAAACGGGCATTTGGCAGCTGCAAGCCGGAGATCATGAACAGCGACCAGGGCTCTCACTTTACGAACAAGGACTACCTGGAGCTGCTGGAGAAGGAAGGCGTCAAAGTTTCGATGGACGGCAAAGGCCGAGCCACGGACAACAGCCGCACGGAGCGATTCTTCCGTTCGCTCAAGTACGAATGCATCTACATAAACGAATTCGAGGACCCTCGCGCGTTGCGTAAAGGGCTGGCTCGCTATGTCCAATTTTACAATGAGGAACGCCCGCACCAGTCACTCGGCGAAGCGCGCCCCATTCAGTTCTACGCCCATGAAGTAAGGCAAATCGCATCCTAAATACCGGAAGGAGGACATAACTTATTTTCTAAAAAATCATGTCTTGACTT